>JAEDCY010000035.1 GCA_016293915.1 Treponema sp. | reverse complement strand
CCAGTGGAGCGTTCGTTAGGCTCATCCGACTGATGGGGGTGGGAAGCTGTGCTTCCCGCTGCTGGCTTTTTTATTTAACTGAAATTAGCGCCAAGCATGGAGCCCCTTGCCGACCGCAGGGAGCGGGTAGTGACCCGCGACCGAGGACGGTGAGCGTTAGCGAAGGGCGGAACGCGTGTTGGAAGATTTTTTTGCGCCCAAAAGGAGATATAAAATGAAAATTGATGGAATTATATTAGATGTTGACGGCACAATATGGAATACGACTGGAGTTGTTGCAGCTGCCTGGAATACAGCTATTGAGAAATTGTTTCCTCAGGTTAGACGTGTAACGGCTGAGATTCTACAGGGGCAGTTTGGTAAAACTATGGATGTTATTGCAGATAATCTTTTTCCAGAACTATCTGATAGTGAGAAAGATATACTTATGCAAAAATGCTGTGAAATGGAGCATGACGCAATTTGTCTGAATAAAGAAAACATAACATACGAAGGGGTTGTGCAGACAATAAAAAACATGTCTTCTAAAATCCCTTTTTATATAGTAAGTAATTGTCAAAAAGGTTATATCGAACTTGTAACGGAAAAAAATAGTATTACAAAATTTATCAAAGATTTTGAATGCTTTGGAAATACAGGACTTTCAAAAGATAAAAATATCCGCCTTATTCTTGAAAGAAACGGCTTAAAAAATCCTGTTTATGTAGGTGATACTCAGGGAGATTATGAAGCTTGTAAAAAAGCTGATATTCCATTTATCTGGGCAGCCTACGGATTTGGCCACCCGGAAGATGAAAAATATTTTGCTAAGATCGAAAAGTTTTGTCAGCTGGAAGATTATCTGAATTAAAAGATTTCTTAAGCAGAACTGGTACAATCGTTGAAGAAACAATAATCAAAAGAATTACAGAAGTAAAATATTTTGAATCTACAAGATTAGCTGAAAGTCCTTTTGTTGCAACAATCAATGCAACTTCACCGCGAACCATCATGCCTTCTCCAATCTGTAAAGATTCTTTCCAGTTGAAACCAAGAAGTTTTGAAATACCGCCACAACCGATGATTTTTGAAATACATCCTACAATTACAAATGCAATTGAGAACCAGAGAAGATTCCAGTTCATTCCGGAAAGATCTGTTTTTAATCCAATTCCTGCAAAAAATATAGGACTGAAAATCATATAGGCATTAATATCAATTTTTGATTCCATGTAGGATGCATCACTTAAACTGCAGAATACTATGCCTGCAATATAAGCACCTGTGATATCGGCAATACCAAAGAAATGCTCTGCGCAGAAGGCAAAAATTAATGCAATTCCAAGTGCATAAATCGGGATGCGGCGTGAGCGTGGATGGCGTTTATCATACCAGCGGAAAAGTCTGTATACAATAAAACCTGCAATAATTGCAAAGAGGAAAAAGGCCATGGTTTTTAATATGATTCCAAGATAGCCGCCTTTTCCAGAACTTACACCGAGTACAATTGTGAGTACTATAATTCCAATTACATCATCAATAATTGCGGCACTTACAATTGTCTGTCCCAAATCAGATTTGATTTTTCCAAGTTCTTTGAGTACTGCAACTGTAATACTTACAGAAGTAGCTGTAAGTATAGTTCCAATGAATACACACTTAAAAAAGCTCTGACTTCCCCAGCCGTCAGAACCAAAGAAGAACATGGCCATGATTGTTCCCATAATTAATGGAACAAAAACGCCGCAGGTAGCAATCAATGTTGCCTTAAACCCTGATTTTACGAGTGATTTCAGATTTGTACCAAGTCCAGCTGAGAACATTATAAGAATGACACCAATTTCAGACATACAAGAAATGAACTGATTTGTTTCATTATAAATGATATTAGGATCTGTTTTTCCAAAGTTTCTGAAGAAGGGAATAAAACGTAACAGAAGCCCTGCAAGTATCATTCCGGCGACTTGTGGTATACCGATTTTTTTTGCAAATACGCCAAAATATTTAGCTACAATTACAATAATACCAACTGAAAGAAGAATGTGAAGTATGATTTCAGTATTCGGAAGTGCTGTATTCATATCTACTGCCTCATTGCATATAAAAAAAATTGAATTATTATATATTTAGGAATGATTTTATTCAATACAAGTGTTATAATATTGAACAATTTAATAATTCTGTGAACTCAGGAGTTTATTATGAAAAAGCTTTTTAAATCTTTTTCTTTCAGTCTTTTTCTCTTTTTTACTTCTATTTTATGTATGTGTTTTTTTTCTTGCGCCACTACTGTAAATGTGCAGCTCACTCGTCCTGCAAAACTGGATTTAAATGGTGCTAAAACAATTGCTGTGCTTCCTGTAAAGCCTTATGCATATTATAGAGAATATGATGCTCATTCAGGAACAGAGCTGCTTATTAATACCTTCTATCAGTTGTTTGAAATTAATAATCCAGATGAAGAAGCTGCTATCAGAACCTTGCGTGGGGAAATAGAAAACGGTCTTGCAAAATCACCTTACATAAAACTTATAAATTCAGATGAAGTTGAATTAGCCCAAAAAAAAGGATATTTAAATCCTGCTGATGTATATCTTACCGGTGAAGTTTCATATTTTAATATTGATGACAGGGTATATGAGGAGAGAAAACTTGTAAAAGCTGCAACAGAAACAACAGCGGCTGAATATATTTTTGAAAAACATTGGATTAGAGATGTTGATTTCAGATTCAGATATCAGATTGTAGATAGCAGCAATAACTGTGTTATTTCTTATAGCAAAATTGATTGTCAGGCTACTTCTGATAATTATGAAAGAAGATCATTACTACCATCGGCATATAAATTAATCGAATCTAAAATCAGATATGCAGCAAAATCAATCTTAAAAGAATTACAGCCATATGTAGTTACTAAATCTATTTCTCTGCTTGAAGCAAAAACAAAAGATAAAGCGCTCAAGGAAAGAATGAAGGCTGCTGATGAACTTGCAGGCAATTCAATGTTGAAAAAAGCTTCAGAGGAATTTTCAAACATTTATAAAGAAACAGGATTGGTTGAAGCTGGTTATAACGCAGCAATTCTCCAGGAAGCTTTGGGAAATCTTTCGCTTGCCGAAAGCATGATGCTTGAAGTGTATAACAATTGTCCGGATTCAAGAGTCTCAAAAGGTCTTTCTGATATCCGTTATGAAATTGAAATGGCCAACCGTTTGAATAAACAGATAAAGTCTTCTGATTCGGAAGATGATTTTTAATAAAATAACTTCCATTTTTCTGTAAGTTCTGCAGCCGTGGTAAAGAGTTCTGCATGAATTCCGAGGCTTGCCGCTGCCGCAACATTTTCTTCTTTATCATCTGTAAAAAAGACATTCTGCGCTTCAGTTTCTTCAGCTTCCAGAATCAGTTCAAAAAAATGTGGATCTGGTTTTGCACAGCCGATTTTATTTGAAGCGTAGGTCTGATTAAAAAAAGCATAGTCACCGCGTTCCATATGATTTTCCCAGTGACTTTGAATTGTGTTTGTACCGCATACAACACGATTATTTTTTTTAAGTGATTTAATTAATTCAATTGTTTGTAGATTCTTTGAAGGATGAAAGAAAAGCCTGAATAAATCTGTTTCTACAGGCTTTGCTTTTTCTATTGACTGAATTCTTCTATTATATTCATTCCAGAATTGATTTACAGAAATGATTCCTGTTTCAAGTTTGTGCCAGATATCATTATTATTTTTTTTACAGATTTCAGAAAAATCGTTTTTGGAAATATTTAGTTTCTGATAAATAGAATCCATTTTAAAGGTGTTTGTAACAACTCCACCCATATCAAAAATAAAAAGCATATTCAGATTATGATGTAATTGTGATGAATAATCAAGTTTGATATAATGACATCTATGAGTAGTAATAATTTTCCGAGAGTTTTTTTGAACAATAAAGAAGAAAAAGAAATTCAGCAGGGATTTCCATGGGTTTTTGATAATGAAATATCACATATAAAATACCGTGCTGATGAAAAATCTGAATGGAAAAATGAAAGCTTAAAAAACTGCAGTGTAGAAGATGGTTCTGTTATTGAAGTTTATACAAAAGCCGGTGGCTTTCTTGGAACTGGTGTTATTAATAAAAAATCAAAAATTACAGTTCGCTTAATAGGGAACGAACATGCAGATGTTATTATAAATGATGCAGCTGCATTTTATGAAAAAAGGATTCTTGATAGCTATAACATGCGCCGAATGTTTTATGATGAAAAAGATTCCTATCGTTTAATTTTTGGTGAAGCTGATTTTATCCCTGGATTAATAAGTGAACGTTTTTGTGATGAAAAAGGACATATAATTATTGTTGTTCAGTTTCTTTCTCTTTCTTGTGATGTTTTTCGTAATGAAATTATTGCGGCTCTTAAAAAAGTCTGTAAACCAGATGGTATTTATGAAAGAAGTGATGCAAGTGTACGTGATAAGGAAGGCCTTGTACAGACAGCCGGCTGGATTTACGGAAAAGGGGAAACTCAGTTTACTATTGTAGAAAACGGAATAAAGCTTGGTGTTGATATTGCTAATGGTCAGAAAACCGGATATTTCCTGGATCAAAAATTTAATAGAGTTGCTGCAGCTGCTTTCTGCAAGGGAAAGTCTGTTCTTGATACATTTACACATACAGGTGCCTTTGGTTTGAATGCTTTTAAAAATGGGGCACGTGAAGTTACATCGGTTGATATTTCTCCAGAAGCAGTTGATATGGTAAATCATAACATTGAATTAAATAATGCTGGAAATGTTATGAAGGCTGTTTGTGCAGATGTTTTTGATTTGTTAAAGCAATATGAAAGTGAAGGAAGAAAGTTTGATGTAATTATTCTGGATCCACCGGCTTTTACAAAATCAGCAAAAATGATTGAAAAGGCTTATGGCGGATATAAGGAAATAAACCTTCGTGCTCTGAGACTTCTTAATGAAGGTGGAATTCTTGTTACCTGTTCCTGCTCTTATTTTATGGAAACTCATATGTTCTGTGATATGCTTATGCATGCAGCAATGGATAGTCATAAACGTATCCAGATTCTAGAAAAACGGGGCGCAGGTCCAGATCATCCGGTTTTGCTTGGTTATCCAAAATCTGAATATTTAAAGTGTGTGGTGTGCCGTGTCCTCTAGTTCATATAACTGTATAATAGTTTTAGGACCTACTGCTGTTGGAAAAACTGCAATTGGAGTTGCTCTTGCAAGGGCTTTCAATGGTGAAATTATTTCGGCAGATTCACGCCAAACTTATCGTCATCTTGATATAGGTTCCGGAAAAGACCTGGCTGATTATGCACAAAGCAGTGAAGGGGCGGCAGTTCCTTATCATTTGATTGATATTACAGAGCTTCCGGCAGAATATAATGTATATAATTATCAGCAGGATTTTTATAAGGCATTTAAAGATATATCTAACCGCGGAAAACTTCCGGTTGTTGTCGGAGGTACCGGCATGTATCTGGATGCCATTGTACGTGATTATCAGCTGGTAATACTTCCGGAAAATAAAAAACTGCATGAAGAACTTGAAGCAACTCCTCTTGAGGTTCTTGCAGATCGTCTTATGAAGCTTCAGCCTGACCTCCATACAAAATGTGACCTTCTTGAAAAAGACCGGGTAATCAAAGCTCTGGAAATTATTGAAGCCAAAAAACAGGGAGTAGAATCGACTTCTGTTCAGCGACCTGAAATAAAGCCTCTTATAATTGGAACGACTTTACCACGACCTCAGCTTTGGGAAAATATCAGTATACGCCTTCGTGAAAGACTTGATGGTGGAATGCTGGAAGAAGTTCAGTCTATTCATGAGAGCGGAATAAGCTGGGAAAGACTGGAAAAGCTTGGACTTGAGTATCGTTTTTGTTCTGAATTCCTGCAGGGAAAAATTGCCTCTAAAGAAGAACTTTATCAAAGTTTATTTATTGCCATAAGACAGTTTGCAAAAAGACAGGAAACTTGGTTTCGTATGATGGAAAAAAAAGGCGTTGAAATTAAATGGCTTAAACCTGGCAATAAAGAAGAAAGGATAAAAGAAGCTTCTCAAATAATAAAATGTCACCCCGAACTTTTTTAGGAAGGCATTAACAGCTAGTTAAACAAGAAAGTTACTGTGCTTATCGAAGTATTAAATATAAAAAGTCAAACTGCCGATGGTGTAACCGGCAGTTCATTTACAAGAGGACTAGTTTTTTACTTTTTATTTTTTATGCATTAACAGCCATCTTTACAGTTTCAGTAATTTCTGTAAGATAACCGGTGCGGATACAGCTGTCAAAGAGCTCGCGAGAAATATAATCTGTTTTAATATCTTCGTAGCCATCCATATCACGAACAATCTGTACTACAAAGCCATCTTCCATCTCACGCAGAATAGTCATGTAATCTGTGTTTTTACCAATGCTTTTGAGTGTGTATTTTTTCATTTTCTTTTACTCCCATATATAAAAAATGATTTAAAGTGTCACGCAAAACTGTCGCATTACTCTTATTTTCGGATATAATAGAAATAATGTTAGAAAAATTTTCAAAAAAAGATAAAAAAAATTATTTTGATGCACATTTTCATTATGCAGTTTGTATAGAGAAAGGAATAAGTATTTCAGATTTTGAAAATGATATTAAGTGGCAGGGAATATCTTGTGCACATAGTATACAGGAATTTGAAATACAGAAAAAAGCTCCTTCAAATATTATACAAGCTTATGGAATGCATCCTCAGAATGCAGAAAACGAAAATATAAAAGAGTCAGCTGATTTTCTTGAAAATCTTCTCAAAAATAATCTTATTTCCTTTATTGGCGAGACAGGTTTTGATTTTTTTACTGAGGAGTTTAAGAGTACAGCAAAACAACAGGAAGAAATATGGAATATACAGCTGGAGCTTGCACTTAACTATAATATACCGCTTGTAATTCACTGTCGCAAAGCAAATCATAAACTTTTTGAATATTCAAAACAGTTAAAAAAAATCCCGGAAGTTCTCTTTCATTCATTTATGGGATCTCCTGTAGAAGCCCAATCACTGCTGGACCGGGGAATAAATGGTTATTTCAGCTTTGGAAAACAACTTTTAAATGGGAATAAAAAAGCAAGAGCCTGTGTGTGTGAGCTGCCGTCAGAGCGTGTGCTGGCAGAAACAGATGCTCCTTTTCAATTTTTGAAAGGGGAACAATATACAGATCTTAAGGATATAATAAAAGTGAATGATGAAATTATAAAATTATCACACGGATTTTGATTTTGCTAACGCAAAATCTTTCATATAAATATCAGGAAATGACGTTAGTCATTTCGAATCCGTGTGACAAATACTTGTTACATAAAACGAAATTTTTTGTTATATTATACATATGAGTAACAAAAAAATTGAACTTACATCCGACTTTAAAAGATTAAAACTTTTTATATTTATAGAACTCGCAGCAGCGGCAATTTTTACTTTATTAAATCTCAGTTTTCATGCAGATATTTCTCTTCTTGCATTTCCACTTTCAATGATTTACCTTGCTGTTACCTGCTGGTTTTTATTAAAGAAACTGGTGTTTGATACAGACGGAACATATCTTTATGCAGCTATTAAATTAAATGAATATCTCCCATATTTTTTATTTATAACATTTATAATCCGCAGGGCAGGAAAAACTGGAACTCCTTTTGTAGTTGATGTTTTTGCAGTTATATCCTGGTTTGTTATTTTTGTTCTTGCTTTTTTTAATTCTCGAGTTCTTTATCCAGAGAAAAATATAAAAATTGTTCAAGGCTGGAAAATAATTCCTGTAGAACGTAAGTTTAAGGGATTTGCTAAAGTTGTTTATGAATTTGTAGACTGGATAGATGCCTTTTTCTGGTCAATTTTTACAGTTCTGATTTTTCAGATTTTCCTTATGCAGCTGTATGAAATCCCTTCAGAATCAATGGTTCCAACTTTTCTTATAAAAGATCGTGTTTTTGTTTCAAAAATAGATTGTGGTCCAAAATTTCCTCTTACAGAAGTAGGTTTACCAGATTTCCGTAAATACAAAAGAGGAGATACCATTGTTTTACGTAACCCTCATTACAGTATGGATAGAAAGTCAGAAGTCAAAACGGTTACATCTCAGCTTATTTATATGTTCAGTCTTATGACAATCAATCTTAATAAAGATACAGATGGAGAATTAAAGGCAGATCCTCTGGTAAAACGAATTACCGGCCTTCCTGGTGAACAGCTTGTAATGCAGGATGGAACACTTTACCGCCGAACTGCTTCAAGTGATGTTTTTGAACCTGTGCAGTTAGATTCAAAATATGCAGTCTGGAATCTTAATTCAGTTAATCCAAAATTAAAATCAAATATACAGCATTTTCCGTTCAATACAGAAAAATATCAGCAGATGCTTGATTACGAAGAAGCTCGCCGTAATTATGATTTGGCATCGGCAGAATTTAAGGCAAAAGAACTTGCAAGACAGTTTTATAATCTGCGTGTTGTAAATAAAGATGCAGGAAAGTTTACTGCACCAGAGCTTTATGAAGGAATTCTTTTTAGAAACCGCATGGAAATATTTAAGAATATGTACCTCCAGGAAGGAGGAGCAGAGTGGTTTGAAAACTTTATGACTTCATGGATTCCTTCAAAAAATGATGTTCGTGATTATTATTCAGAATCAAATTACCGTCTGAATGTTATGGCAAAAATTATTTTCGGTAAGATGATGGTAGAATATGCCAAATATTATTCTGATGGATTTGATCAGAGTCAGTGGGATTCGCAAAAGGTAATAAAAAGTTTAATGGATGAAATCGAACTTCATTACTGGTATGTGCAGAATCTTCTTGATTCAAGAAATATGCCGGTATTCCCTGCAAATGATGCGGCTGGAAATCCTCAGTATATTCCCGAAAACTGTTATTTTATGATGGGAGATAACCGCTTTAACTCTCTCGATTTACGTCATTCTTATGATTACAAAGAAACTGCTCTGGCAAAAACAGATCCTCTTTCTATATCATATTATTCTATAATGTCGCCTCAGTATATAAATAAAAAATATATTATAGGAAAACCTGTGTTCAGATTCTGGCCACTTGGCAGACTTGGAAAGGTATAAAATATCAGAGTCCTAAATAAAAAAAATCCGGTGACATTTTATTTTAAGTCACCGGATTTTTTTATGGCTTCGAGAGCCTCAACCACTGTTTTGTTCTATCGTCAACTAGCGTTTTGTTCTAGCGGCCACAACAGTTCTTATATTTCTTTCCGCTTCCACATGGACAAGGATCATTACGTCCAACCTTAGGCGTTGTTCTGCGAACTGTTACGTTGTCTCCCTGTGAGCGCTGATTCATTGCGCTTCCGGCTGCCTGACGTCTTGCCTGGTCTCCGTTGAAAGAAGAATGGGCACTGCGCTCTGCAGTATTCTGAGCCATCTGAGCGGCCGTATTGCCTGCTTCGTTATGCTGTGCATTCATTCCCTGTTGCTGAGCTTCCAGCATGCGGCGGCGGGCTTCAGCGGCTTCTGGTGAAAGCTGTACACGTACACGGAATACACGAGACATAACCGAATTACGGATAGTTTCCAGCATCTGATCAAAAATATTAAAGCCGTCAATCTTGTATTCTGTAAGAGGGTTCTTAGAGCCGTAAGAACGAAGGGCAACAGCTTCGCGAAGACCTTCCAGAGCTTCAAGCTGATCCAGCCATTTTTTATCAATCATTTGGATGTACTGGTAGCGGATAAACATATTGAAGTTTTCTTTACCAGCAAGAGTTTCTTTTTCAGTAATATCATTCTGAAGGGCTGCAAGAACTGCTTCTCTTGTGTATCCGTCTGAAGGTAGCTGAATTGCAAAAGTATTGCGGATTTTTTCCTGAAGCTCAGAAAGAGGGCCTGTGCTGTTGCGATTATGCTTTGCTTCATATTCATAATTATCAAATAAAGCCTCAACTTCATCGCGGGCATTGTTCATTACGCGCTCAGAAAGATTGTTATCTGCAAGAATGGTGTTGCGCTGTTCGTAAATTACAGTTCTCTGTTCATTAAGAACATCATCATAATCAAGCAAATGCTTACGGATTTCAAAGTTGCGGTCTTCTACCTTCTGCTGAGCCTTCTCGATTCCCTTGTTGAGCCAAGGGTGATCAATTGGTTCTCCCGGCTGCATACCGATTCGGCTCATCATAGCCTTCATACGTTCGCCGCCAAAGAGACGCATCAAATCATCATCCATAGAAATGTAGAATTTAGAGCGTCCTGGGTCTCCCTGACGTCCAGAACGTCCGCGCAGCTGGTTATCGATACGGCGGGATTCATGACGCTCTGTACCGATTACATAAAGACCACCCAGAGCTTTTACTTCTTCGTAATCTTTTTTCCAGTTTTCCTTTTCGATTGCAAGAGCTGCCTTGTACTGTTCTTCTGTGGCATTTGTTCCGGCACGTTTTCGGGCGCGGAATTCCGGGTTACCGCCAAGTTTAATATCAGTACCACGGCCAGCCATGTTAGTTGCGATTGTTACAGCGCCTTTGGCACCGGCTTCTGCAATAATCATAGCTTCGCGGGCATGGTTTTTAGCATTCAAAACCTCATGGCGGATACCTTTACGGGTAAGTAGGGAAGAAAGTAATTCAGATTTTTCAACTGATACAGTACCAACAAGTACCGGCTGCCCCTTGTCATGTGCTGCCTTAATTTCATTTGCAATTGCTTCCCATTTATCTGATTCGTTGAGGTAAACTTCATCATTTTCGTCCTTGCGGGCAACAGGAAGGTTTGTTGGAATTGCTACTACGTCGAGGTTGTAAATCTTGTTGAATTCAACTGCTTCAGTTGCGGCTGTACCAGTCATTCCGGAAAGCTTGTCGTACATACGGAAGAAGTTCTGGAAGGTAACGGTTGCCATTGTGCGGTTTCGCTGAGCAATACGGATGTGTTCCTTTGCTTCAATAGCCTGGTGAAGTCCGTCTGAATAGCGGCGGCCTTCAAGAACACGGCCTGTAAACTCGTCGATAATCTCAACTTTTCCGTCGCGAACAAGGTAATCAACATCATTATGGAAAAGAAGGTGAGCACGAAGAGCCTGTGTAAAGTAGTGGGTGTATTCAAAGTTCTCTTCGTCTTCGAGAGAACCAGTAATCAGATTGTGCTTGTGAAGAATGTCGTTGATGTGGAGCATACCCTTGTCTGTAAAGGAAATGCGCTTAGATTTTTCATCAACAGTATAGTCACCAGGTATTGCGGCACGCTCTTCCGGTGTCATAAAGGTTTCATCCGGATAGGTGTCTGTTTTAGGATCTTTTGGAACTTCAGTAAGTTCTCCAACGTATTTATCTACTTCATGATATTTGTAGGTATCATCTTCGCCTGCGCCTGAAATAATAAGAGGAGTACGGGCTTCATCAATCAAAATAGAGTCAATTTCGTCGACAATACAGTAATTAAAGCCGCGCTGAACCTTATCTTTAAGGTCTATCTTCATGTTATCGCGGAGGTAGTCGAAACCAAATTCGTTGTTAGTTCCGTAAGTTACATCACAGGCATATGCAGCTTTACGTGCTTCATTATCCATTGAAGAAAGAATTGCACCTACAGTAAGTCCAAGATAAGTGAAAATAGGGCGGCGGGAATCTGCATCGCGTTCTGCAAGGTAATCGTTTACAGTTACTACGTGTACACCTTTTCCTGTAAGGGCATTGAGGTAGGCTGGAGCAACGGCAACAAGGGTTTTACCTTCACCAGTCTTCATTTCAGTGATTTTTCCCTGATGGAGGTTGATGGAACCCATAATCTGAACATCAAAAGGACGTTCTCCAATTACACGCCAGGAAGCTTCGCGGCAGAGAGCAAAGGCTTCCGGAAGAATATCGTCGAGAGTCTCGCCGGCTGCAAGGCGCTCCTTAAATTTTTTTGTCTGTTCTGGGAATTCTTCTGGTTTAAGTGATTTTGCCCATTCTTCTTTTGCATTTACTGCTGCAAGGATTGGGCGCAGGGCTTTTACATCGCGGTCATTTTGAGTACCAAAAATCGCGGTAAGAACTTTATCAATAAACATGTTTTTTTTCCTTAAGTAAAATTTTATAGATATTCTATTATATCCTATTTATATAGAATTTACTATATTATTATTCCGGTCGGCAACAAAAAAAATATATATTGTCGCACGGATTCGGGGATGACCAATAAGTTTACCAAAACAGAAACAGCGTAGCTGTTTCGAATCCGTGTGACAATTTATATATAAAGATGTGACAAAAATTATATTTATTTATATAATAGAGCATATGAAAAAATCTTTGCTTGCCTTGGTAATCATAGTTTTTTGTCTCTTTTTTACTTCCTGTCTGAAAAACGAGACTGTCCAGTCTATCAGTGAGACAGAATTATTTTCCCTTCCTTATGGTAATTTTGAAGAACAGCTTAGTATTTCGGATCTGAATGATGTAGGAAATGTTCGTTTTGGAATTGCCATGCAGGACGGATTCTTTTATATCGTAAACGGAGAATCAAAAAAAATCCTTGAATTAAATTCTTACGGAGACCTTCTGACTCTTTTTTATAATGAAGATTCACAAACAGCAAGGCTCTTAGAGAATTCAAACCGTCCTGACAAGAGTATTCATCATGATATATCTTATCCTTTTGATTATCCTGGTATGATTGCAGTAGATTCCAACAAAATTGTATATACAGTCTGCTCAATTCCATGGAACAGACAGGAAAAAAGTGATGACGGAACAACACTTTACAGTCATACAGTTTTGCGTTTTGCACGTGATGGTTCGTCTGTTGATTATATAGGACAGCAGGGACCAGGCGGAACACCTTTTCCCTATATTAAAAACATCTATACAACTTCAAAAGATGAGCTTGTTGTTGTTGCTTCTTCTTCAGAAGGAATGCTTGTTTACTGGTTTGCAAGCGATGGTTTTTTAAAATACATGATTCCGGTAATTACAAAAGATGCTCCTTCTGCAATAGATAAGGAAAATCTTTCCGACATCTTTTTGACAATTCAGAATGTAATTCCAGACCCTGTTTCTTATAAACTTTATGTCCAGATTGATTACTATTCAACTTATGTCGATGAAGAATCAAAGGTACAGTCTGGAATTAACTATGTACAAACCCTGCTTTATCCTCTAAATATTGAAAGCGGAACTTATGAAGAGCCTGTTTCTGTTCCTCCTTATGAAGAAACTGTGGTTTCTGATTACAGTAAGCTAACTTATCGTATTCCTTATGATTTTCTTGGTGTAACAAAAAGCGGATGGAAATTCTTTGTTGTAAAAACAGAAGAGGGCTTTAATATCGAAATGATTCAAAGTGAAAGCCAGAGAATTCTTAGAAGACATTTTAAGGCCTCTCATTCAAATATTGTTTACGATACAATGTATCTGTCTCAGGATGGTATTCTTACAGCTTTGTATCTTGAAGAAGATAAGGCTCGTGTTGTCTGGTATAGAACTGATAATCTGATTGATGCAATTTTGAAAAACTAAAATGTTTGAAGATGTAGAAGAAATCGTGCCTGATGATGAGGCAGACAAAAAACTGAAGTTTTACTACAACCGCGAGGAACGCATTGCAAGAGCTCCTAAACTTGTGCAGGATTATTATAACGGTAATCTTAAGCCTGTTCGCGGTTTCCGGATTTTTCTAACTAAACAGAACCGTTATATTTTTTTCGCTTTAATTTTTTTCGTAGGCGCTACCTGGATTTACACCGGACTGAATAAAACCCGGGCAGGTACAACGCTGGCCGGCATTAATTTTGAACTCACTGCATTTTCATACGAAGAAGAGGTGTATGTTTCGCTTTCAATGAAGCGTAGCAGCCGCTCGCGGGATAGTGCCCCTGTTCCTGTGAACGCCGAGTTCTTTGCAATTGACCCGAATCATCAGGTGGGCGATAAACGAAACGGGCAGCTGGTTTATGAGGAAGGGGAGCAGTATATTCGCACAAAGTTTACAGATTATGATATAATACGAGTAGATGTGATTCTGCAAGCCGGGGGCGCCGAAAAGGAGCTTTCTGCGGAGGTTCGGAGGTAGGGTATGAGCCGGTCAATTGCCTGTATAGATTATAGAAACGGAAAAATATTTATTGCAAAACGTCAGATGACTGGTGACATGGGTGGTCGTTGGGAATTTCCTGGAGGTAAAATCGAAGAAGGTGAAGATTTACAGACTGCTGTAGTTCGTGAAATGCAGGAAGAGTTTGGAGTTACTGTAACTGTTGGAAGTAAAATTACTTCAGGAACCTTTATGCATAAAGATAAACCTTGTACTCTTGATGTAATAGAAGTTCAGTTTCCACATGATGGAATGGCAGAGCCTTTTATACTTACCGAGCATACAGAATATAAATGGGTTGATATAGATACAATTCCAGACCTTAATTTCGTAGATTCAGATTTATCAATTTATAATGATGTTAAAAAATGGTGCAAAACAAAATGAAAATAATTAAGATTTTTGTGTTTCTGGTTTTTCTATTAACAATTCCTTGTATTACTTCCTGCAAAAAAAAATCACCAGAAGCTATAATTTTTGATAATTCACATCCTCTGGCACTTGCTCCTGATGTTGAATGGGCTGTCGTTACAGAACCTTATGCCGTATTCCGTGACACTGATGAGTGGGGAGGCGCTACTGCCGGACATTGCCGTAAAGGTGAGATTCTTCAGGTAAAGGGAAAGTCTGTAGATGCCCAAAAAGAAAAATGGTATTACTTTGAAGGCGGATGGCTTCCTCAAAACTGTGTTTCAGTATTCAGTAACAGATATAAGGCTCAGACCGTTTCAAACAGGCTTTTGAGCGGAGAAAAATAAATGAGCAAGACAAGCAGGATTAACATAATAGCAGAAATCGGAACTTCACATGAAGGTTCTTTTGAAAAAGCCTGTGCTTTTGTTGATGCAGCTGTTGATTCCGGCTCAGATACAATAAAATTTCAATGGGTTTATGCTGATGAAATCCTTCATCCAAAGACTGGTTTTGTAAAGCTTCCAACCGGAAATATTCCGCTTTATGAACGTTTTAAGCAGCTTGAATGTCCACTTTCTTTTTACAAAGACATCATAGATTATGTTCATTCAAAGGGATGTAAGTTTTGCTGTTCTCCCTTTGGTCTTCGCAGTCTTCGTGAACTTCTGGAGCTGAATCCTGATTTCGTAAAAATTGCTTCACCCGAATTAAATCATTACAAAATGCTGGAAGCCTTGCGTGACTGGCGGGAAAATCAAAAGGCGCGGGGAGAAAAGCCTGTTCCTGTAATTCTTTCAAGCGGAGTGTCAAAACTTTCTGATATTGATAAGGCAGTTAGAATTACAGGATGCGAAGATGTTTCCCTGCTTCACTGTATAACAAGTTATCCTGCTCCTGAAGATGAATATAATATCCGCCTTGTATCTACTTTAAAAGGCATCTTTGGAATTGAAACAGGATTGAGTGATCACAGTCTGGATCCGATTCTGGTACCAGTATTGAGTGTAGCCTGCGGTGGAACAATAATCGAAAAGCATTTTACTTTGAGCCGTCAAACTTCCGGCCTTGATGATCCTGTTGCCTTAGAACCAGAACAGTTTGCTCTAATGGTACATACTGTTCATCAGACAGAAGCAAGCTTCCGTCATTATGGACCGGAGCTTGGTATGAAGCGTACGGTAGACCAGCTTTCTGAGCAGTTTGGGCGTGAACGTGTAATGGCTGTTCTTGGAGATGGTGTTAAGCGACTGGCTGCAGCAGAAGAAGCAAATTACGGCAGGACTAACCGCAGTCTTCACTTTTTGCGTTCAATGAAAAAAGGTGAGACTGTAGGGGAGAAGGATATTTCGATTTTACGTACAGAAAAAATACTTACTCCAGGTATTTCTCCAGAGTTTTATGATTTACTGATAGGCAAAAAAATAACCCGCAACGTAGAAGACGGCGCGGGAGTTCAATTAGAAGATTTTATTTTATAGGGGGCTGTCCAAATAGTATTGTCATGCTGAACTTGTTTCAGCATCTACACCACATCTAGTTCTATAGACCCCGAAACAAGTTCGGGGTGACCTTGAATCTGTTCGGGGGATGTCATTCTGAACCTTCGCAGCACAGCTGCTCGGAGACTCGCTAAAAATAGTCCACAGGACTATTTTTGCCCTGCTATGCAGTGCCGCTTCCTATGTTTCGGAATCTATTTTATATTTAATTCCCCATCCTTAAACTGTGCAAACTTTGTATACCCCTGTTTTTCAAGCATATCAAACATAGGTCCCATTTTCTTTGCCTTGTGAAGAATTGCAACAGAGTAGTCTGCGCGGAGTTTTTCTGCAGCCTTGATAACTTCAGAAAAGTCTGTCTGCTCGTCATAAAGAAGGGCGCATTTTTCTTTAGCACCCGGAATCTTGTATCCCTGTTCTAGTAAAATACCACAGATGCGTTCAAAACCAATTGAAAAGCCTACTGCCGGAACCTGCTGGCCAATAAATTTACCGATCAGATTGTCATAGCGTCCGCCGCCACCTACAGCACCGCTAAAGGCCGGGCTTGCAATTTCAAACACAACGCCTGTGTAGTAGCCCTGTCCGCGAACGAGGCTTGGAGTATATTTAATTTTATATTTTCCACCGCTGATTTTTTCTGCTGTTGAAATAATGTATTTGAGGTCATCAGCAATTGAGCTGTCTGCACATTTTGCAGCAACTGAATCAACTGAAATCTCGCCGCCAGAAGCTTCTTTAATAAAATCTATAAGTACCTTAACTGCGGCTGCCGGCATCTGCTTTTCTGTAAGTTCTGCTTCAACTCCTTCTGCACCAATTTTGTCCATCTTGTCAAAGGTGATACAAACTGAATCAAGAGTATCTGAGGCAAAACCCATATTTTCCAGCATGGCGCGGAGAATACGGCGGTCGTTAATATTAATACAGAAATCATTAAAACCAATACTCATAAGGGCGCGGGCAGTAACATCAATCAGTTCAACTTCTGCATTACATGAAGAGTCACCCAGAATATCGATATCGCACTGAACAAACTCGCGGCTTCGGCCTTTCTGTGGACGCTCTGCACGGAAAACTCTGTCAGTCTGAATTACCTTAAAAGGAAACTGAAGCTCGTTGCGGTTTGCTGCAAAAAAGCGGGTAAGGGGCAAGGTCAAATCATAACGCAAGCCCATATCAGAAAGTTCTTTTTCTTCAACAGGATTTTTTGCAAGGGCAGCGTCAAGTTTATCACCGCGCTTAAGCACTTTAAAAATCAGATTAAGGTTATCACCGCCATCACTCTTATCAAGATTTTCTGCATCTTCAAGCATTGGGGTAGAAATGCGTTCAAAGCCGCTTGCTCTGTAAGTCTCTAAAATCTTTCCCTGAACATAATCGCGGAGTTTCTGCTCTGCCGGTAAAATATCTTTCATGCCCTTAAGCGCGTTTGTTTTCATATTAACATCCTTTATCCTTGTTGGATTTGTTCTGATAATAAAGCAATAATAGTGTAAAAAAAATGATTTTACAATTAGTACAGTTCATTAAAAGGGGTTCTTAAGGGGGCTAGCCCCCTTAGGAGAAGGGGTGGTGAGCAACGAAGTGCGAGCCAGGGGAAGGCTTTCCCCTATAATATGATTGACAAAATTTTACTTTTCTTCTATATTTTTAATGTCAGTTTAATTTAATTATTAAAAAGACTCGTGAGACCCACGGGTCTTTTTTGTTGCCAGAAGGCGGTTTTTTATGCCGCCGGATTTTCAAAGGATTTATGGAATACACTTCTTATAAAAGCATTAAGTATTATGATGAATGTGCGGCTCTTGTAGAGGGAATGGGCTATAAGCTTGCTGAGTTGAAAATTGTTCCTTCAAAGACTACCACAAAAATTTCTGCAATGATTGCTTCGACAGAGCCTGATGGTAATATCGGAGTAAATGATTGTGCTAAGGTTCATCGTGTTCTTCTTACAAGGCTGGAAGCCCTGCTTGGAACCGAAGATACCATGATGGAGCTTACAAGCCCTGGTATTGAGCACAATATTAAAAATGCGGCAGAGTTTGGAATTTTTACCGGACGAGCCGTAAGAGTCTGGGATAAGACTGTTACCGACTGGGTAAGCGGTAAGATTCTTTCTGCAGATGATAAACAGGTAACTTTGGAAGCAGAGGATGGAAAAACTTTCTCTGTTTCTTTTGAAAATATTGCGAAAGCAAAATTTAATTATAACTAAGATTATAAAAGGGACTAAAGTTATGCTGAACTTGTTTCAGCATCTATTAATAGATTCCGAAACAAGTTCGGAATGACGTTTTATTCCCGAGGAGATTAAAGATGTCAGAAATGGCAGAGGCAATCCGAGCGTTGATTTCGGAAAAAGGTTATTCAGAGGATTCTGTAAAACAGACTATTGAAAAGGCTCTGAAGGCTGCTTATAAACGAACTTATGGTGATGATGAAAACGCTATCGTTAAGTTTAACGATGATATGTCGGATGTTGCTATTTATTCGCGCAAGGTTGTTGTAGACGGTGTTTACGATCCTGTTAAGGAAATTGAACTTGAAGATGCAAGAAAGCTTGCAGGAGATGAAGTAGAAGAGGGTGATGAAATTGATATTCTTGAAGACCCTAAAACTTTCGACCGTTCTGCTGTAACTGTTGGAAAACAGACTGCTCATCAGGGCTTGAATGAAACATATAAAACTTCTTTGATGAATGAATATAAAGACAAGGTTGGTGAGATGATTATCGGATATCACCAGCGCGAAAGAAACGGAAATATTTTTGTTGACCTTGGAAATGCAGGTCGTATTGAAGGTTTCTTGCCGACTAAATTCCAGTCTAAGCTTGAAGTTTACGAAAAGGGAGACAGAATTAAGGCTCTTATCGTAGATGTAAAGCCAACAAATACAGGAATTCAGCTTGTTCTTTCAAGAAGCGATACAAAACTTGTAAGCTCAATTCTTGAGAAGGAAGTGCCAGAAATTGCAGATGGAACTGTAGAAATCAACCGTATCGTTCGTGATGCAGGCTACAGAACAAAGATAGCTGTATCTTCTGCTCGTGAAGAAGTTGATCCTGTTGGAGCTTGTGTAGGACTTCGTGGTGTTCGTATTCAGAACGTTATCCGCGAGCTTATGAACGAAAAAATTGATGTTCTTAAGTGGGATCCGGATCCAGCAGTATTCATTAAAAACGCACTTTCACCAGCTCAGGTTGAACGAGTAATCATCACAGATGCTGATAAGAAACAGGCTCTTGCAATTGTAGAGGATTCACAGTTTTCTCTCGCAATTGGCCGTCAGGGACAGAATGTTCGCCTTGCTAACCGTTTGTGTGACTGGAACATTGATGTGAAAACTATTGAACAGGCTGAAGAACTTGATCTTTCTTCATTCAACACAGTTCAGAATGCACGTAATCTCTTTAATGATGAAGTTGAAGAAATTTCTAAGATTTCTGAGCTTCCTGGAGTTGATGCTGAAGTTGCAGAACTTCTTAAGAATGCAGGAATTGAAGAGTTCCAGGACTTTGTTGAAGCTTACGATAATGGAACAATTAATGTTGAAGGTGTTTCTAAGGAAGCCCTTGATCAGATTAATCAGTTGATTAGCGAAAATGTTGAGTTTGTAGAAGATGACGGTGCTGAGGTAAGTACAGAAGAAGCTGTAGCAGAAACTCAGTCTGAAGAATCAGAAGCTCCTGCTGAAGAGGAAGAAGAATACTTCTGTCCTGAATGTGGAGCTAAGATTACTCTTGATATGACACACTGTCCTAAGTGTGGCGTTGAATTTGAGTTTGAAGAGGAATAAGGAAGGTAAGAGATAATAATGGCTGAAGAAATCGAAAAAAAGCCCGGATTTGTAGTGCACAAAAAACAGCAGGATGCAGCTCCTGCAAATGCTTCAACTGAAAAGAAAAAGGTAGTTGTAGTAAAGAAAAAGGCACCTGCAACTCCACAAACAAATACACAACCTCAGGCACAGTCTGGCCAGGCAGCTGCTAATGCCCAGAATCAAAAACATGTCGTAGTCAAAAAGGCAGAAACAGCTGCTCCTGCGGCTAGTAAGCCGGAAACAAAACCTGCAGCTGCAAGAACTGATGGCGCAAAGCCTCGTTCTTTTGAACTTAATTCTGCGAGACCTAATGTAAAAGCGGGAAATCTTTCTGACAGACCTCGTCAGGGTGGTTATAATCGTGGCGGAAACGGTCAGGGGGGCTCTGGAGGTTTTGGCCGCAATGGACAGGGCGGAGCTGGTGGCTTCAACCGTGATCGTAATGGTCAGGGCGGCGGCTTCTCTGGTTCACAGGCTCGTCAGAACTATCAGAACCGTGACCGTGATAACAATGGTCAAGGTGGTCGTCAGGGTGGCTTTAACCGTGGTGGTCAGGGAGGTCAGGGTGGCTTCCGTGGCGGTCAGGGTGGAGCAGGCGGCTTCAACCGTGGTGGCCAGGGTGTTTTCAGACCTCGTACAGGTGGAATGGGCGGAGCAGCTCCGGTTCCTCCAGTAGATCAGTCTCGCCAGCCAGCTAAAAAAGCATTTAAAGGCAAAAAACAGATATATAACCGCAAGGACGAAGAGCAGTACGATGATAACCTTTTTGGACAGAAGAAGAAGGTTGAAACTCCAGCTTCTGTAGTTCCAAAGTCAATTGATATTATGGAATCTATTTCGGTATCGGACCTTGCCCGCAAGATGAATCTTAAAGCAAGTGAAGTTATCGGAAAACTTATGGGAATGGGTATGATGGTTACAATTACCCAGTCTATCGATTCTGATACTGCAACTCTTCTTGCTGCAGAATACGGCTGTGAGGTTCACCTCGTAAGCCTTTATGATGAAACTGTAATTGAAAGCGAAAAGGATGACGGTGTAGAACTTCTTCCTCGTCCTCCAATCGTAACTGTAATGGGACACGTAGACCACGGTAAAACAAAAACTCTGGATGCTATCCGCCATTCACATGTTGCAGAAGGAGAAGCCGGTGGTATTACACAGTCTATTGGTGCTTACTCAGTAAAAACTGATAAGGGAAGAATTACCTTCCTCGATACACCAGGTCACGAAGCATTTACTATGATGCGTGCACGTGGTGCTCAGGTAACAGATATCGTCGTTCTTGTAGTAGCTGCTGATGATGGTGTAATGCCTCAGACAATGGAAGCTATTGCACACGCTAAAGACGCTAAGGTTCCTATCATCGTTGCTGTAAACAAGGTTGATAAGCCTGAAGCTAACCCGGATCGTGTTAAGACTCAGCTTTCTGAGCAGGGCCTTACTCCTGAAGAATGGGGTGGAGATACTCAGTATGTACACATCTCTGCTCTTAAGAAAGAAGGTATTGATGATCTTCTTGATGCAATCCTTCTTCAGGCAGAAATGCTTGAGCTTAAGGCTAACTACGAATGCCGTGCAGAAGGTAAGATTCTTGAGTCTCGCGTAGATCAGGGACGCGGTGTTGTATCAACTGTAGTTGTACAGCGCGGTACTCTCAAACAGGGTGATCCTTTTGTTGCAGGTATTTATTCTGGTCGTGTTCGTGCTATGTTTGATGACAGAGGACGCCGTATTCAGGAAGCTGGTCCTTCAACTCCAGTTGAAGTTCTTGGTATGGAAGAAATGCCAAATGCAGGTGATCCATTCCAGGTAACAGAAAGCGAAAAAGATGCACGTGCTATTTCTGCAAAGCGACAGGAGCTTAAGCGCTTCGAAGCTGCTAAGGCTGTTAAAAAGACAACTCTTGATACTCTCTTTACAGATATTAAGGATAGTGAAGTTAAAGAGCTTAAGGTTATCATTAAGGCAGACCTTCAGGGATCTGCAGAAGCCCTCAAAGCTTCCCTCGAAAAACTTTCTACTCGTGAAATCCGCCTTTCTGTTATTCACTCAAGTGCGGGTGCTATCAACGAATCAGACGTTACTTTGGCAGCAGCAGACTCAAATGCAATTATCATTGGTTTCAATGTACGTCCTACTCCAAAGGCAAAAACTCTTGCCGAGCAGGAACAGGTTGAAATCAGAAAATATAATATCATCTATAAGTGTGTTGAAGAAATTCAGCAGGCTATGGAAGGTATGCTTCAGCCGGATACAAAAGAAGAAGTTATCGGTATGGTTGAAGTACGCAACACCTTCAAGGTACCAAAGGTTGGCGTAATCGCCGGATGTTCTGTATCAGAAGGTATTGTTCGCCGCTCTGCAAGCGTAAACCTTGTTCGCGACGGTATCGTAATCTTCACCGGAAAGATTTCTTCTCTCAAGCGCTTTAAAGATGATGCCAAGGAAGTTAGCGTAGGCTACGAATGTGGTATCGGCTTAGAGAACTGGCAGGATGTCCAGGTTGGTGATAAGCTTGAAGTATTTGAAATCATTGAAGTTGCAAAGAAGCTTGGAAAGACTATTGCCGAAGAAGAGGCAGAGGCTGCAAAGCGTAATGTAACATCTGCTGGTTCAGAAGGAGCTCAGTAATGGGACAGTATCGTATTCAGAGACTGAATGATCAGCTCCGCGATGAGATTTCCCAGTTGATTTTGCGTGGGGAGGTAAAAGATCCCCGTGTAAATACCTTTCTTAGTGTTAACCGTGTGGAAGTTACCAGCGATTTAAGCTATGCAAAAGTTTATGTTTCTTCCTTTCTTCCTGATGGACAGGTAAAGAAAGGTGTTGATGGACTTCAGGCTGCAGCTGGTTTTATTCAGCGCGAAATTGCAAAGAAATTGAGAATACGCCAGTTTCCAAAGCTTCAGTTCCAGATTGATGCAGGTATGAAAGCAGGCTTCGATATGGTACAGAAATTAAACGAGCTTGAAAGAGCTGAAAAAGAAAATGAAGCAGAAAAAGCTTCAGAATAAAATGAAAGCGGTGGTTGAGCTAGTCGAAACTACCGTTTTTTTTAGGTAATTACAAATCGGTGGCGGATACGTCCACCGATTTCTTTTTCTATGAGACCTCGGAAAACATCTTTTTGCGAAAAGACTGCATATAAAGCATCGGAAGCAAGCTCATGAAGGTTTGTTGTAAAGAGGGCAGAACGAAGAGGCTTTCCGTTGCAGTAATCTTTTTCTGCTTCGTCATCTTTTAAAGTAATGGATTTAAAACCGCAGAGAGCTGCTGTTGAACGGTCGCATTGACGGATAGTCTTTTTGATTTCTTCCTGTAGAAGAGAATCATCAGGATAAGTTTTTTGTAAATCTATTGATTTCTTAGAAGCTTCGATAGAAGATTCAATAGAAAAGTCTTCAAGTTCATTAAAGCCTGCTGCATCTTTTATATCAAAATTGCCGACACGAGTTCTGTACAATCCAATAAGATGGCCGGCACTTCCTGCTTCTTTTGCAATGTCACGTGCAAGGCAGCGGATGTAAGTTCCTTTTGAAACTGTAAAAGAGATTTTGCAATATTCAATACACCCATTAGTATCTGTTTTAGTTTCTTCTAGTTTTGCTTCAAAAACTGCAACCGGGCGGGGTGGAATCTCAACTTTTTTTCCTTCTCTTGCAAGGTCACTGGCCCTTTTGCCGTTTACATGAACAGCACTAAAAGAAGGAGGAGACTGCATTATATTTCCTGTATATATACTGATTGCTTTATTAAGGGCTTCTAAAGATGGAAGGGGGGCTGTTTTTGTGATACTTCCTGTGTATTCAAGAGTATCTGTTTCCTGACCGAATTTGATTACAGCTTCATAAGATTTATCAAATTCAGTTATGTTTCCAGCCAGCTTTGTGAGACGGCCTGTACAAACTACAAGAAGTCCCTGTGCAAAGCTGTCTAATGTTCCTGTGTGACCAACCTTTGTTGTCGCCAATGCTTTTTTTATACTGTGCAAAGATGAAAACGAAGTAAGTCCAGGCTTTTTTGCAAGAAGTACAATACCATCAGGTGAAGAAAGATTAGCCACACAAAACTCCTGTATTTAGCGTAAACCAGCGGCGTCAGCTTTAGCGGCTTTCTTCCAGAACTGGCTGCGTCCGAAAGGACCAACTTCACCGCGCATTTCAAGAGTATCTACCTTGAATTTTTTACCATCAGCTTTGTGGAAAGTGATGCGGCATTTATAACGCTTTCCGTCACCCGGATCAATGATGTATCCGTTTGCCCATTTTCCTTCACCCTGATTTGTAAGATCCCAAATCCAGGTAGTACCAACAACTGTGAGAGTTCCAACATCAGCACCCTTCATAAAGTTGTCATAAGTTTTACCTTTTCCACCAGTAGCTTTTTCATCCTGTGGTTTGTCTGCTACTGAAAGAATTTTTCCGCAGAGCTTTCCGCCTTCCTGCCAGATTTTCCAGCCGGCTGTATCGTCGTTAGTCTTTTCATCAACACTAATCCAGAATCCCTCCGCCAGGTCAGCAGCAAAACACATTGATCCTACCAAAAGAAATGCTGCCATGATTGCAATAAGTTTTTTCATGTTCTTTCCTCCGAAAAAATAGAATATTTAATTATATCATGAAAAAGGAACAATATAAATATAAAAAAAATTAAAACAATGCGATAATGTGAGAAAAGAGATCAAGCGTGTTAAATAAAAAAAGACTTGGTAAAAAAACAAAGGCAAAATACTCTGTACTGGAGCAGCAGGCAGCTTGAAAGATTTAATTCCAGCAGAGGGTTTCTTTGAATCCCTTTTTACAAATAATTTCATAAATAGATACGGGCGCAGATCTGCGCTCGGTTTTTTGTTTGCACAAAACTCTTTTTGTGTGTTATATTATTTATGGAGTGCTGATATGAGTTATGATGTTTTAGAGAAAACCTATAAAACTCTCACCGCAGAGCAACAGGCAATTGTTTACACACTTGTCCTTTCGTTGGGGAATATGAATGTTTCAACAAAGCAATCTGACAAAATTATGTCAAAGAAAGAGAAACTTGATTTGTTTGAGAAGTTTAATGGAAGTATGAAAGTTCCTGCTGACTTTGACCCGAAGAAAGAATATCTTAGTTACCTTGATGAGAGGTATAATTAATGAATCTCTTTTTTGATACAAATGTACTTCTTGATTATCTTATTTCTACAAGACCTTGTCATCAAGATGCAGGTACTCTTGTAAAAAGTGTTTTTTGTGGTGATATAAATGGTTTTATATCTTCACATTCGCTAACTGACATTTTTTATATTTCACGAACCTCTTACTCAGTTGAAGATAGACGACAACTTTTGTTGTTGATAGTTTCAAGTTTTCAGGTTATCTCAGAAAGTAGAAGAGATTTCGTTTCTGTTCTAACAGACAAAAACTTTTTTGACCTCGAAGATGGTTTGCAGATGAAGTGTGCAGAAAATACTAATCTTGATTATATCGTAACTGAAAACCTTAAAGATTTTAATAATTCAAAAGTTCCTGCAGTAAATATTGAAACTGCATTAAAGCTAATAAGTAAATAGACACGAATAAAAATAAAATAATAAGGAGCGCAGGTCTGCGCTCCATTTTTTTTAGCCTTTTGCGTTTACCACTTCTTTTGCTTTTTTTGTTCTTTGACTTTGGGATTATTGACCTTATAGTTTGCAAAATCCCAAAGTTTTTCGGATTCTTTGCTTTTTTCTCGTATACTATGCTTATGACAATAACAGAAATTCCAATCAATGATAAAACAGCTTTTGCAATTTGATTTTGAATAAGGCTTGAAATCAAAAAAATAAGAAATCCGATAAGAAGCGTTATCAGACTTATTCTGATGTTCTTTTATATTTTGAACAAAAAAAAGACCAGGTTTTAATCTAACCTAGTCTTCTCGTTATGGGCAGTGAGAGGATCGAACTCCCGACATTCTGGGTGTAAACCAGACGCTCGTA
>JAEDCY010000034.1 GCA_016293915.1 Treponema sp. | reverse complement strand
GCGAGTCTCCGAGCAGCTATGCTGCGAAGGTTCAGCATGACAATACTTTTTGGACAGCCCCTTTTCAATTTTAGGCTGCACGTAGCCTACATTTTAACACCAGTTGATGCAAGGCTTTCAACAAAGAGTCTCTGGCAGAAGATATAAAGAATAATTAATGGAAGAATAGCCAGAAGCATACCTGTTGAAAGTATTGCATTTGAGTATGCAATTGGTGCAATAACAGATCCACCATTCAATTTAGAAAGGTAAATACCAAACTTATCTACAATTCCTGTAAGCTGGATTGAAAGCAGCTGAATTTTTCCAAGGAAGAGGTTTGAATAAAAACTATCTGTCCACTGCCATACAAAAGAAAACAGGAAACATGAAGTAATGATTGGTTTTGCACCTGGAATCATAATTCTTACAAAAGTTTTAAGAGGTCCACAACCATCTACATAAGCTGCCTCTTCAAGTTCAAATGGGAATCCCATAAAGAACTGACGAATCATAAAGATATATAGACCATTTTTAAGTCCCATACATCCAAGACACATCATAATATATGGAAGCATAGAACCTCTAAGGTTCAAAGTAGCTCCAAACAGTTTGAAATATCGGAAATGAAGGAACAGTGATGTAGAAATTGTCTGTGGTGGAATAACAATTACAAGAATTACACAGAAAAACCAGAATTTCTTAAATGGAAACTGAAAACGTGAAAAACCATAACCTACCACACTACACATTGCAACTTCAATAACAGATACAAGAATAGAAACCCATAAAGTATTGAACAATGTTGTTTTGTAATTAAGAAGATTCATTGCAATCTTCCAGTTACTCATAGAGAAGTGTTTTGGAACAAGAATAATTGTTGTATCATACAAATCTCGTTCAGCCATAAAGCTCAGCGCAATCTTATTTAAGATAGGCTGTATAATCATAAAGCACATTCCGAACAAAAGAATTCCACGGAAGATAGAAATGGCATACTTTTTGATTGTTTCATTCAAGAGAATACCATTTGAAGCTTCGTTTCTTTCCCAGAAGGAACGGGTTTCAACTGCAGGAGTTGTTTTAGTTACTTTCTTATTTTTAGTCATAATTGTACACCACCTTAGAAATAAGCAATGAACTGAGGCCTATCAATGCCATACATACAATAAAGTAAATCCATGCCATTGCAGAACTGAAGCCATAGTTGAGCATTTCTGTCATCTGGGTATTAATCTTATCCATAATCTGATTATCACTCTTCATAAAGAAGTCTACGATTGTGTAAATCCAGCATACAAGCATAAGAGGACTTACCATAGGAACTGTAATCTTCCAGAGGCTTTCCCATGCTGTACAACCTTCCATCTGAGCTGCTTCATACATACTTGGAGAAATATTCTGCAAACCAGAAAGGAAGATAATAATCTGAATACCAGAAGCCATAGCAACATCGTAAATAGAATCGATAATCTCGAATACAGACTTAAAAGCCATACTGCTTATTCCATTTACACCCGACGCATCAGACACCAGGATTTGTTCAAGAACATCAGTAATTGAATTGGCGTTTCCAGATTCCTCGATCATATCTTTAAGCTGAGCCATAAGTGAGTTGCTTGATTCAAGACCAACCAGAACACCTGATGAAAGAATTACAGCAAGGAAGAAGATAGAACGAGCAAGTGTTCGCCCCTTAAACTTCTGATTCAAAAGCAAAGCAACAAAGAAACTGAATACAATTGTTGCAAGCGAACGAAGGATCATCTGTCCTATTGCTTCAACAAGCATTCTGTTGAATTCAGCATCTACAAGCAAAGCTTTCTTAAAGTTCTCAAAATTATTCCAGTTGAGCTGGAATCCCTGATTAGAAATTACAACCTCAGACATAGCCATATGCAATGACTGCCAGAGAGGCTTGATCATAAAGAATACAAAACCAAGAATAAACGGCAATATAAAAAGATATCCGTATACTGCACGTCTTCCCATCAATCCGACTTTTTTCTTCATAATTAGTCCTCCACCTTCATTACTCTGTAATCTCTTTCAGGAATGAACTTTCCCGAAGGTGTAACATAGCTCTTATAACTGAAGTTTACATAAACTACATATCCGTTTTCGTAAGTAGTTTTTGTAACATTATCAGCAACATACTCATGATTCTTGATAAGAGAATTCATAACTGGAGCCATTTTTGAATTATATTCTTTATAGACATCAGAAAGTCTTTCTTTCCATCCGTCATAATTGCTTGCATAATACTCAGTATAGTTTGTCTCCTGAAGATCACGTTCCGAAGCATTCATAAATGAGAACTGCAAGCCGGCACCTGCTTCTGCAGATTCAAGAATAATCTGGTCTTTTTCGTAAGCAAGATTTATTGGAGAGCCTGCATAATTTACATAACCATGCAATGCAATCTGATAGAATGGAACTGTAGCATCAATAATTGCATACTGATTTCCATGAAGCGGCATATTTGTAATGAAATCTGCTTTTGTAACAGCATAATCATTACCACCGTTAATCATAACAGCAAGTCCGTTCTCTTTAGCTGAATCAAACTTTTCAATCTGAGTTTTAGTTTCGTTTGCTCTTGTAAGAAGCGCACGATCATTAAAATCAGAAGAAAGAAGATCACCATTATCTTTGAAAGAAATTCCTTCAAGTTTGAGTTTTTTAGCATTCTTTATGAATACGTTTGCTCCCTTATTTCTAAGCTTGCTGTTTACAAGATAGTAATTATCACGATTTGGATCTTTTCCATACCAAATCTGAGAATATTCAGAAAGTTCACAAAGCTCATCACTTACAAATCTGGCAGCATCTCTATAATTAAAGAAACCTTTGAAGATATTTGAACGATAAGCAGTCTGTACAGCACCATCGATATAAAGCTTAGCAGAAGTCCCCTCTACACTCTTGTGCATCTTCTCAAAATCAGATTTTCCACCGAGCTCTTTAATAAACTTCACTTTGCTCATTATCTGCTGACGAATACCACCATTTATAAAACCTGAAAGCTTGTAATTTACATTTTTGATACCAAGACTTTCAATATCATTAATCATATTACCTGCTTCTTTATAGCTTGTAAGTTTGTATGGCTTTACCTTTGGCATTCCGGCAATCTGCTGCTTCTTTTCGATAGCTCCGATAATTTCTACTGCAACAGGAACCTCGTTTGTATTCAACTTATTTGCTCCGGCAAAAAGTTTATTTCTATAAGCTTTCGCCATATCAACGTATGAGCCGCTGTCTATGAAAGTAAATGACTGTTCAATACACTCACCTTCAGGAAGCTGATTCTCATATACAAACTGGGCACTCTGGCTTCTTGCAGAAACTTCATACTGTTCACGATGAAGCATTTTGTAATCTGCGCGAACATAATTGTAACTTCCAAGCTTTCCTGCAATTTCTGCTGTAATACCAGCATACTCTGCACCTTTATTGATAACAGAAAGAACGCTGCTATCTGGATAAGCAATTCCAAATACAGGATAAGCTGCACGGGTTTCAGTTATAACAGCCTTACGCTCCATAGCATAATCCCAGCCATAGCAGTCTGCATAATAACCGTTCTGACGAACTTTTCCGTTATTAAAATTAATTATACTTCCGCCACCTTCTGGAATAAGCATATACCCCTCATCTTCCGGACCACCTGCACCAAAGTAAGGCAATACAGAAAGCTGAATGATAGGATACTTAAGTCTGTATGCAATTTCGCTGAACGGTACATTTACAACAAGATTATTTCCATCAAGTTTATATACAATTGAAACATTGAAAGCTGGAACTTCTTTTATGTTTGATTCTTTATAGAGTTTCTTATTTTCAAGATAATCTTCGTAAGTAAAACCTTTTTTGCTGAAAATCTCTTCCATCTGAACTTTTACGTGAGTCTGAATATTTTCAAACACAAGATAAAGATTCTGATTTTCCATTTCCGGATATTTATCAAGCATATCAGCAAGTTCTGCACCCTTAAACGAACCTTTGTTATACTTATGATAAGCACGACCAACAGCACTAACCTGAGACTTTGAAAGTCCTTCTGTCCACTTATCAAAATCCTCCTGATACATAATCAGAGGGAAGATATACTCACGATCCATCTGACCAACAGTATAATTTACTGTAATCTCGTTACCTTTCTTTTCGATGTTATAGAAATTACGTTTTACACTGTTTGTGTATGTATCATAAGTATCATCAGAACCATTAATTGTAGAATATCTGATGAGAAGCGTAGACATCATATTGTTCTTTTCTTTGGTAAGAGCAAGCTTATCTGTCATAGCTCCCTGTGGATTCGAATACCAAACCTTTCCTGTGTTCTTCTGAAGTACAGTAAATGTTGTTGTCTCCGGATCAAGCTCAAATTTGAGATTATTGTTTTCAAGAGTATAATTTGAAGACAATTTTCCAGTCTCATAGTACTCAAGAGGAGGCTGAACAACATTTTCAACCTGAATAAGACGAATTACTATATAAGTAAGGAATCCAATTATTGCAAGTGCAAATGCAAGGCCAATCCAGAATTTCTTTGTAGGCTTATGAATTTCAAACGTCTTTGATTTCATTGGCTTTGGACGGCCGATATATCCTTCCGGATATTTTGATTTTTTTACCTTCTTTTCTTTTTCCATTTTTCCTACTCCTCCCCCGTCAGTTCAATCTGAATACAACTTCTCTTCCGAGAGATACGAAATATGCAACGCCCTGAGAAATCATACTGAAGAACAGAAGCATAATAAAAATGAAAACCAGCATTCCGAATGCAGTGAAAATAACAAACAGAAGAGTCTTCGCAAAACTATACGAATGAATCATCATTATTGCCATAAAGATGAGCATTCCTATCCACACAAATGAAATTGCATTAAATACTGAATAGAAAGCACTTTCTTCAATTGTAACTACATTACTCAAAATGATGATTGGAATCTGAATAAGCGTATATGGTGTTAGGGCATATGCGGTACCCATATAAATATCACCCAAATGACCTTTTCCGTCGAACAGGGTTGTTACGCCCCAGTTACAGATACAGAAAATTGTAAGAGGAAGAAGGATTTTTGCAAATTCCATAAGAACATTAATTTCTTCCCAATTAACCTTTGGCTGAACTATAAAACTTGCAAAATGTAACTTCCATACATGAACCAGAAGGGTCATTATTACGATGAAGTTTGCAGCTGAGTACGAACCTCGCTTTGCATGAATCAAATCCCAATAACCGTCAGCGGGATGCAGGATTACATACAGAGCATAGCGAAGAGTATTCAAAAAATGAACATAAGTTTCCTTTTTGCCTAATTTACTTATCTTTCGTGTTATATAACTCATAGTGAATCAAGCTCCCATTTAATTTTCTTTACTATTTTTGTTACAAAAGAAACAACCACAAGAATTATGATTATTACAACCATCCAGCCGATATTCGCTTCAATCCATTCCTTTCGGTAATACTTGAAAGCTTTTGAATAATCACGTCTATCGCGTTTTGTCTTAAAGTAATCCATTGCTTCTTTATATTTATTCTGACGAAGACAAGACTTTCCAAGACCAATGTATGCAAGGTCATAATTACCATTATAATCAAGAACCTTTGCCCAGGTTTCGGCAGAAGCATCATATTCACCACAAGCAAACTGTTCAGTTGCCTTGTAAATAAGGCTGCCATACTCTGTCGGAGTAAAAACTGTAATAGAAGCATTCTGGCTGTCGAGAACAAAAAGGTCTTTTTCAATATGTTCAATTGATGAAGGCTGACGGAAGAATCCATCTACGTTTCCACGACCACCAAAAGCAAATAGAAGATAGCCCTGATTATCATAAGCAAAAATTCGACCACGGCTTTCGTCAACAGTAATATAAACTTCATTATCAAGTACTGTTATATCAGTAAACTTTGAAGGGTTCTTAATTCCGGCTGCATCTCCCCATTCAACATCACCAATAGGAAGATTTTCTGCATTTTTTACAAGAATATCTTTTCCTAATGCATTAAGGCGGCGAATAGGTTTAGCATTGTCAGATTTCAAATCCCACTCTTCAAAGGTTTTTGTTACTGCATAAATAAAACCTTCTTTATCGATATAACAGTTAGAATATTCTACAGGAACAAAAAGAACCATTTTTTCTTTCTGAGCCTGTGTTGAAAGCTTCTTCCATATCATATCAGTCCAGTTATAAACAACTTCATTTGCACCAAAGAAGCCCTGAAATGTTCCATCATATTCATATTTCATGAAACCTTTATTAATGTTTCTTGCAGAAATATAAACACGTCCTTTAGAATCTGCTACAACTTTAGTCGGAAGAAAGTCCTTTCCTTCTTCGTAAGTTGGATCATCAGGCTCCTTAAGAACCTGAATAATATTCAAATCCTGATCCAGTTTAATAACACGACCATTTTTTGTATCAGCGATATAAATTGAATTATCTTTTCCGATAAAAACATCTTCAGGAAGATTCAGAGTTTCAATCTCATCTGTTCCATTAGCGTTTACACGATCAATAACTCGACGAAGTTCAAGTGTCTTTTGAGGTGTATATTCAAGCTGCAGAATACGGCTGTTATCTGTATCTGCAACATAAAGCATATTTCCTTTTGCAAATAATGAAGAAGGATTTTTTAAGCCTTTTTCAAGTTTCAAGTCATCTGCATAAACTACGTGTGATACTCTGTAGGCATCAGGAGACTTTTCCATTTTTCCCCAATAGTCATAAATATAAGTATCTCCTTTAGCAAATAATCCTGAACATAAGGTAAAAAGGCCGGCAATCAATAATATTTTTCGTTTCATCATAGCGCTAGTCCTTAAGTCCTGATGTAGCCATTGTTTCCATAATCTGACTTTGAGAGAAGATAAAGAAAACAATCGGTACAGACATTGTAAATACGATTACAGCATTCTGCTGTCCTGTACGGGCAATACCACCAAGTGCAACCTGATCCAGAGCATAGCGGAGCATTTTTTTACTTTCGGTATAGATATACTGTACCTGAGCGTTGTTCCACAAGTTCTGAATAGAGAAAATCGAAATTGTGAGCCAGGCTGGCTTTACATTCGGCATTACAAGCTTCCAGAAAATCAAAAGCTCAGATGCACCGTCAATTTTTGCAGCTTCTACGAGAGACATCGGGAAGCCGTCCATAAACTGCTTCATAAGGAAGAGTCCAAGTGAACCTCCAATTGCAGGAAGAATCAGAGACCAGTAGGTATCTACCATGTGCAGTTTACACATAATCAGGTAGTTAGGAATACCTGTTACATATCCACTGAACATGAGAGCTACAACCGCAATACGGAAGAAAAGCTGTCCACCAGGGAAACGATATTTTGCAAGAACATAAGCAGCCATAGAAGCTAAAACAACATGACCTAAAGTTCCTACTACTGTAATAAAGATTGTATTCCAGATATAGCGGGAAAGTGGAACCCAGCCCTGACTCATTGTAATAAGCAGATCCGAAAAGTTATCGAATGTAGGATTTCTAGGGAATACTGTAGGAGGATTCTTCAAAACCTCATCCAAAGGTTTCAATGCATTACAGATTGCAAAAAACAATGGGAAAACCATCATAATTGAACAAAGTGCAAGGAAAATATAAATTCCAACATCCCCACCAATAGAGCGGTTAGGCTTACGGCGATGCTTGTAATGATGAATTGTCTGATCTTTATACATATTTTTAGTACTCATTTTCATCACCTCCTGTTAGTGTCCTACTCTGTTCAAGAGCTTCTGAATAACCTTATTACAAAGAATCATAGTAAGGAACAAAACTGTAGCAATTGCAGATGCATAACCCATTTCGAATCGTGTAAATCCGTAGTCAAAAAGATGTGTTACGATTGTACGAGCATAGTAATCTGTAGAAGGATAACCTGCCAGCTGCATTGTTACATCACAAACATTAAAGGCAGATGTAATTGACATTACAGCTCCGAACAAAAGCATTGGCTTCATGTTCGGCAAAGTAATGAACCAGAGTTCCTGCCAGCGGTTCTGAATACCATCAATATATCCAGCTTCATACTGAGCTTTATCAATACCCTTAAGACCAGCTACAAACGAAAGGAATCCTGTTCCCAGAGACATCCACAGGATAATCGGAATAATTACCTTCATACCAATATGCGGGTCTGTAAGGAAGAGGATAGGTCCATTTGTAAGCCCAAGATTTGCAAGGAATCTGTTTAACCAGCCGTTCTGGTCATCATTAAACAACGTTTTGAAAACGAAATATGCATTTCCAGAAATAGATGGCGCATAAAAGAAGAAAACAACAAGAGTACGTACCCATTTAGGAAGTTCATTGATAAGCCATGCAAAAATGAAGGCCATAATGTAACCAACAGGACCTGTAATAATTGCAATAAGGAAGGTATTTTTTACAGCTGTTGTAAATACATCATCTTCAAGGAACAAGTTTAAATAGTTACGAGCTCCAATAAAATCTGGTTTTTCCAAAATATTATAGTTAGTAAAACTAAAATAAATTGAAGTAATCATAGGCAATACATAGAAAGTTATGAACAAAACTGCATAAGGTAAAAGGAATAAATAGCAGACTTTGTTTATACGAATATTGCGGCCTAAATCAGAAATTGCGAGTTTTTTCTTAGCTATATATTTATCTAACTTTTCACTCATAATTTACTCCTAACTAATCTTCAGCTACAGGAAGATTAAATTCCTGACGCTTACGGGTCAGCTCTTCGTTAATCTTACGCGTATAATCAATAAGAACTTCGCGTGCGTCATCTTTTTCATTGATAACTCGGCGAGTACCGTTTACGATATGACGAGGTGTATAATAACTACCAGGAACTTCAGGTACCCCAACTGTCTGCTTCATAGATTCTTCAAGAACTTTAATCTGTTTTGAATTCCATGAAAGCTGACGAAGAGCTTCTTTATTAGCAGTAGCATAGCGGGCAGAAGCACCAAGCAGAGCTTCCATTTCGCGACCAAAACGAACCTGAGTTTCTGCAGAAACCCACCATCGCATGAACTGCCATGAATCATTCATTCTGGTTTCGTTCTTCATAACTTCTTTCCAGGTTTTTTCATCTATACCAGGAATAACCCCTTCTTCAAAGGTCTTACCATTATTATCACTGTAAGCAAGTTCTGGTAGATTTGAAAGATCAAGGTCATCGAGGTCTATACCCTTCTTAATCATCATAGTACAAACACCACCAGAAATATTTGAACGGTTGATATTACCTTTTGAATCTTTTGTTCCAGGAAGATATGTAAAATCCCAGAGGCCACGGATTTCAGGTGCACCAACAACAATAGTGTTATAAGTAGTGTAGTTTGCAATACCGATTGCCATATCACCAGTACGGAAGCGGCTCATAAAATCAAAAACCGTAGGAATACCATAACTATTGTAGAGGCTGGTATAAGTCTTGAAAGCCTGAATTCCAGGTTCACTATCGATGATAGACTTGTTACCCTCTTTATTATAAATCTGACCGCCAGCCTGATAAACCATAGAATAGAATGTAGTCATATCCGGGTTGAGAATAACAGGATAAGGTACACCGATTGTAATATTATTTCCCTGCAATGTAGGAAGAATCTCAATAAGTTCTTCCCAGGTATCTGGAACTTTAAGATTCAACTGTTCAAGAATATCTTTTCGGTAGAACATAAGGTTGAAGGTCTGCTGCTCAGGAAGAGCAAATACACCACCGTTATATTCATAAGGTTTGTAAGCACTTGGCATAAACCATGAAAGAACTTCATCACAATCCTTAAAGCGGCGGAGGTTTACGTTTGCATTACGCAAAGCATAATCTACCGGATGAGACTGATAGGTAGAAATTACAACATCCGGTCCATTACCTGCAACTACAGCATTAAGAAGTGATTCAACCTTAATAAGTTTTACGTTTACATTGATTCCAAAATTCGGAGTAAAACTGTCATCAATCATATTCTTAAGAACCTGACTCTGGTCTCGACCTGTAACAATCCATACTTCAATCAAATGATCTTCATCATCGTCATATACACTTCCCAATGAAGAAGAATCATAAAGATATGAGTTTATGAATGATGTTACTTCATGAGCAACATTCTTAAAGAAATTTGAACGATCAGGTTTTATTTTGTCGTTTATACTCTGAGCAAGAATATAGTCGATATCAAGTTTTGTTTCTGTCATTCCAAGCATAGAAGAAGCAAGAGTTGTTGTATTATCTTTAAAGCTTGTAAAACCTTTTGTAATTCTGTCCGGATGCTTATAGAACTGTTCCAGCTGAACTGCAAGAACTTCTGCCGGAGAAATCTGATTTGATTTTTCACCTGTAATAGCAACAAATTCATCTACAAGCTTGTAAAGACGGCGACTTTCAAGCAGCATAGCTTCAACTTCATTAGGATAAACCTTCTGAATTTCATAGTCACGGTTCAAATCTGGATGCTCACCAGTAAGAACAAGAATTGTACGATAAATAAGATTCAATCTGTAAACAGAATCCTGAACCTGCTGTATTACCTTACCTATTTCACCAAGAGTAGCCTCGAGGCGGATTGTATGTTTACCCTTTGAAAGATAGAATTTATAAGGCTTTTTATCTGCTCCAGAAAGAGTTGCAAACTGCCAGTCTGAATCATACTTAAAACCAACAGATTTTAAAGTATCAACAGGAATTTCACCATCAATATAAACTGAACGACAAGCCATATAACCACGCTGGAAGAACTGACGTGCTTTAAGCGAGATTGTATACCAGCCGTCTTCAGGAATATCCATTTCCCATTCAATCCACTGACCAGGAAGCTTCCATGAATCTCCACCTGTATAGTTCAAAATTGTCTGCTTTGTACTGTATGGCTCTGTTATGGCAGAAGAACGGTCATATCGGGCAAACAAAGACGGATCAGATCGAATAACAGAATCTTCTCCCTGAACCTTTACAGTAATATTCTTTCCTGTATAATTATCTGGATTTGATTTCTGTTTAGCAAGATATTGTTCGTAGGTATTATAAACAGTTATTGGGCAAAGTGTAATTTCACTGATTGCCATAGGCTCACTGGTTGATTCAAGTGTAATTTCATTTACACCTTTATTAAAATAGAATTTGAATGGATCAACTTCGTAACCAAGATCACTCTTAAAATAAGCAGACTGATAATCAAAGACTTCTACCTGTGTAGGTCTGATGCTGTTACCGCGGTTATCATATTTTACCGGGCCACCATCCTTCCAAAGTCTGTAAAAAGCAAGTGTATCAGCACCGCTAAAAGGCATTTCACCATTAATATACAGAATACGTTCCATATTAACGTTTCTCGAAGGAACTGCAACGTATTCCATACGGATATTATAGAAACCGGCTTCCGGCACATCCACATTCCATGTTACAGAAGATTCTTCTTCTGTAAACACAACATCTTTTCCCTTATAATTTCTTTCCACTCTGCTTCCACTTGATTTTGCCTTAACAAAATCAAGCACATCCACAGAAACTTCATTTTTTGCACTTCGTGCAGACGAATGTTCATTCAGATATTCTGAATAAGTTCTTGTAGAAGATATACTTCCAACATTTGTGGATAAATCATAATTATCATATTTGCTATGATAATCTTTTTCAGGAAAAAAGCTTGGGATTGCAAAAATGAGGATGATAACTGCTACAGCTATCAACACATTACGCAACGTTTTATTAATTTTTATTCCTACCATAATAGAAATATTTTATCATAATTGAAATATTATTCCATAGGAAATTATTCTTAGTTACAGTCTTAGAAATAAAAAAAGGGGCTGTCCAACAAGCTTACCTCTTGGTGTCATTCCGAACTTGTTTCGGAATCTATAGCTCTAAATGTAGTGTAGATGCTGAAACAGTTCGTTATTAAGGTTTATTCAATTATTGTTTTTTAAAGTAACTGTCAAACTCTTCGTCTGAGTGCAGTTTACTGTCTTTTTCTGCATCAGCTTTTTTCGAAGTTGATTTATTCTCATCATTCGGATCAATATTTGCACTCTTAAGGTTTTCTGTGTCATCTTCACCAAAATCTTCATCATTATAAGGCATAACTATACACATTATAATGTAAACAAGGATTCCTATTCCTCTTATAAGACAAAGCATTCCGGCAATTATACGAACAATTGTTGGATCCATATTCAGGTATTCTGCGAGACCTCCGCAAACACCACCAATCATCTTATTTTTTCTTGATTTATAAAGCTTTTTCTTACTCATTTTCTTCACTCCTATTCAGAAATTTTAATTGTTACTGACCCCATACCGCAGTTCACAGAAAAATGATTTTCCTTTTTCTGATTATTATAAACTTTGCAGACACCGCTCTTTTTCTCATCATTAAAGCGGAAGTCCCCCAGGCCAACTTTTGCATCATAAGAATATGATTTTGGATCTCCATTAAGGTCCAGACTTACATTTCCCATTCCGCAATCAAGGTTTACATTGCCGCTTACACTACCCTTAAACTCAAGGTTACCCATACCACAACGCATATCCAGACGACCACCAAAAATACCATTAAGAACCATATTTCCAGCTCCAACGTCAATATTGCCGGTATTACATTTGAAAGAAAGAGTGCGGCTTGTAAGCTGTCCAGCTCCGATTGCTATACGGAACTTTTCAACTGCTGCATTTTTCGGCAAAGTTACGAGAAGTCGCGGAACAATACGACTGCGTCTGTTATGACTCCAGAAATCGAGATTAAAACGACGTGTATTGCTTACAACAAGAGTTCCTTCCTTATTCAGGTAACAGTTAATTGCTTCTTCCGGAAGTCCGCGAGTTTCAACGCTGTATTTATCACCTTCAATCAAAACAACTTCAGCCGCTCCGAAATCCATAGAAAGATTCTTTACATCTTTTTTTTCAAACTCAAAATAAAGAGCATCAATACTCATTCTGTAATCTGTTCTATCCTGGCTGTTATTTTCAGATCCTTCTTCATTTTCTGAATCTGCAGATTTTGTATCTACAAGTGCATTAGCAAACTTTTCAATAATTGTTTTTGAAAGTTCTTCTGGTGAACCAAGTTCTCGCATTACCTTCTCATCATCACCTGCTTCTTCAAAATAATCCGAATAATACTGAATTGCCTCAGCCTGCTCATCACTAGTGAGCGACATTATGCTTGATTTCAGTTCGTTCAAATACTCTTCTCGTGTCATTTTATTCCTCCGAATTAGTTTTCATGTCTTCCTAAAAGGATATCATCTACCCCGTTTCTAAAAAGTACCCACTCTGAGCGGTACTTATCCAGCAGAATCATACCATTTGAAGTTATCTTATAGTATCTTCTGTTCCTTCCCTGAAACTCCATATCGTAGGTTTCAAGGTAACTGTCCTTCTGGAGTCGCCTCAGCACCGGATAAAGGGTACTTTCGGAAACATCCATTATTTTACGGACATCCTGCGTAATCTTGTAGCCGTAAGTTCCTTCAAGACTGACAACCGAAAGAACCACAGCATCAAGCAAGGCAGAACCCGCGGTAAAAACCATGTTCACCTCCTAAAAAATCATGAACAAATCTTCAGATTTGAGAATGATTTTTTTTTGCACATTCGTAACGTAGTGAGAATGTGCAGTATATAAACAAGGGAATGACCAATAAGTTTAGTTCCTAGTGTCATTCCGAACTTGTTTCGGAATCTATAGGCCTAGATATAGTATAGATGCTGAAACATAGGGAGCGACACTGCATAGCAGTGTAAAAACAGTCCAGTGGACTGTTTTTAGCGAGTCTCCGAGCAGCTATGCTGCGAAAGTTCAGCATGACGATACTTTTTGGAAAGCCCCTTGCAACAAAAATTGGCTGCCCAAACTTGCAGACAATTTTTGTATTCCTTCCTTCGCTTCGTGTAATATTGTTTATGTTTTTATATTATAACTTATATAGTATTATGTCAAGAAAAATATTACAAAAATTATATAAAGTACTGATACGGAGCAGAACTTTTTATAAGATTTCAGAAAATAAAAAAGGCAGACTATAATTAATAGCCTGCCTAAATCTTTTAGATATAGAATAATTTATTGTTCAAGTTTTGCGCAGCAAAACTTGATAAGGTCAGCTTGCTGACCGTCACATACCATATGTAGAAATAAACACACCGGCTGCAATAGCTGTACCGATTACACCTGCTACGTTTGGTCCCATTGCGTGCATCAAAAGGAAGTTTGTAGGATCTTCAGCCATACCAACCTTGTTTGCAACGCGGGCTGCCATTGGAACTGCTGATACACCAGCCGAACCGATGAGCGGATTAATCTTCTCTTTAAGGAAGAGGTTCATAATCTTAGCCATGATAAGACCACCAGCGGTAGCAACTGCAAAAGCAAGAAGACCAAGAACTATGATACCAAGAGAATTAGCGTGCATAATCTTTTCCGGAGTCATCTGTGAACCTACTCCAAGAGAAAGAAGAATAGAAACAATGTTCATAAGCTCATTCTCTACTGTCTTTGAAAGGCGCTGTACAATTCCAACTTCCTTAATAAAGTTACCGAATGCGAGCATACCAATAAGTGGGGCTGCAGGTGGCAGAAGAAGAATTGTTACAACAAGCAGAAGCAATGGGAAGAGGGTCTTCTCTGTCTTAGAAACAGGACGGAGCTGGTTCATCTTAATCTGGCGTTCCTTCTTAGAAGTAAGGAGCTTCATAATTGGTGGCTGAATCATTGGAACCAGTGCCATGTAAGAATAAGCGGCAACGGCAATTACGGCCATCATCTCCGGCGCAAGCTTACCAGAAACGTAGATAGAAGTAGGACCGTCTGCACCACCGATAATAGCGATGGCACAAGCCTGCTTCATGTTATAGTCGATTCCTGGAATGAAGTTCATGGCAGCAACACCAAAAAGTGTAGCGAATACACCAAGCTGAGCAGCTCCACCAAGAAGAGCCATCTTAGGGTTAGCGATAAGAGGACCGAAGTCTGTCATAGCACCAATTCCCATAAAGATAAGCATTGGGAAGAACTCGTTACCAACACCTGCATTGTAAATGATATGAAGCATACCATCTGGGCCATCACCCATTCCTGCACCAGGAATATTTACAAGAATAGTTCCGAATCCAATTGGAATAAGAAGAAGAGGTTCAAAGCCCTTAACTACTGCAAGGTAAACAATGAGGAAGCCGATTGCAAGCATGATAAGACGCTGCCAGCCCTTTACAGGGTGTTTAGCAAGGTCTGCAGCTGCCTGAGCGGCCTGCTCTTCTTTTGCAATTTCCATTGCTTCCTTAGAAGCCTTTTCCTCCGCAATTTCTTCTGGAGTAGGATTATGAATCATTTTATAGATTCCGGTATTTTTTCCAACATTCTTAAAGAATGATGAAACCGAAATAGGCTTAATATTTTCAGAACCTTTAATGATTGTGGAACCTGCTGATTTTGCCGCACCAGTACTTCCAGAACTTCCTGAAGAGCCTGAAGCCCCACAGCCTGCGAAAGAAAGTACAAGAGCAATCAGACAGATTACAGTTGTAATCTTAAGGTACTTGAATTTATCATTTTTGTTGTTCAATTCTGTTTCCATATTATATCCTTACCTGTCATTGTCGGGCTTGACCCGACAATCTGTTTTTATAGATTCCCCGGTCAAGCCGGGGAATGACAAGTTTACTGTACTTCAGCCAAAGTAGCGCCCTGTGCAATCTGGCTGCCAGTTGCTGCGATAAAATGAATTTTACCAGCGGCACCAGCCTTAATTTCCAATTCCATCTTCATTGATTCAATGATGATCACTGTTGTATCAGGAGTAACTGAAGCACCTTCGCTGACTGCATAACGGAGCAAAGTTCCGGCAACTGGAGCTGCAACAGGCTTTCCACCGGCAGCGGCTGCAGGTGCTGGAGCAGCTGGTGCGGCAGCAGGAGCAGGCTGTACTGAAGCTACAGGAGCAGCGGCAACAGGTGCCCCACCGAGGTTAGCAAGAGTCTGGCCCTGTGCAATCTGAGTGCCTGGCTGTACAACAAAGCTGATTTTTCCGTCAGCAGGAGCCTTAACTTCGAGCTCCATCTTCATAGATTCAATGATGATTATTGTGTCACCCTTCTTTACCTGAGCACCTTCGCTAACTGCATAGCGGAGAAGTGTTCCGGCAACAGGTGAAGGAACCGGCTGACCGCCAGATACTGCGGCAGCAGGAGCTGCAGCGGCTGCAGGAGCGGCACCTGCGGCACCGAATGTAACATTGTAAGCTGTACCGTTTACATTTACGCTCATACTGTCGCCGGCAGGGCCTGTTGTAACATTGTAGCTTGTTCCATTAACGTTGATTGTATAAGAACCGCCCTTGTTTTCTTTAGCGGCAGCAGCTGGAGCTTCTTTTTTAGCGAATGTAGAAGCAGCATCAACTGGTCCCTTAGAGCGTTCTGCAAAGAACTTAGGTGCAACATTAGGGAACATAGCGTATGTGAGAACGTCTTCATCAGAACCGTCACCACCAGCCTTCTTAGACTCTTCAACCATCTTGTCCCACTCTGGAGCAATTTCGTCAGCAGGGCGGCAAGTCATTACCTTGTCCATACCATTCTGCTTGAGAGCTTCTTTTACCAATTCTGGATCAGCGTCTGTTGGGAGTTTACCGAACTTACCTGTAATAAGGTTACGGAAGTCCTGAGTCATTACTTTATATGGTCCCATAAGAACGTTCATAACAGCCTGTGTACCAACAATCTGAGAAGTTGGAGTTACAAGTGGAACGTAACCTGCAGCCTTGTGAACCTTTGGAAGTTCAGCAAGTACAGCGTCCATCTTGTCGCCTGCATTCTGCTGTTTGAGCTGAGATTCGAGGTTAGAAAGCATTCCGCCAGGAACTTGAGAAAGGAGAATACGTGTATCAGCACCAAGGAAGGCAGATTCAAGAGATGAGTAGTGCTTGCGAACTTCGCGGAAGTAAGCAGCAATCTCAAGAAGAAGCTTTGTATCAAGGCCAGTATCCATATCTGTGCCCTTGAGCATTTCTACAACTGTTTCTGTTGGAGAGTGGCTAGTTCCCATAGACATAGAAGAAATTGCTGTATCAAGCCAGTCTGCACCAGCTTCAGCAGCCTTCAAAAGTGTTGCAACAGAAAGACCTGTTGTAGCGTGTGAGTGGATTTCTACTGGAAGATCAACCTTAGCCTTGATTTTCTGTACGAGGTCATAAGCCTCATATGGCTTAAGAAGACCAGACATATCCTTAATACAGATAGAATCTGCACCAAAGTCTGCATAAGTCTTAGCAAGCTCTGCATATTTCTCGTTTGTGTGGAATGGAGTTACGGCATAAGAAATAGCCATCTGAACATCAACTCCAGATTTTTTAGCTGCCTTAGTAGCACATTCCATGTTACGCGGGTCGTTGCAGGCATCGAAAATACGGAAACATCCGATACCGTTCTTTGCAGCAGTTGCAACGAATTTTTCTACTACATCATCAGCATAGTGCTTGTAACCAAGAAGGTTCTGAGCACGAAGAAGCATCATGATTTTTGTATCAGGCATTGCAGCATGAAGTTTGCGGAGACGATCCCACGGATCTTCATTCAAGAAGCGGATACAAGAGTCATAAGTTGCACCACCCCATCCTTCTACATATTTGTAACCAACTTTATTAAGCTTGTCACAGATTGGCAGCATATCTGCTGTTGTCATACGTGTTGCGTGAAGACTCTGATGAGCATCACGAATTGCAAGTTCTGTAATTCCTACTTTAGCCATTTTATTTTCCTTTATCTTTAATATAGAAGATTATTTACGAATTTAACGCTTTATCGTGAACCGCAGCAGCGATTGCAGCAATAACAGCACCATCATTTCCGGCAGCCGAAGCAGCAGGAGCAGAAGCCACAGGTGTCTTAGCAGGTTCTTCCTTATCAAGCTTAAGTGCACGAATTACAGATTTCATAATTGTCATGCAGATAATCAGAATAATGATGAAACTGAATACAACACACATACCAAGCAGAGTCAGAAGTCCACTCTGACCAAGCATTCCAGTAATTGTCATATATGTATCCTCAAAACAGGACTGAATCCTCCGTCACCCTGAACTTGTTTCAGTGTCGGCATGACAAAGCATTTTCAGCCTTAAGTATTCAAAAAAATCGAAACATTCGCCCGATTTTACTACAAGAGATTATAATGAAACAAAGGTAAAAGTTCAATTCACAGAAAACATTTTCTATGTTAGAATTATAAAAACTAATATATGGAGCATACACAATGACTATTGCAGACTGGATTTTACTTGCACTTTTTATAATCAATTATGGACTTATAATTTTTGCAAATTTAAAAAAACTTATTATCCTTCAAAAAACTTGTGTATGTCTCACACTCCCCCTGGCCGGCACAATTATTATTCTGCGTCTCACAAACTATCTTCCAGACTCTTTTCATATAATAATTGTTTCTGTGGCTGCTTTTATTCTTATTTCAATTTCCACAGCTTTTCTTGCTTTTGAAAAAATCAGAAGCTTAAGAATTCTAGGAAAAATAGCTTCATTGGGAAACATCGTCTGCTGGATTACGCTTTATAATTCTATTTTTAAGATTAATTCTGTACCAGCATGGTTTTACATACTGGCATCTGGAATATATGCAGCAATAATTATTACTTCCTGCATTTTTTCTGGAAAACAAGAAATCAAGTTTTATTTTGCTTTTGCAATCAGTTTTCTTTTAGTTACTCACCTGCACTTCTGTTCACTGATATTTTTGTGTTGGGAACGAACCGCTAATTCAATTATATTATTTGCAGGAACAACACTTTATGCGTTTCTTGTTTCATTCCATTTTATAAATACAACAAAGTTAAATATAAAACACGCCGGAAGAATAAGATACAACCTTCTGGTTGCTTCACAAATTCTCATAGCGTGTTCGAATATCCTTATGATCCGCTAGTAGATATCATCCCAGCCGTAGAGGCCGCCGCGTTTTACTTTGCCGCTCTTAAGGGCTGCATCAAGTTTTATAAGTGATTCAACCGCGCCAACTGCAAAGCCTTCGCGGCTTCTTGCTGTGTGAGTAAGTTCGATTGTGTCGGCTGTTCCATCAAAGAAAACCTTATGAGTTCCAGGAACATTACCGCAGCGGGTTGAACTTACATGAAGCTGGTTTGCAACTGGTCTTTCATGAAAAGCATCTGTTACAATTTCTGTTTTATCTTTATAGCCCATCTGAACACGGCGGGCAATTTCCAAAGCAGTTCCACTAGGACTGTCAGCCTTCTGATTGTGGTGCATTTCCCAGGTGGCAACATCATAATCCTTATATTCAGACATGATTTTTGCAGCTTCTTCCACAATTTTATAGAACATATTTACGCCGATAGAAAAATTACCGGCAGTCATTACAGTTCCGCCAACCTCTTTTGCATAAGCCTCAATTTCAGCATGCTTATCATTCCAGCCTGTAGTTCCCACAACAAGAGGAAGTCCCAGCGGCAAAAGTGCGCGAACATTTGCAATAACCGCAGTCGGGTGAGTAAACTCAATAATTCCCTCTGCCCCGTTTGATTTTACAGCGCGCACAATTGAATCTGTATCACCGGCAGCAATTTTTACTTTAGCATCCTCTGCCATAACATCTATAGTTGTAACAACCTCATGACCGGCACGCTTGGCAGCCTGCTCAATCATGTGTCCCATTTTTCCGTAACCAACCAATGCAATCTTCATAGCGGGTTTCTCCTTATTTAAGTTTCATATTTTTTTCATAGAATTATGGTAGTTTTCCCACCATTCAACTTCTTCTTTTTCTGATTCAGCTTCCTGCTTTTTAAATGTTCTTGCAAGCTCTTCAATCTCTTCCTGACAGGCTTTTGTTGCTTCTACAATGCAGGGTTCAAACTGTTTTTCTGTTGATTCGTTAAAGATTTTAATTGCTTCGTTAATTGTAAATTGCTCTTTGTAAAGACGTTTACTTATTAAAGCATCCATAACATCCGCAGCTGCCATAATGCGGCCGGAAAGCGGAATTTCTTTCCCCTTTAAGCCACGTGGATATCCGGTTCCATCCCATTTTTCATGATGAGTAAAGGCCATATCAATTGCAATCTGGTTAAAGCGGCCGTCACCGATTTTCGGCAACTGTTCCAGAAGTCTCTTTCCTTCAACAGGATGAGTTTTCATTACCTTATAATCTTCCTCAGTAAACTTTCCAATCTTGTTCAGTACACCTTCAGGAATATGAATCTTGCCGATATCATGAAGGAAGGCTGCAGTTTCATACAGGTGAATTGTTTCATCAGTCAAAACGTCTGTGTAGTAACCAAAATCACGCAGTTTTGTCGCAATAATCTTTACATAATGCTTTGTATGCTGTACATGGCGGCCGGTAAAAAGATCGTGACTACCAAGACAGCTTGCAACAAATCCGATAATCATATCCTGAGTATTCTTAAGATTTACATTCTGAGTATGAAGAAGCTCAATAGCCTTATGAGACCTGTTTGCCATTGTTAAAGCAAGAAGGAAAATAAAAAGGAACTCAATACTATAACCAACAAGAGTTGAAATAAACCAGGTATGGGGATTATGCACCTGAACATCAGTTGCCATAACTGTAAGAACAGTTTTTGATCTTACAAAGAGGGCAAAAACCATAAGAGCAAAGCCTGTGATTGTAGAAGTTATGGTAACCTTCTTATTAAAATACAGACAACTTAAAAAAGGAACTACAGCATAAGTGATATTAACCTGAATGATATTTTTAACGGCAAGAAGTTCAACAAAACCTGCTGCGGCTATTATGCCAAAATACATACCTATTTTTTGAGTTTTTGGAAAACGGTTTAATCCATGAGCTACAAAAAAACTAAACACACTGTAAGAAAACATCAATGCAGAATAGTCATGAGGAACACGCCAGATTCCGAGAAGCGTTAAAACGCAAAAAGCAAGAGGTACAACAGCGCAGGTCAAAAGGAGAATTTCTACAACTTTATTAACTGATCGAATATTCTCGTTAAAAAACAATTCAGTATTATCATTCATTATTTAAGAGTATACATCATAATATAGATAACTGTCATCCGAAATATTTCTTAACTAAATCAGCTGAAATATGCGTTATGAAGAATCTGAACAGTGCGGTCAGCCTCTTCATCATCTACAATCATACTGATGTTAACTTTGCTGGCACCCTGAGAAATCATCTGAACGTTGATTCCTTCATCAGCAAGAGCATCAAAGCCACTGGCAAGAATTGCGCTTGAGTGTGCAGCGTCGCAGATAATTGTAACAATTGCCTTATCCTTGCGAACAGAAACCTGACTTGCCTGCTCTAGGTCTGCAACAAGGCCGGTAAGATCAGCCTTTGTATTTACAGTCAGAGATACAGAAACCTCAGAAGTCGCAATTACATCAATACTGATATTCCACTTAAGGAAGTTATTGAAGATGTGGGCAAGGAAGCCTGCAGCACCAAGCATACGGGAAGAAACAATATCAATCAAAGTAATGTGCTTTACAGTTGTGATTGCACAAACAGGAGGAACCTTGCCGTTGTGCTTTTCTACTATTATACTGCCCGGGCTTGTGATGTTGTAAGAGTTCTTAACGCGGACAGGGGTTCCGGTCTTGCGGACAGGCAGCATTGAGCGGGGATGCAGAACCTGAGCGCCGAACATTGCAAGCTCCTGGGCTTCTTCATAAGTAACCTCAGGAACAGGCTTAGCCTCTTTTACTACGCGAGGGTCTGTAGTAAGAATACCATCTACATCCTTCCAGGTCTGAACCTCTTCGGCACGCATAGCAGCACCAATCATAGTTGCAGTAAGATCAGAACCACCACGTCCGAGAGTTGTAATATTTCCTTTTTTATCCTTTGCAATAAAACCAGTTACAATAGGAATGTGATTGTCTGAGCCGTTCTTGTAGCCGCCCAAGTGAGCAGGAATATTTTCCCAAACCTCGTCCAAAAGCTCAGCAGACATATAGTTTGAGTCAGATACAATTCCGATATCCCAGGCATCATAAAACTTTGCAGGGATTCCCTGAGATTCAAGATATACCGCCATCATGCGTACAGACATACGCTCGCCAAAAGAAACAAGATAGTCACGTGAACGTTTAGAGATTTCTTTAAGCATTGAAATTCCGGTGAGCAGCTGTTTTAATTCAGTCAAAAGAGCCTGAATTGTTTCAATATTAATTCCAAGCTCAGCAGCTGTATCTTCATGGAGCTTTGCAACTCCCGCAACATCAACCACACCTTCTACAGCCTTGTCAGCCGCCTCAAGAAGATGGTCGGTAGTGTCACCCATAGCAGAAAGAACAACTGCCGGGCGTTTGTCCTGATAAGCCTTTATAATAGAAGCAACATGCTTGATTCTCTCTGCATTGGCTACAGATGAGCCACCGAATTTCATTACTATCATAGATTATTCCTTAAAACACCGTCATTCCGGGCTTGACCCGGAATCTATTTTTTCGTGATAGATTGATTATAGTGATTTATAATGATGTGGGGAAGTGGAAAATAAAAAGTTCTGACGGGCTCCCGCAAATAACCGCTTATACCAAAATTACATAAAGGCATAAGGCACGCGGGAAGGAAGGCCGATGAGTGGCGAGAGCCAGGAGAGCAGCGGCACTAAACCGGAGTAAGGGCAACGAGCGAAAAGCCGTAAAGAAAAAGCATCTCGTAGATTGTCCAGCCGTTGATAGACGGAAAGTTCTGAAAGAGAATATAGAAAGTCACAAAGCCAACCAGATTCGAAACTATCATTCCGATATTTAAAATTACAAAGTCCGCACGGTAGCTCATTTTGCTCTTCAAATCCTGAAGCAAAATCTTTCTGTAAATATCAGGAGAACGATTCCTAACGAAAGGAAGTTTGAAAGCACAATTCTGATAATCTGAAATTCATCTGTACCAATACTGCTTACAACGTGCAGAAAGTTTCCGATGAAGTTATTATAGAAGTGTTCTGAAAGTCCAACTCAAAGCACGCCCGTCATGCTCACACAGGTTCCCCATTCAAGAGCAAGAATGCCGGCGAGCACAACATAACCCACTGCAAAAATCACAGCCTGCCCTACAGACATCTGCCCGTCATAAACGCCCAGTACGCACATAACAATATGCCAGATTCCAAAAAGAAAAGCCTGAAGGTAATTTCCAGTTTTAAAGCCACTGCGCTCAGTCACAACTTTAAGAATAAAACCGCGGAACATACCTTCCTCTGCAAGCAAGGCCACTTCAAGACCATAAGAAATTGTAAAGGTAAAAAAAACAAGTCCAAAACCGCAGACTACATACTTAAAAGTGTTTTTTAATTTCAGACCAATATCCGCCAGCTTTAGCCCGCAGATTTTCATAGCGACCAGAGTTGCAATAATGCAGAAAATTTTTGTGATTACATTGTCTGCAATTATCGTCTGGTCAGTACGGATAAATAAAAACTCAATGTATTTTACAATTGTAGTAACAAGAATTGTAATAATGCGGAAAATTTCTTTCTTCTATTTTGTAATTTTATTTTCCATAATAAAGCCCCATTTATTTCCAGCGCAGAATCTCCGTCCAAAACGCGTTCCGCCCTTCGCTAACGCTCACCGTCCTCGGTCGCGGGTCGCTACCCGCTCCCTGCGGTCGGCAAGGGGCTCCATGCTTGGCGCGCATCTCAGCTCAGATTTTTATTTTTTTCCACCAGTTCTTCATCCAGTATATCCAGATTAAATGGTGCCATCATAGATGAAAAGGGGTGCCTCTTCATCCTTCAGCTCCAGCAAAAGCGCATAAAGCATTCTCGGATTTTCCGAATAATCAATCCTGCCACCGTTCAGCTGATCAGATTTAATAATCTCTTCGATTGCATCATCAGAAAAAGCCGACATCTGGTAAATTACAGCCTGAAAATCTCCTCTTTGGACTTAAAATGACTGTAAATTGCGCCTTTTGTGAGTCCTCCAAGATTTTTGATAATGTCGTTGAGCGAGGTATTTTCATACCCTTTTTCCAGAAAAAGCTTTGCCGCCACCGAGATTATCAGTTGTTCAGCTTTTTTCCGGATACTTATTTCTTGGGCTGTCTAAAAAGTATTGTCATGCTGAACCTTCGCAGCATAGCTGCTCGGAGACTCGCTAAAAACAGTCCACTGGACTGTTTTTACACTGCTATGCAGTGTCGCTCCCTATGTTTCAGCATCTACACTACATTTAGAGCTATAAATTCCGAAACAAGTTCGGAATGACACCAGGAGATAAACTTATTGGTCACCTCCTTGTCAAGAAATTTCTGAAAATCATACAGCCGTCCCCGTCTTAAAAAGCTTCATCATCTCATTCGTAAGACTATAATCATTCGGCTGCAGCACAAGCTCTTCGCGGCTAACCCACTCGGCATATTTAAGCTCACCCTCATCCATTTTGATTTTATCGTCGCCCTCAACCTCGCAGAAAAAACCTGCAAGAATATCCTGAGCCAGAGCCCAGGGCTGAGATTTATAATAGCGGATATTTTTTACCTTAAGGCCAACCTCTTCCATAACCTCTCGTTCAACAGTCTGCTCAAGAGTTTCGCCGAACTCGGTAAAGCCCGCAACCAGAGCAGAATGCGCATAGCCGGTACGATATTTTGTTATGAGGATTTTATCTTTATTTTGATTTAAGATTCCAATGATTACAGCAGGATTTATACGCGGATAAATTTTTGATTTACAAGATGAACAATAAAGAGCACGTTCAACAGAATCGTGTTCCAGAGGCTTTCCGCAATGCCCGCAGAATTTATTATCATCATACCATTTCCAAAGGTGATAAGCCGAAAAAGCTGCAAAAAGCGAGACCTTAGCTTCCGGCGCCAGAGGCATATCGCGCAGCTGACGAAGTGTATAAAAGGAAAAATCAGAAAGACAAGCAGACACCCCTGCCTTCTCCGGCATCAGAAAATATTTTTGATTATCAATAGAAAAAAGATAGGTTGGTGAAAGTCCCTGTGAAGAAAAATCTCCGCAGGTTGGAAAGATCAGAGCCTGTGTCTCCTGATTATAACGTACCAGCACCTTTCCTTCAGAAAAGAAAAAGGCAAAATCTTCATGGTAAGCACTCTGCTCTTCATAATGATTATAAAACTTAGCCGGAAAAATATCTTGAATCATATCTTATTATGCCATTTTTTGTTAAATAAAAAAAGCCAGCAGCGTGAAGCACAGCTTCCCACCCCCATCAGTCGGATGAGCCTAACGAACGCTCCACTGGAGCGTCCGTCTTAACGGCTCTCCGATTCAGGGCCTACTATCTACGTTCGCTGGCGCTCACTACCGAGTTTGAGAGCAGGCTCTCAAACTCGCTTTCATTTCCAGACATCTCTTCAATATCTATCTCACATAATAATTCCAGAGTTCGGTTCGTCCCGGGAAAGATTCTCTGCCTGCCCACAAATTTATAGAACACTGAAAATAATTTTAGGACAAAAAAAAGCCAGCAGCTACCTACTTTCCCACCACGAAGGCAGTATCATCGGCGTAAGAGAGCTTGACTTCCGTGTTCGGAATGGGAACGGGTATTACCTCTCCACTATGGCCACCAGGCATTATTAACAATGTAAACAAAGGATAAAATGTAAGACCCTTAAAACAGGTGCACATTTATCAGGAACGGAAGTGAATCATAAGTGAAAATAATAATATGGTCAAGCCTCACGACTTATTAGTAATGCTCGGCTGAACGTCTCACAACGCTTACACCTGCATCCTATCAACCTGGTAGTCTCCCAGGAGTCTTCAGGGAACTTATAGTTCCGGGGAAGTCTAATCTTGAGGTGGGCTTCCCGCTTAGATGCTTTCAGCGGTTATCCCTTCCG
>JAEDCY010000079.1 GCA_016293915.1 Treponema sp. | reverse complement strand
TATTTAGATATATTAAAATATGATAGCTTGGAAAAAATAATTCTAGGTCCAAAAATTGAAAAACCTCAAGTTATGAAAGAATTAGCCACAAAAAAATTACTTGTTAAAGATTCAAATGTCTTAGTTGAAATTTCAACTGCACCGCTTGCTTAGGAGAGTATAGAAATGAAAAGAATAGAAGTTATAGGTTTTAAAAATATTTATTCAAGTTACTCCTTAGTTTTTAAAATTTTCACTCACAAAAAAGGAAATGTCTTCGTCCGCATTGACTCAGGATTAGATAATCATAATAAGTACATAGTTTTTTTAGATACAAACAAGTTTACAGGTATTTTAGCTTCAAAAGGATATTTTTATTCTGATACCCCTCTTGAGCTGCCTGAAAATCAGGAGCCTTGGATAAAACCAAAAATTGAACAATGTATAGAGGGATTTATAAATAGTTCGGAAAATCCTGTGCCTTTAAGTACAATTTCGTTTTATGATAATGAAGTTAGATTTACAGATGGTATTACAAGAATGTCATGGCTTGTTGCAAATGAAGCTGAAATAATTCCTGTCCAAACTGATATACATTCTATTCAAAAACTACAAGAGTTATTCGGAGCTGATAATTATAAGGTTAAAACTATTCAGGAGTATTTAGAAGAATATCAGAATGATTGATATAAGTGTTTTAAATCAAACTATGGATAATAAAATTAATCGCTGATTTCAACGAAACGGTTGCTGACATCCTATAGAAAAGGCTAAAACACGAAGAATGTTTTAGCCTTTGTTTATTTAGTTATACTCTACTCGAAGAAAAAGATAACATAGAACCTGTAAAGACTCAATGTTCTCCTCAACTAATTTGTTATGAAAATAATATTTGATAAAATCATAACAAACAAGGATACATTGAAGATATCCTTAGATAATGGTGCTACAAGCGTTGAAAAACCTGTAAGTGAATTATTGTCTAATGGATACTCGTTTACTGAAGATGATTGTCTGGATTTGAATAACATTCAGCTTGGAAATTCATCTACATCAAAGAAGAAACCTTCATTCACTGCTGAACAGAATAACGTGTTCAAGAGCATTGTAAGATATTATGCTACAACTGGTGCAAACTTGGAGGACTACTTATCAACACTTGACGAAAATACACCTGAGACTCCATATAAGATTAAACTTTTAGATTTTAGTGGGTTCAAGAATCCAACAAAATATGTAGATATAAAAATTTCAGATTCTGCTAATGTTACTACTCTTAATACTGATTCTTTTACAATCAAATCAAATGTAACTTCTGTGATACTCCCAAGTTCTGTTACAGAAATTGGAATTGTCGCATTCTTAGAATGTTCAAATCTTGTTTCGATAACCATTCCTAATTCTGTTGGTGTATTTAACAGTAGTTCTTTTAAAGGGTGTACTAAACTTAGGACAATCAATTATAAAGGTACAGTAGAACAGTGGAATGCAATTCGTAAAGACCTTAGTTGGAACGAAGGCGTTCCTTCAGACTGCGTAATCAATTACAACTACCAAGGCTAGGAGATATCCAGAGCCTGTTGTGCAAGACTGCTGATGTATTGGTTCGTAGCCACATACCCCGGCAGTCTGTCGAATGATATCGGAGGTCGCTTTGAGATTTCATCACGTCTCAATCTGCAACGGGTATGGAACACGCTTGTTCTGAACCCTTCCAAGTTGTCGTGATACTTTCCGTCCTTCTTGAGGACATAGATGAACCAAGCCACATAGTTGTTCAGATACTTTGAGGAAATACCGAAGTGAGCGTCAAGAATTCTATGCTTCAGATTGCTGTGGAAGCTGTTCATCGCTTGAAGTTCCCTCTGTCCCTTTCTCTTAATCTTGCTGTTAATCTGTGTGAGCTTGATGTTGTTGTCCTTCGCAAACTGAACATATGAGTTCATCTCGTCAGTAACCATTGATGAGCCTTCCATAATGTGGCCGTCGAGTACACGGTGCAATGAATCAATCGTTGGTCTGGATGTATTTGCGACCATTCCGATGTAGTTTCCGTTATGGTCCAAACCTGTTACAAGACAGATTTTGTTATGGGAAATTCCCGCGGGTTCCTTCTGCTGTTTGATAAGCTTTTCACCTTCCTTCTCTGATACGGCTCCAACGGAAATAAGGATTGTCGGGTCAGAGTAACCTCTCTTCTTAGGCTTTCTGTTGATGAAGTCCATTTCACTTTTGGAAACCATATCCAGACAGGTGCGGAGGTTGGACTTGGCATTCTTATTGTTTCCCTTGTAGGAAATCTTGAAATATGTCTCGTCCATTTCGATTTTCTCACCGCAGAGAACCAGTCCTTCATTCTGAAGGACGAGCATTGAAAGGATTTTGTGGCGTAGAACAAAACAGGTATAGACTGAGATGTTGCAGAGCTTTGCGGATTTCTTGAGGATATCGTTGTTCAGCATTGAGGAAAGGTATCTGTCCAAGATTTCTAGCGAGAGCTTTGAATACTGTGTGAATGTGTTTGTGTTGTGTGAGAAGGTTCTTCCACATTTGTTGCATTTGAACCGCTGAACCTTGATGTATTTCAAGTCCTTTTCATCGTAGTTCTTCTCAATGTATGCCCTGTCAATCTCATTGAGCTTGACATCCTTTATGCCATACAGTACAGCGTTGCGTGCGGGTTCATAGTCTAGCTGTTTTCTGTGGCCGTTCTTTTTATAGTCTGAAGATTCACAGTATGGACAGGTCAGCGTATATTCCGAGGACTCGATTTCGTACAGTGCGTGCAGGTTTCTAGCGTCGGAGCAAATCTTGGACATAATGACGGTACGGGCAAATGCCAATCCGTCCTTTGTGAGCTTGCTGAAGTAGTTCATTATGTCCTTTTCTTCTTTTGTCATACGCACCCCCATACAGAGGTCCGTATGTAAACTTTCCTAGAAAAGTCTCAGACTAAATGAGCAACAGTTTCGTTGAAATCAGCGTAAATTTTTCTTTAGATAAGAATAAAAAGTATATTTGGGTTATTGATAAAGATGGATTCTTAATAATTGGGGAAGAAGACCAAATTGTTAACTCTGATAACAAGGGCCATCCAACTTTATTATGTGGAAGACCAGGAAGAATTGCAGGTGAACTGGAATTCAAAAATAATTCATGGTACGTAAACAGTAAATCAGGTCGATATTCAAATCCTAAAGAAGATAGTGAAATTGATGTAGATCGTTATTTAAATAATGCAATAAATGAAAAATTTAAAGTTTTTTTCCCAACAGAGGACTTTATATTTCAGCCTCGTGCAAATTAAATTTTAACACTTAACAACAATTTTACTCAAGAAAATCTTTCTCTTAAAATACCTCTGTAAAACCAGGTTTTATTTTCTAGAGTTTTCCCCCATTGATTTTTTATCCCTACTTTGATATAGTATAGTCCAATCGGGCCATTAGCTCAGCGGTTAGAGCAGAGGACTCATAATCCTTTGGTCGTAGCTATGTCTGCTCTCCGCAATGAGCCGCTCAACCTCAATTTCTTTTGTCGGAGACGGAAGGTTCTTTGATTTCTCAATCAAGTCCGCTATTCTTATGTCGCTGAAAATCCTTTTGTCGCCTCCGTTCCGGGCATTGAACGGGACGTTCATAGCCGGTGTCTGGTAGACGATTCCGCTTGCCGGCGGCACGAAAACGGCGGAATCTTTGCCCCCGACTGTTTTTGCGGCAAGTTTTACCGCCTCTTCCGGTATCATTCCTGTGCTCATGCGCACGGCGGAGAAATTCCGGATTATGTTGTCCACCGCAGCATCTACCTTTTTCTGCAGTTCCTGTGTCTTCTGTTCGGGAAGGTTTCTTTTCGCTTCCGTGAGCTTTTCTATGACGGTACTATCTACAGGCTCTGCTCCCAGCGATTTATCAGGGTTGCTGCACAGCTCGGAGAATGTCGTTTCCACGCTGATTGCCTCGTCGGACTTCTTGCCCTGCACTACATCGGCATACACGGTGTCAAAAAGCTCGCGCACTTCCTTTCTGCTTGTTCTTATCGATTCCCGCTCCCCAAGCAGGTTCAGTATCGCCCTGCTGAACAGTTCTTTTTTGTGGGCGCATTTTTGTTTCCGCAAAAAACAGGCTTTCTGCAGTTCCGCGCTAACCGCACTCCAGCCTCCTCGGCTTCGCCTGCTGTGGCCGCCTTCGGCGCTGCTACAATCCTTTGCGCGCTTCGCATCATATTTAAAATAAATGAAATGACCATCAGAAAATGCTTCCCTTAAATATTTTCTGATGGTCACTCAAGGACTCCATACTTTCCTTGAGGCTATGTCAAAGAAATATAAAAATATATAGACTTTTGTAAGTTACTTATTCAGCGAAGTGAGCCATGTCATAAGGGTAATACTTACACTCTTTAAGTTCAGTATCATCAAGTTTTAGCACTTTTACTAATACAGCAGATTCAATACACCAGTACCCACGATACATTCCTTTTTGTAGTTGCTGATTGGTTATTAAGCCTTCTTTTAATGTCTTAAACCACTCTTTTTCAAGATATTTTTTTAATCGCTGGACTGCTGAATTTTTATCTGTCTTGGAGAACTGTATCACTTCAACTAATGGTTTCATTTCTTTTGGCCAGTTGATTTTTTCTGTACTGATTTCCCATGATGAATCCAAATATTGCAAGATAGAATCTAGATAAAAATCTCTATGTTCAGATTTTTCTAAAAGCTTTTTATATTCTTCTAAAAAATCTGTTTGATTAAAAAGAGTTATAAAATGCAAAATGCATTCCATATCTTCATAATTACTGTCTCTTTCTTTTCTTGTTTCTATCAAGTTTTGTAATATCAACTTAATTTCTGGAATTAATTTATTTATATCAAGTCCTATAGAATAACCTGAATAAAATTTGTAAAACGCATAAATAAAAATATCATATTTATAACTTCTTATATCAAATTCTTCTGGATGTTCTCCTATTTCAATATCATTATGATAATCTTCCAAAAGTTTTTTTAAGCTTTGAGAATCCTTATAAAATCTATCTGTAAAATATATTTCATCTTTTTCTTTATCCCTCATTTCTTTTACTCCTTATTTATATTGTATATAATCGGACTATTGGTTATTTTATCAAGCATCACTTTACCATCGTTATCAAGTTGATAATATGTCAATTTGCCTGTATTATCAATTTTTGCTGCAACTGAATCAACACGTTTTCTTCGTATAGCTGTTCTTATTTCTTCTAATAATTGTTCATCTGTAATAGAGCCTTGCAAATTCTTTTTTATCCAATCCGAATCCATCTGTCTTCCATTTTTCACTTTACTCATTGTAGGTGCAAAGGCCTCAGCAACAGCTTTTTCTGTACGTATCCGTCAATTCTAGCCTAAATTATTCTACCCATTCACCGCGCATTTTAA
>JAEDCY010000078.1 GCA_016293915.1 Treponema sp. | reverse complement strand
CAACTATTCTTAAGTCTTCTAGCAAAAACTTTTCGGCATTTCTTTTGTTTCCTATGCTTTCAAAATTTGCAAGAACGGCGGGAGAAATCTCTGATGATAAGATTAGATAGACATTGAAATGAAAAACCAATGAGGTTTGTGTTTGCTGATTTTGATTTGAGAGAATAGTAAGATGGATCTATAGACTTGTATAGTAAATCATAACGATGAAAGCGAGTATGTTGCCTGTACACATTACTGTATAGAGCAGTGCCAATGTATAGCGAAGATTGAAAAATGTGTTCAAAAGAAAAATAATATTTGACAAAGCGAAAAAAAGGAATATAATAAAAATGATATTGTAGAAATAACGAGCTGTTCCTTTGATCATTAGCATAGATGTTATAGTAATTTTATTATGTCCCAGCGGAGACGAAGACTATAGTTGACACAATTAAAGCACAGAGACAAAAATTTTAATGAATTGCCAATAATGCCGGATTTGAGGCAGGTTTTGCGTATAACACATCTCTTCCCATACGATGAGAAACTCGCTTGCTGATATGGTTCTGTGTGTTGACGTCGGTGGATAAAGCGATAACACCACGTGAGACACTTAAAGATGGTTAGTACAAGCAGATGCTTGAGTTACTGCAGGAAACGATATTCAGATACGATGCTGCAAACAAAAACAGTTAAGAGATAGAAGTTTGGAGGTATTTTTATGAAAGAGCAATTCATCAATCGCTATCCATTGTCCAAAACTTTGAGATTTTCTTTAATCCCCATAGGAAAAACCGAAGAACACTTCAATGCAAACCTTTTGCTTGAACAAGATAAAAAGAGAGCAAAAGAATATGAAAAAGTGAAAGAATATATCGATCGTTATCACAGATCATATATTGAATCTATGCTTTTGAACTTTATTCTTGACGGAGTAAAGGATTATGCTGCACTCTATTACAAACCCGGCAAGGATGAGAAAGATTTAAAAACCATGGAAAAGGCAGAATCGGCCATGCGCAAAAGCATTTCCGATCGCCTGACAAAAAATCCGATGTTCAAATCTATTTTCGGAAAAGAAATGGTAAAAGAAATTCTTCCGGAATTTTTAACCAATAAAGATGAACTGAAATCGGTTGAGATGTTTCAAGATTTCACAACATACTTTTATGGATTTTATGAAAACAGAAAGAATATGTATTCTGCTGAAGCTCAATCCACCGCAATTTCATATCGATGCATAAATGACAATCTGCCTAAATTTCTTGATAATGCCAACAGCTTTAAAAAGGTTGCCGAGCTGCTAGCGGATGAGGACCTTGAGGAACTAAATGAAAACTGCTTTAATGCATACGGAATCAATGCTGCGGATATTTTTAATCTTGATTATTTCAGCTTTGTTCTTTCTCAATCCGGCATTGACCGGTACAATGGCATTCTCGGCGGATACACCTGCTCGGACGGAACAAAAGTAAAGGGTCTTAATGAGTACATAAATCTGTATAATCAGCAGGTTGCAAAAACGGACAAGTCTGTTCGCTTGCCCTTAATGAAGCATCTGTTTAAACAGATTCTCAGCGATAAAAAAACAATTTCTTTTGTAATTGAAAAGTTTGAATCGGACAACGAAGTGGTTTCGGCGGTTAATTCCTACTATAGCGAATTTTTAAAAGAAACGTTGCCCCAAATTAGGGCTCTGTTTGCAGATTTTAAATCATTTGATTCCAACGGCATTCACCATATGTCGGGATTGCCTTTAACAAGCCTTTCAAACGCTGCTTTTGGTTCGTGGAGCGCAATAACCACCGCATGGAACGAAAAATATGAATCCGAGCATCCGCCAAAAAAAGGTATTTTTACCGAAAAGTATTATGAGGATGAGAAGAAGAAATTTAATTCCGTAAAAAGCTTTAATCTGCGCGAATTGCAGGAGCTCGGAAGCCAAAAGGCTGACGGAAATATTTTTGATTATTTTACCGACGAAGTTGAAAAAAGTGTAGAACTCATAACCGAATCATACAAGAATGCGGAATATCTGTTAACCTCTGATTATGAAAAGTCAAACGAAATCAAACTTTGTAAAAATGATAAGGCAATCGAGCAGATGAAATCCTTACTTGATTCGATAAAAGATCTTGAAAAGCTTGTCAAGCCTTTGCTCGGAACAGGGAAAGAGGAAAACAAAGACGAAATTTTCTATGGCCAGTTTTTGCCTTTGTTTGAAAACCTGTCTCTCGTAGACAAGCTTTATGATAAGGTCAGAAATCATATGACCCAGAAACCTTATTCGAAAGATAAGATAAAACTTAACTTTGACAATTCGTTACTTATGAAAGGTTGGGCAGTAAACTGCGAGTTTGCCCACTCTGTACAGCTTTTCAAGGACAAAGATTATTATTACCTTGCGTTTATGGACAAAGACCTCAAGAGTTTTCTGCCTAAAACTTACGACAAACCTCACGATGAAAATGACACATTTTCCAAGATGATTTATCAGCAAATGGCAAGCCCTTCAAAGGACATCCCTAATCTCATGGTAATTAATGGAGTAACTGTTAAAAAAACAGGCCGTAAGGAAAAAACTGGTGAACATATTGGTGAAAATCTAATTCTTGAAGAACTCAGAAACACCTATTTACCCGAAGAAATAAACAGAATCAGAAAGTGCCGTAGTTTTTCTAAGCATAGCGAGTGCTTTTCAAAAGAGGATTTGGTCACTTATATTGATTTTTATAAAGATCGCATAAAAGAGTACTATAACTCTTTCGATTTCCATTTCAAAGCACCAAGCGAATATACTTCATATCAAGAATTCTTAGCTGATGTTGATTCACAGGCGTATCAGATAAAGTTTTCTGATGTATCCTATAGACAAATCCTTAACCTTGTTGAATCCGGTCAGCTATACCTTTTCAAAATCTATAACAAAGATTTCTCTGAGTATAGTCACGGCAAGCAGAATCTTCACACAATGTACTTCAAAATGCTGTTTGATGAAAGAAATCTCAGGGATGTTGTTTATCAGTTGAACGGCGGGGCGGAAATGTTCTATCGTGAGGCAAGCATAAGCGAAAAAGAAAAAATCACGCATCCCGCAAATCAGGCTTTGAAAAACAAAAACCCGGACAACGCAAAGAAAACGAGCACATTTGAATATGAACTTATCAAAGACAAGAGGTTTACCAAGAGGCAGTTTTCGCTTCATGTTCCCATCACGCTCAATTTCAAAGCTCCGGGTCAAAATTTCATCAATAACGATGTCAGAAAAGCCATAAAAAGCTCCGAAAACAATTATGTTATCGGAATTGACAGAGGCGAAAGAAATCTTCTTTATATTTGCGTTATCGACAACAAAGGAAACATCGTTTATCAGAAGTCGCTTAATGAGATAATCGGCGATAATGGATATAAAGTTGATTACCATGAGCTTCTCGAGTCCAAAGAAGCCCAAAGAGATAAGGCGAGAAAAAGTTGGGGAACAATTGAAAACATCAAGGAATTGAAAGAAGGATATTTGAGCCTTGTTGTCCATGAAATTTGCAAGCTGGTTTTGAAATATGATGCTGTTGTTGCCATGGAGGATCTTAATTTCGGCTTTAAGAACGGCAGATTCAAAGTGGAAAAGCAGGTTTATCAGAAGTTTGAAAACATGTTGATTTCAAAGCTGAATTATTTGGTCAACAAGGATTCGGATCCGGAGGAAACAGGCGGATTGCTGAATGCCTATCAGCTCACGAACAAGGTTGACGGCGTCAATAAAGGCAGACAAAACGGCATTATTTTTTATGTGCCCGCCTGGCTGACAAGTAAAATCGATCCGACGACAGGATTTGTTGATTTAATTCATCCAAAATATCAAAGCGTTGCTGATTCAATTTCATTCTTTGAAAAAGTGGATGACATTCGGTTTAACAGCACGGAGAATATGTTTGAGTTTGATATTGACTATGACAAATTCCCCAAAGCCTCGTCATCATATAAAAAGAAATGGACAATTTATTCAAACGGCGAGAGAATCATAAATTATCGAAATCCGGAGAAAAACAATGAATTTGATAATAAAACGATTGTTCTGACCGATGAATATAAAGCTTTGTTCAGTGAATTCGGAGTTGACATCTGCGGAGATATTAAATCCTCAATTGTTTCGATTTCAAACAAGGATTTTCATCACAGGCTCATCAAACTTTTTGCTCAAACCTTGCAGATGAGAAACAGCGAAACCGGCAATGTTGCTGTTGATTATCTTATTTCACCTGTCAAAAACGAAAGGGGAGAATTCTTCGATAGCCGTAATTATATAGGCTCAGAAGCTTCCCTTCCGGAAAGCGCAGACGCAAACGGAGCGTATAACATTGCCAGAAAAGCCCTTTGGGCAATAGAAGTTTTGAAAAACACGGCAGATGACGAACTTGACAAGGCAAATCTCACTGTCAAGAACGCCGATTGGCTCGAGTATGCGCAAAAATGAGCGAGGAACCGATTGCTATTTCAAGCTTGAATGACTTTGTTTTCTGTCCTGTTTCAATTTATTTTCACTCTCTTGAAACAGATGAAGAAAATCTATTGGGGCAGGACTCTTATCAGTTAAACGGAACGGCGTTCTTTGGAAAGGAAGGCAGCCTCGCGTCAAACGTGATTATGTAAATTCGGCTCTTGATATTGGCTATACACTTCTTTTTGCTTTTATTGATGCATTGCTCTCAAGTTATGGCTTCGACACATTCTGCGGTGTGGTGCACAGGCAATTTTATATGAGAAAATCTTTAGTCTGCGATTTGGTTGAACCCTTTCGGACGTTAATAGACCATCAAGTGAAAAATGCAATTAATTTGAAGCAAATCAAAGAGGAGGATTTTTTGGTTTTTAACAATCAGTATCGCTTGAAATGGGAAAAATCGGCTGATTATGTTAAAGTTTTGATGGCTCCTATTCTTGAAAATAAAGAAGAAATATTTGTGTATATTCAGTCCTATTACAGAGCGTTTATGAAATCTTTGCCGCCGGAAAAATTTCCGACTTTTGAAATCGGAGGAGAGCAATGATTATTGTAAGTTATGATATCGCGAATGATAAAAAAAGAGCCAAGTTTAACAGATATATAAAAAAATTTGGACATATGCTCCGGTATTCTGTTTACGAAATTGAAAACAGTGAAAGAATCTTAAATAATATTGTTACCGATATCAACAACAAGTGGTTGAAACAATTTGATCAAACAGACAGTGTGTATATTTTTCAAATGAGCAGTTCCTGCAAAATTCAAAAATATGGGTATGCAAGAAATGAAGATTCTGAATTGTTGATAGTAAAATGATTGAAAACCTCGGTCTTAATGTGCTATAATTAAAAAAGAAAGGATTGTTGATCAATGAAAAAGCCGAATTTTGTATACACTAACCAAATAATTGCATTTGAATTAGTGCAATAAAACCATACAAGG
>JAEDCY010000077.1 GCA_016293915.1 Treponema sp. | reverse complement strand
AAAGCGCCTGAAGAGAAATTGGAATCGCAATCGTAAACAAAGAAGAGTAAAAGCCTTTAAGTTTCATATCGCACTATTATGAAGATATGGTGGAAAAAATCAATGGGAAGGAGGGGAAAGCCTTCCCCTGCCTCCAGCCCGCTTCGCGGTCTTCCGTCACCCCTTCGCCTAGGGGCTTTGCCCCTAAAACCCCAGAATATGCCGTTTTACGATGTTTGCGAAGTAAACTCTGTCACAACGTCTGATTCAGTCTTCTGAAACAAAAAATAATACTTAAAAAGTTTAGGCTATCAGATTAAACTCGAAAAAGTACCATCATTAAGATAGTATTACATGTGGAAGTTTGATACGGGAATTGAACCCGTTTTGCTTGGATGAGTTGTGAGCTTAAGGATTAAATAACACTTACTGATGTCGGACAGAATCCGCGAAATGTCGAATGCCATGGAAGGCGATATTCCAAATCGCAAGCCCCCACATTATTAAGGCCACCCTGGGGGGGGAGAGCAAGCGGTCTTCCGCTGGGCTCTCATTCTGAGAGTTTTTAAGTATTTCTTGTGTTCGTCGGAAATGCGAAAACTTTCGCAGGCTTTTTGAATTGCCTTGTTGTGTGTCCATACATCCAGCTTTTTATTTTGAATAAAAGTGATTGCTGTGTCCCATTGTTTTACAAGGGCTTCGGCAAAGAGCCAGGCAGTCATCATGTTTACGTAATATTCTTTGCTGCGGATTTGAGCTGGTAACTCAAGATATTCGCTCTTAAAATCCTCATCAAGAAAATACTTCATTAAAAGCAGCATTCCAACGCGTTGTGTAAAAGGTTTGTCGGAGCGAATCCAGAGTTGAAGTTTTGGTAAAAGAAGCTGGCGGTTCTTTTTGAGCACGGGCGGATTTAGTCCGTCGCTTACTGCCCAGCTGTTTATGTATGGAAGAAAGTTTTCGAGGGCGGACAGGCATTCGTCATAATTCTTGATTTTATTTATAAGGGCAATTTGCAGGCAGTTTTCTTCGTGATATTTGTGAGGCAGGTTGGTGAGAAAAGACTCAAGCTCGGCCGGCGGCAGCTCTTTAATTTCGCGGATGATATTTTTATAAGACGGAGAGCGAACTCCGATAAAGGCTTTGCGGGGCAGGGTAGGTACCAGCTTTGCAGAAAAGTCGGCATATTTTGTGTCCTGGTATTTAAAAAGAATTTTTTGAATCCTTGTCATATTTTGTATTGTAGCATAGATTGTATGTAACTCCAAATTCAAAATGGGGTTTTTAAGGGGGAGACCCCCCCTTAGGAGAAGGGGTGGCGGAAGACCGCGAAGCGGGCTGAAGACAGGGGGAGACTTCCCCCTCAAAAAATAATTCATTAAAATATGTGTATGAATGTACAATTAAAAATCCGTGAAGCGACTCTTGACGATGCAGCGCGCTTGGTTGAGATTTATGCTCCTTATATAACTGAGACTGCTGTTTCTTTTGAATATGATGTTCCGACTGTGGACGAGTTTAAGGGACGCATCAAGAATATTAAAGAAAAATATCCTTATCTGGTTTGCGAAAAGGACGGCGGGGTTGTGGGCTATGTTTATGCAAGTGCCTACAGTAAGCGAGAGGCTTATGACTGGACGGTTGCAACTTCGATTTATGTTGATAAGAATTGCCGCAGAATGGGAGTGGGCTCGCTGCTTTATAAGCATCTGGAAGAGCGCCTCAAAAAAATGGGGATTGAAAATCTTCTTGCGGGCGTTGCTTACTGTGAGCGCGAGGACGAGTATCTGACAAAGGACAGCTACAAATTTCATCTTAGAGAAGGCTATGTTATGGCGGGACTGCTGAAGGATGTTGGAAAAAAATTTGATCGCTATTACGATCTTCTTTGGATGCAGAAAAAGATTTAAGGTGTTATAATTTAGTTATGACTTATATAATTGCAAAAGGACTTTTGATTCCATTTCTTGGAACTGCTCTTGGTTCGGCTCTGGTGTTCTTTATGAAGAAAGAACTGGATGCTCGTATTCAGAAAATACTTTCAGGCTTTGCGGCCGGCGTAATGGTGGCCGCATCTGTCTGGAGTCTTCTTATTCCTTCAATGGAAATGTCAAGTGACCGTGGAAGGCTTGCTTTTATTCCGGCGGCAGTGGGCTTTTGTCTTGGAATGATTTTTCTTTTTATCTTGGACACAACAGTTCCTCATATGCATCTTGATGAAACACAGGAAGGTGTGAAATCAAAATTGCAGAAAACTACTATGATGGTGCTGGCTGTTACACTTCATAATATTCCTGAAGGAATGGCCGTTGGTATTTTGTATGCAGGCTGGGCATCTGGTTCTGCACAGATTACGGAGGCCGGTGCTCTTAGTCTTGCTTTGGGTATTGCAATTCAGAATTTTCCAGAAGGGGCAATCATTTCCATGCCGCTGCATTCAAAAGGCTTTTCAAAGGGAAAGGCATGCTGGTACGGAGTTCTGTCTGGAGTAGTTGAGCCGGTTGCCGGATTTTTGACAATCTTGCTTGCGAGTCTTGTTATGCCGGTGCTTCCATACTTCTTGAGTTTTGCCGCTGGTGCTATGATTTACGTTGTAGTAGAAGAGCTTGTGCCGGAAATGTCAGAAGGCGAGCATTCTGATTGGGGAACAATCGCCTTCATGCTGGGGTTTGCTTTGATGATGATTCTGGATGTTGCGCTGGGATAATTATTCGACATGCTCGCTTTGAAGCATCAATTTCTTTGACGCTTACTACAATAGAAAATAATCTATTGGTAGACAGAATTTCTATTATAAGTAGTATTATGTATAGTGCTTTTAGGTGTCCGTCAATTTTGGGCCCCTGGGAAGCCGTCCAGACACCTTGGGGTTCAAAAATGGTTTGATAGATCGTTCTGCGATTGAATTATCAAGATAAATATGCGGGTTGACTCGCTTGACACTGTACTCAATTCTATTAAAACTGCAATGTCAAAGGAATCGCATTTTCATTTGCAATCAGATAGACTGCAATATCCAATTCCATATCAATGCATTCCCAGTCAGTACCAAGAATCTTCATAACTCTTTTGCTGAATGGCATAAAGCCCACAGCCTCATAACAGGCCTGCTTTTCTCTCTGCGTAATTTTCATTTAACTCGTTTCCCTGCAAAGGAAACTTCCCGATTCTATCAGCCGACCACTGAAACAAAGTTTTTTCATCCTTTACCCAGCTGCAGATGATTTGAGAATCTTCGGCTTTATATGGTCGTAATTTCATGTTAATATTTTACAATCCTTTACTCAAAAACATTTCCATAGGCTGTTCATAGCCCGGGATATTCATTACAAGACTGCCGCAATCTTTGTAGCTGTTTTTTCTATAAAAGTGCTGGGCTGTTTCATCAACCTGAGTTGAAGTTAGAACCATACCGTAGCCCTGTGCCTTCATATCCTCCTCCCAATGCTTCAATAATTGTTTTCCGTAGCCCTTATGCTGTTCCTGCCAGTCTATAAAAAGCAGAGTGCAAAAAGGAGTGTTGTCCCAAAACAAATTATAACGCAAAAGTCCAACAGGTTTATCATCTGCAAAAAGTACGTAGCCTTGCTTATTGGCAACCTTATTTTCAAATTCTTTTTCCGGCAAGTGCTTGTCCAGACTGTACCAGAAGGCTTTATCATTTGATGTTACGTATTCTATTTTTGTCATTATTTATTTCTCCATTCTTCCAGAATCTTTAAGCCCTCGTCAATTTCCTCGCCCAGGACATCCTGGATTTTTTCGAACTTCTTTTTAGAATGCATTGTGTCCATAACTCGAATCAATTCATTTTTACCGTGCTTTTGGATAAAGAGCGCCATTGCCCTTATCGCATTCGTATCCTTCCCGAGCGAGTAAAAGCCCTTCTTGCAATCATAAAGTTCGCTGCATTCGTAGCAGCCATCCAGGCCTTTTTCTTTGCAGCAGGCTGTGTTGGGGCAAACTCCATCCGGTGAGCAGGTTGCAAAAGAGCAGGTGTTGTAAATTGTCCTGCAAGAACCACACCAAGCAGTCAGAAAACAGTGCGCGCAGGAAAGTCCGCAATAGGCAATCTGATCAACACCTTTTTTTGCCTGTTGGCACAGCTTGTTTTTAATGCGCCTCATTGCTTCCACATGCATAATCCAGTGGCGTGATAAAGGCATTTGAATCAGCCCTTTGATGTTTTTGCCGCACCAGTAGTCTATCAGCCAGGCGGAACTTTCGTCGCTGCTTACACACCTACTGGCAGAGAGCCGCTCTTTGTCTTCGGTTGTGAAGGTTTTCTTCAAATCAACAAACTGCAAGGCTGCCAGCATTTTATTTGTAGACTCCATCACAGCCTTGCAATATTCATAAGTTGCTTTGATGTTCAGTGCCTTAGAAAATTTAATCATCGCGTTACCGTCAAGTTCATTGGCTGTTGTGACAGTGGTGCTGTTAGTTTTATCTAACCACCCATCTCTAATAAGAATCTGCTCATCCTTCAAAATCAGCGAATGCACAACAATATCTTCAATGCGGAAAATGTGCCAGAGCGACCAGGCAAGCGTCGTATGATGCGTACCCTTCCCCACCCCAAAAGGCATCTGAAAAAAAGCCACAGGCGGAAAAGTTTTTACAATAGAAGTTATCTGCTCAAAAAGCTCGGCGCGCAACTCAAGAAGAACTTTTATTCCATCAGCAAAAGTTGCTTCCTTTGCAATAAGCGTTTGCATCTTTTTGTTTTTGTTTGACCATTCTGTATCCATATTGTTTCCTATAACCAGCTTTTTATAAATTGCTTTGTAATCATCAGTTTACCATGTTCGGTGGTGATTGGATAAGCGTCGCCACAATCCAAGTATTCAGAATTATGTTTTCCATTTTTCATTTATTTGATCATTAAATTAAATTGATTTTTGGAAGCATCCTTTCAGTAATTATATCACAACTTTTCTATTTATCATTATTAAATAACTTCCGAATAAATCTTTTCGGCCACAGCTTCCAGTGATTTATTTTCATAAATCACTCCGTTACTTCGTCAACTCGATACTCCGTTCTATCACGGCTTCACAATGTTTGCCGACATTCCGTCGTTCCGTTACTCCGTGACATCCCAACTGCACAACGCCGACCTCTCACTCCATCACCGCGCGACCGGCCCTGCAGATTTCTGCAAGCCTATAGCCACCTTCTTCATAAATTCTTTTTGGAGTTTCTCCGTCCGGCCAGATATAACAGTTTTCTATTCCCAGTTCCTTGCACCATTCCACATACTTGTAAAAAAGTGCCCGCCCAGCTCCCAGCTTTCTGTACTTCTTAGAAACAATCAGATAATCAACCCGACAGGCCCTCTCAGAAATATGCCCATACAAGAGCCCAATAGGCTTCCCCTTCAAAAGTGCCGCAAACATCCAGGCCCCCGGATATTCCAAAGTCTTTTTTGCAACTCTGGTTTCCCAGGGCTCTTCCGCTTCGACTAAAACATTTTCAATTTCTTCAGTCCACTTTTCAACCTTACGGATTTCTATTTGAGGGTTGGGAACAATCGCATTCTTTTCTTCAAGAAACATAAACTCCTGATT
>JAEDCY010000006.1 GCA_016293915.1 Treponema sp. | reverse complement strand
GATAGGCATATGCAATCGGGAACATTCCTCCGCGAAGCATGTTTGCAATTTTCTCCGAATCGATTTTATCGCTTTTTGTTTTTCCTCCGTGAATTGACTTCATGTAATAGGCATGCCCCAGTGCAAAATCGATTCCCTGTTCCGCACAGAAATCTGCAACCCAGTACCAGGTGAAGATGCATTCAACGCCGACTACAATGTCTTTTCCAAAAGTATTGGTCACAAGCTCCAGATTATCTCTGGAACATTCCATGTTTTTGTGGAATACAGTTTCTCCGCTGTTGTTGATGACACAGATGTACATGCTCTTATAAAAAAGCCGTTAAAAAAAATGCAATGCATTTTTTAGGCTTTTCAACAAAATTGCTCGCGACATTTATGGAGCGGTTCTTGCGTGAAGGTCGATACCAATGTAAAATTGATGCTGGTTCTTATAGAATCTCATTAAGGTCCCCCTTTAGAATTAATTAGGATATTGTGCCCTGATGGACTTATCTATCTTAGCATGATAAGCCTGGGGCCTTAATGATTTTCAAGAGGTTCGTAGCCGACAGCGGGTCGAGCCCGCTGCGGTACAACCCATTGTTATGACGACAGGCGCACTGGCCTGCCCTTTTTAGAAAAATATATGAAAAAACTTTTTATAATATTATTAATTGGGTTTTAAATATTAATCTTTTCGCTCAGGATTTTCCATTTCCACCAGAATTAAAATGGTGGATATTTGAAATTCAGAAACATCTATTCTTGCAGTTATAGAAGTTTAACATTTGCAATCCTGTGTAAAATGTTCATAAACTCCTTTTCTGTAATATGTTTCTTTATCTATTAGGGCGAATATCGAGTTTTCAAATTCAATAAATCATTATGGTAAAAATAACTGCACTTTCGCCGAAAACCTGCCAAAAATATTGCGAGTGCAACAAGTTGCAAGCAATTTTTTGTCAGAACGTCGGCTACGTTCCGTTTATTTTTACCACTCTTGTATAAATTATAAAAACTCGAAATTGGACCTATCTATTACTTTATAATTCATTTTATTTCCCTTCACAGTTAAATTAGAATTTTATTTAGACCGTATAATCAAAACAATCATATTTTCTTAACTATTTTTATATAATCCCATAAGATTAGCTTCTGCCAATATATGTCCACTCATAGCAGCAATGAGCTTATTCTTCTTAGAATTGATGTCGAGTGCAAGTTTTGTATCCAAAGCATACACATAAAAAACATATCTATGTGCCTTCTTCATAAAGAAAGGTGGCTTTGGTCCTCGATAACACTGTTTTCCCCATGCATTTCCCTGACAGGCAGTTATTGGCTTATTAATAATACCTCCCTTAGGTAATCCTCCAGGTATTATCTCCATCTTTGGAATATTCCAAACAATCCAATGATTGTAATTTTTCTTCAAAGGTACATCCAAATCGTCAAGAATAATTGCAAAAGATACTGTACCCTCTGGAATATCTTCAATTATGAATTCAGGTGAAATATCTTCGCCATATCCAGTAAACTTCTTAGGAATCATTTCATTATTCAAAAATGATTGGCATTTTACATTCATTTTTTGTTCTCTCCTGTTTTCATTTTCTTTGCATTGTATTATCAAAACAATATCGCTCTGACTATTACACTAATTATGATAGTATAGGAAATGACTTACTCTATAGTCTTCATATTCCCAAATCAAAACATCATAACACATCAACATATGTAAATATAGCGAAACTTACTTCATCATATATATTTTACTTAAATATACAAAAAAAGGAATTGTGTCACACTCCCATTCCAATACCCTGTTAGGAATATATGATTTTATAATTTTGCTACTAAAATGCTATTGGATTTTGAAAAAGATTCAGACCGGCGGATTTCTGGAATCTGCATAGCTATAACAGGACTTATTTTGATTGTAATGATGCTGAACGTTATCCATGTTTTTAATATTTCACCTGCTATGTATCCAACTTTGATAGTGGTTTCTATCATATTGATGACACCGACGTTCTTTTTTGAAATTTTGAATATGCATTTCAAAAAATCAGATATATGGTTTTGACACTTCTGGTGATAATGGCAGGAATTATGTATTCGATTCTTTCGTATCATGTAATTATTATGCTAGATGAACCGCTTGATACTCTGCAAGGAGTGTTAATATATGGAATCATACCTCGTGTGATTGAATTAATTGCAATATCATTAATCTGTATTGGCATTACAGGAAAATTCTCCTGGAGAAGTAATGAGACTTGCAGCAAACATTGCATGGCAACATCACGAACGATATGATGGAAAAGGATATCAAAATGAACTTTCTGATGCAATGAGCCATGCTTACGAAGTTACAGTTTTAACTGATTGCTGCAGTGCAAAATCAGAAGAGGTTGCAATGTCTTAGAGAAAATTATGGCTTATGGTAATTTTTTGTGTTATAATAATTTCATGAATATATTGAATTCTTCAGTAACAAATTTAACAGATGATAAAGATTTAATAAGATGGGATCCTAAATTTGCACTTGGTATTCCTCTTATTGATGAGCAGCACAAGCATCTTGTAAAACTGTGTAACAAACTTTATACAGAAGTTATGGAAAGTCGAGCTAAATATGGAAATGAGAATAATACAAAATGGCAGATCACTCTGGCTGGAACTTTAAAAGAATGTGTTAATTATGTAGCAACTCACTTTTCCAATGAAGAAAAAATAATGAAACTTGTTGGTTATGAGCATTTTTCAGAACATAAAAACAGACATGATGAATTTACAAAAAAAGTTTTAGAAACTGCAAAAGGTTTCAATTCAATGGATTTTTCAGATGCCATTAAGTTCTGTAAATTTCTTTATGAGTGGATTCTTTCCCATATTGCTCATGAAGATAAACTTTATGTAAAGAAAGTTTTGGAATACAAAAAAATTAATCATGATTAAGATATGCGCAGGTTCATCAGCGAATGTTCAATATTCTTATCATGGATATATCGTCTAAGTCTGTAAAATATGTATATAGTTTGAATTTCTTATTTCAAAGTTCAATGGAAAGCGAGGGCCTAAAAGACAATTAAGTCTTGAGCAGATTGTCGCACTGAACATCTACAGATTTCATTTCAAAACGGGAGATCTGAAAAATTATCATAAAATGATAAAAGAACTGATGAGTGACAAAGTTCCAAATCTCCCGAATTATGAAAATTTCATGAAGGCAACAAACAAATCGACTGTATTTATCCTTGTGTTTATGAACTTCTTGATTGAAATGAACAGGGCGATTTTGAAAACATCATTATGTTCCGGCTCTTTTTCTATTCTGTCGAGTGTAGTCGACAGATATTATTTTCCATTGTTCCTAAGATACGTTTCCACTACTTCAAATTTCCCGCCATTCCTACTATAATAACTCTATGTCATACGAAGTAACAGCGACGAGACGCCGTCCGCAGCAGTTTGGCGACCTTGTTGGTCAGGAATTTGTTGCAGAGACTCTCAAAAATTCTATAAAGTCGGGGAAGATTGCCCACGCCTACCTTTTTTCGGGTCCGCGTGGTTGTGGTAAGACTTCTACTGCCCGTATTCTGGCTAAGGCCTTAAACTGTCAGAACGGGCCTACAGACCAGCCTTGCGGTCAGTGTTCAACCTGTCAGGAAATTACAAAAGGAACTTCTCTTGATGTAATCGAAATCGATGGTGCGTCAAATACCAGCGTTGAAAACATCCGCCAGATTAAGGATGAGGTTCTTTTCCCACCGAGCAATTCGAAATATAAAATCTATATCATAGACGAAGTCCACATGCTTTCGACTTCGGCTTTTAATGCCCTGCTCAAGACTATTGAGGAGCCGCCTCCATACGTAATCTTTATTTTTGCGACAACTGAGCTTCAGAAGGTGCCGGCTACCATTAAATCCCGCTGTCAGCAGTTCAACTTCCGCCTTGTTGCAATTGATAAGGTAAAGCAGTGCCTTGCCGATGCAGCAGCCGAGCTTGGAATTCAGGCTGATGATGAAGCACTTTTCTGGATTGCCCGCGAGTCTACCGGTTCTATGCGCGATGCTTACACCCTTTTTGATCAGGTTGTAGCCTTTAGCGACGGACACATGACTTATGACAAAATCCGTGATAAACTCGGCCTGGTTGGAATTGACCGCTTAAATTCAGTTTTTGAAGCCTGCGCTCAAAACCGCACTGCCGACGTTATTGGTCTTCTTGATGAGTTCCTTCAGGCCGGCGTTTCAATCGAACAGCTGATTTCTAACTCTGCAGACTACCTGCGCAGCCTGCTTCTTATCAAAAATGGCGTAAAAAAAGAATCTCTTCTTGGCAACAGCGCAGAACGCTACAGCAGCTTAGTTCTTGGAGCCTGGAATGCTGTTCAGATTGAGCGTGCACTCTCGCTCTTTTTGCAGCTTTACCGCGATATCCGTTATTCACTTTCACCTCGTTATGAGCTGGAGCTTGCCTTCAGCCGCCTTTGCTGGCTTTCAAGTTATGTTTCTAATGCCGAGGTTAAAAAGGCAATTGATGCGGCTCAGGGGCTTTTGATGGGAAACTCGGTGGTTGAGTGTCCGCAAAGCGGACGTATCGAAACCACCGCAGTACACAGTAATGTGCAGAGTGCAGCGGTAGTTTCGACAGGCTCAACCACCGGATCCACTGAGACTTCTCAGCCCCAGCAAACACTGCAGAATCAGCCGGTTCAGCAGACTCAGCCGACCCCTCCGGGAGTGAACCCGATTCCGGCTGGAATGCCACGTCTTTCTATGCTCGATGAGCTTATTGCAAAAGAGCAGGCAGGTATTTCTGATGATGATACCGGCGATTTCGGCAGTCCTGGTGACGGCGCGGGTGAAGGAGATAGCGCAAACCCTTTTCTTAATGGCGGTCCACTGCCGCCTGAACAATCAGTGGCTGCCCCAATGGCAGAAAATGCAGGTCCGGCAGAACTTGACGAGCGTCTGAAACTTAATATTCCTCAGAATGATGTTACCGACGATGGTCAGGTTGTGCCTGAAGTTGATGTGCCTTTGTCAGAAACCGGTTATACAGTAAATCCGGATTCGGAAGAGGGGGATGACGGCTGGTCTAATATGGATGAGCCGCCTGATGATGATTATTACCCTGTGGAGGCTGATTTCAGCGAACGCGCGGAACAGGCTTATGAGACGGAATATGCTTCTTCTAATCAAAATGGCATGAGTTCAGCACCAGTTCAGCTGCAGGAAACTTTGACAACAGCTGATGGTCAGACTATTTCCATAGCTCAACTTCGCGGACAGATTACGGCAGATCTTGCAGTAACAGATGGTTTTGCTGCATCAAATGTAGAAAAAACAGGATTATGGGAAGTACGCGATGATGCTGTAAATACGACTGTTGAATCAGCTTATGACCTTAATCTTATAGAAAAGAAAAAAAATGTGATTGCCGCAGAAATTTCAAATGCCTGTGGTCGTCCAATGAAATTCAACGTGACCCTTAAAGAAGCAAAAACTCAGGAAGCTGCGCCCCCGGCAGAAATCCCTCTGCAGGTGAACATTCTTGTAAATGCATTTAAGGGAACAATCGTTGCAGGGAGGATGTAAAATGAATCCGTTTGAATTGCTAAAAAATACCCAGGCTATAAAAGAACAGTCTGAAAAACTTCAGCAGGAGCTTGCTGATATTCGTGCAGAAGGTTCTTCGGGGGGCCGTATGGTTACCATTACACTCAATGGAAAATTTGAGATGATAGGAATCAAACTTGATCCGATTTGTGTTGATAACCGCGATGTTCAGATGCTTGAAGATCTTATTGTTTCGGCTCATAAAAACGCTGTAGACAATGTTCAGGAGCAGATTAAAGCAAAATCTAGTTCTTTGCTTGGCGGACTGGATCTTGGCCAGTTTGGACTTTAATCTATGAACGCATTTGACGAATTAGCAAATAACTTTTCACGTCTCCCGGGAATCGGCAAAAAATCTGCCGTTCGCATGGTAAACTGGCTTCTCAAACAGGATGCTGCATACGTGCAGAAGTTTGCTCAGAATTTAGGTCAACTGCAGGAACGTATAAAACCGTGTTCTGTATGTGGAACCTGGACAGAAAGTGATCCCTGTCCAGTCTGCTCAAATCCGCTGCGTGATTCAAGTCAAATCTGTGTTGTTGAACAACCTCAGGATGTTTCCACTATAGAGGCATATGGTGAATACAAGGGGCTTTATCATGTTCTTGGGGGACTTTTGAGACCTCTGGAAGGTATTGGACCTGCTCAATTGGCAATTCAGCCTTTGCTTGCAAGAATAAGGGGTGGAGCAGTTACTGAAATCATCATAGCAACAAATCCTACGGTAGAAGGTGATACAACAGCCCTTTATCTTAATAAGATGATTACAGAGCTTAATTTACCGCAGCCGCCAAAAGTTACCCGCCTTGCCACCGGCATCCCCGTGGGCGGCGACCTCGAATATATTGATAAAAGAACCCTGTCACTCAGTTTCCGTGGACGCAGTGAATTCTAAAAATTTTTATAGACAAACAACAAATTTGTGTTATAATTAACAATTAGGAGTAGTATATATGGAATCAAATAATTCTATAGTTTCAGGCTTTGATAGTGATAAGGATGACTCACTTAAAATCACTTTGCATAAGATTCCAGGAGTCCAGAACGGTTGTATGGTTGTCCTGGATGGGTATATTGATACTTATAATTCATCCTTCTTTCAGAAACAGCTTACCAAAGTAATTGGAGCAGGTTATTTTTACCTTCTTTTCAATTGTGGTGGTTTGTCATATGTATCTTCTACAGGACTTGGTTCTTTTACAATCCTTCTTAAGATGGTAAAGGTAAAAGGCGGAGATATTATTCTTTCTGAAGTACAGGAAAAGGTTGCTGAAGTATTCCAGATTCTCGGTTTCTCACAGTTCTTCAATCTGAAAGACACTACAGAAGAAGCTTTGGAATATCTGCGTCATGATGAAGGTTCAACACCAGGTCCTGTATTCCCTAAGATGCTTGTTTGTCCTTCTTGTGGAAAGAATATTCAGGCTGCACATGCAGGCCGCTTCCGCTGCACAAATTGTAAAGCAATCATTACAATCAGCGAGGCTGGAGCTATCACTCTCGGCTAATAACATGCTGATATAATATGTCATTCCGAACTTGTTTCGGAATCTTTGTTAAACAAAAAAACCGATGTTCTTGCGAGCATCGGTTTTTTTTATACGGTGGTTGAGTGTCCGCGGAGCGGACGTATCGAAACCACCATATGTCATTGTCCGGCTTGACCGGACAATCTATTCTAGCGGAGCAAGCTGAGTACGTTCTGGCTAGACTGGTTAGCCTGAGCGAGCATTGCAGTACCAGCCTGAGAGAGTACGTTAGAAGTTGTGAACTTAACCATCTCTTCAGCCATGTCTGTATCACGGATGCGTGATTCAGAAGCCTGGAGGTTCTCAGCACCAATATCAAGACCAGTTACTGTCTTCTCGAGGCGGTTCTGGTAAGCACCAAGGTCAGCGCGCTGCTTGTTGATCTTCATCAAAGCCTCGTCCAAAGTTCCGATTGCGCGGTTTGCTTCATCTGGAGTAGCCAAAGACATGATTGATTCATCACCAACGTTGCGGAGACCAAGAGCCATAGCAGACATTGTTCCAATGTATACCTGTGTTCTCTGATCCATGTTAGCACCAATATGGAACCACATAGAACCTGTAACAACATTTTCACCTGTAGGACGAGCAAAACGACCTGTAAGCATGTTCATACCGTTGAACTGAGCACAAGAAGCGATGCGGTCAACCTCTGCGATCAAAGAAGAAACTTCTACCTGAATCTGCATGCGGTCTTCAGAAGAATAGATACCGTTTGAAGACTGAACAGCAAGTTCGCGGATACGCTGAACGATGTCTGTTGTTTCCTGAAGGTATCCTTCAGTTGTCTGAATGAAAGAAATACCATTCTGAGCGTTTGTTGAAGCCTGGTTCAAACCGCGGATCTGAGCACGCATTTTCTCAGAAACTGCAAGTCCAGAAGCGTCGTCACCGGCACGGTTGATTCTCATACCAGAAGAAAGTTTTTCCATGCTCTTCTGCTGGTTAAGATCCTGAATTCCCTGGGAACGCTGAGCGAACATAGCACTCATATTGTGATTAATAACCATAATAATCTCCTTATAGTTTTGGTTATAAGATAAAACACATTGGTGGGTTTCAAACCACAACGTGGTTTATCTCACGGGTTTCCACCACCCTTATACTTGATTGTCGGGAAAGGGTAAAAAAAGTTTAGGAAAAAATCACAATTTTTTTATTTTTTTGGCGTTCCGGCTTCGCCGTCGGCAGTTCCATGGCTCGCTGCCGCTCGGCCTCCTCGGCTTCGCCGACCTTCGCAGCATAGCTGCTCGGAGACTCGCTCAAAATGCTCCACTGGAGCATTTTGCCGGCTTTCAGCCGTCGCTCCCTAGATGGCTGCTTTGCACCATTCCATTGCCTAACGCAGTTGTGGTATAATACATTTATGGACTACTTATTAATGGGCGGTGCGGTTTGCGTAATAATCGCTTTGATTGCCTGGTATATCAAATATTCTAATAGTAAAAATCAAAAAAATACCCGTCAGAAGAATCTGCAGCCGGTAAAATGTCCCCTCTGCGATTCAAATCTCTTTGTAGGGGAGAATATAATCTCAAAAGTCTATCGGCCAATGAATGTTCCGGACCAGCTTATGATAGTTATGGGCTGCCCTCACTGTTATCCACGGTGTGAGCCTGGACTTAAGCGTATTTGCCCTGTATGTCATAAAGAAGTTGCTCCTGATCAGAGTCTTACAGCCCGGCTTTTCAACAAAGCTCTAGGGAAAAAACATGTTCATGTAGTTGGGTGCTCAAACTGCCACAAACCTCGTGCCCAGTAACGAAAAATTTGACTTATGTCGATAATGATATATACTTAAGAAATAACGTTATTTTTTTAATATAAAGTGAGGCGTAGCTATGAATGAACAAGTCGAAGAGATTGCAACAACAACTGAAGCAAAAAAGGAAAAAAAGCAGCGTAAAGAATCATTGTTGGTCAAATATGGTGTTGTAGCTTTTCTTGAAATATTAGCTTTTATTTCAGTCTTTCTTATTTACATTACTACAAATCTAAAGGCTCCGATTAAGAGTATCTATGATGAATCTGTAGATAACTTTATGGATTCGGCAATTGACAACGTTCAGACCTGGTTTGAAAATCAGGTAAACATCATGAATGTTTTCCAGCGTGCTGTTGTAGATCCTACTGATAACCCGGAAAATATTAAACACAGAATTAAAACTGTAAAGAAGCCGGATGGCTATGAATATGTAATGGTATTCTGGGATTCTGATACCAGTGCAAAGGATGGTGGACCACAGACCTTCAATACTAAAGGTGGTTCTTCTACAGCTGGTATCTTGCAGAAAGAGTACTATGTAAATCACAAGAAAAGCAATGTAGATGTATGGCTGGAATCTCCTCGTGTAGCTGCTGCTGGTGGTTATACAATGCCTATCTTTGTAAAATCAGAATTTGTTGATGATAAAACTGGAAAGAAGATTCCAGGAGGATGTGTAGGCTTCCTGGAACTTAGTTCTTTGAACAAGCTTGGAAAGTCATTCTATAAAACTGGTCGAATTTCAGTATATGATGATGTAGGTGGCCTTCGTGCTGGTGAAGATATTCTTGGAGAAGAAAATACAAAAAATAATATTGAGGTATATTCAAAATCCTTTAAGATAGCAAACAAACAGTGGATTGTTGTTGCATCTGTAGACAAAGAAGAAATTCATCAGATTTCAAATCAGTTACAGAGAATATCTCTTATTGGTGGTTTTGTAATTGCTATAATTCTTATGATTCTTGAACTTATTATCATCAGAATTATTATTGGAAAGTTCGATTCTATCAAAAAGAATATTGATGATCTTAATACCGGAGATAAGGATCTTACAAAGCGTCTTGAAATCTACCACAATAATGAAATTTCACAGGTTAAGAAATCTGTAAATGCTTTTGTAAATACAGTACATGAAACAGTCCGTGAAATTGGTACTGCAAACTATAATCTTAGAGAAACCTTCGAAAATGTTAAGGGGCAGCTGGATGCAACTAAGAATCAGATGGATAACATTTCTTTGGAAATCCAGACAGCTACTTCTACGCTCGAAGCCGAGGATAAGAGCGTAATGGATACATCAGAACTTGTCGCTCAGATTTCTTCTAACATTACAACTCTTAATCAGATGATTGATTCTCAGGTAGAAGCAATTACACAGGCAAGTGCCGGCATCGAGCAGATGATTGGAAACATTCAGTCTATCTCAATTTCAGTTGATAAGATGGCTGGTGAGTTTAATGAACTTAATGCCGCTACAGTTGAGGGAATTGAAAAGAACCGTATCGTAAATGAACTTTTGAACTCTGTACTTGCGCAGAGTAAGTCTCTGCAGGATACCAACATGGTTATCGCAAACATTTCTTCTCAGACAAACCTCCTTTCTATGAACGCCATGATTGAGTCTGCACATGCGGGTGAGGCTGGAAAGGGATTCGCAGTCGTTGCTGAAGAAATCCGTAAGCTTGCTGATACTTCTGCTACTCAGTCTAAGAGTATTAGTGAAAACCTTAAGTTGATTGCTGAAAACATCCGTAAGGTAGTAGAAAGTGCCGACTTAAGTAAGGCTAGTTTTGAAGTTGTATCTGATAAGTCAAACAATACATCTGAACTGGTTTATTCTATCAAGAAGGCTACAGAGGAACAGAGTGAAGGTTCTAAGCATCTGCTCGAGACTCTTTCTACAATGAACAATATTTCTGTAAGTGTACAGCGCTCAAGTAAGAAAATCGGGGATCGTGCCCTTACAGTTCTTGATGCAATTGCCGGACTTAAAGAATCTTCAAAGAACATGGCTCAGAACTTCAATAAGATTGTATCTACAACAGAAGTTACACAGCAGACAACAAAGAACTTGAACCAACTCACCGAAGACATGACCCAGGCCGTAAACGACATTTCTGAACGCATTGATGAGTTTAAGGTATAATCACGGCTAGCCCTCGGCGTAGAGAATATTCATAGAATGAAAATCTGAGCGTAACTCGGAAAAAAGGTCTGATGCGGAGTAGAAAACGACTGGCGACAACATCATGGCAGCTCGCTAGTCTCGCTGCCTGAGGCATTTTTATCGATGAACCTAAAACGAGTCACTGTCGTGACTCGTTTTTTAACGGTTCTTCGATTTTAGCCATGTTGGCGAAGGACATTTTCAGCGGGAGCAGCAGACCTTTTTTTTTCTTTTAAAATACGGTAGAATCATTCTATGAATATTATCGTAGTTGGCAGTGGTGGTCGTGAGCACACTATCTGCTGGAAAATTGCTCAAAGTCCTGTTGTTGATAAAGTAGTTGTTGTTCCTGGAAACGGAGGCACTGCTTATGAATCTAAATGTGTAAATATTAATCCTAAAGATTGTGACTATATTAAAGAGGATGAAAATCCTTATGTAGCTATTGCTAAGCACGAAAACTGCCGCATGTGTGTAGTTGGTCCGGAAGATCCTCTTGTTGCCGGTTTGGCTGATGAATTCTGGAAGGCTGATATTCCTGTTGTTGGCCCTAAAAAAGCTGGTGCTCAGCTTGAAGGCAGTAAAGATTTTTCTAAAAAATTCATGAAACAATACGGCGTTGCATGTCCTTCAAGTGAAACTTTTGTAAATAAAGATGATGCCTGTGAATATATCAAAAAACATGGAGCTCCAATCGTAGTTAAGGCTGATGGTCTGGCAGCTGGTAAAGGTGTTGTTGTTGCAGCTACTGTTGATGAAGCTATTGCTGCTGTTGAAGATATGATGGGCAATGGTAAAGTAGGTGATGCCGGAAAGAAGCTTGTAATTGAAGAGTATCTTGAAGGCGTTGAGATTTCTGTTCTGGCTGCAGTTTCTGTTACTCCTGAATATGCTGTAAGTGGTTCGGCAACTATTGTTCCATTCCTTCCTGCCCGCGATCATAAACGTTTGATGGACGGAGCAAAAGGGCCTAACACTGGCGGAATGGGAGCTGTTTGTCCTTTGGAAGATGTAACTGATAAAACTATGGCCCAGTTCGATAAGGATATCCTTCAGCCAACATTAAATGGTCTTATTAAAGAAAAGTTTGATTACAGAGGATTTATCTTCTTTGGCGTTATGCTTACATCTAAAGGTCCAAAGCTTTTGGAATATAACTGCCGTCTTGGAGATCCTGAAACTCAGGCTGTTCTTCCTTTGATGGATTTTGATTTTACTTCTATGTGTACTGCAATCCTGAACGGAACTCTCAAGGATTTTGAGATGAAGTGGAAACCTGGTTATCAGGTCGCACCTTGTGTAGTAAGTGGCGGATATCCTGGAGCTTATGAAAAGGGTAAGGAAATTACAATTAATAAGCCGCTTTTGAATGCAAGTACTGCTAAGATTTTCATAGCAGGTGCAGTTGCTGGCCGTCGGCATGAAAATGATCTGCTTACAAGCGGCGGACGTGTTCTTGCCTGCTCTGCTTATGGTTCATCTTTCAAAGAAGCATGGACAAAGGCTTATCAGGGAATTTCTGCGATTAAGTTTGACGGAGCCTTCTATCGTAAAGATATAGGACTTCCTGGAGCTGCTGAGAGCGGTAAGCTGTAATAAAGTCGGCAAGCACAGCTTGCCTCTGAGCCATTCTTTCGATGAACCTAAAGCAACCCTTGCGGCTTGCTTTTTAACGGTTCTTCGATTGTAGGCTTGTCATTATCCGGCTTGACCGGATAATCTGTATATTACCGTAAAAGTAAAGATTCCCGCTTTCGCGGGAATGACAGGTAGTATGCCCGGGCTTGCCCCGGGTATCTGTATTTTAAAGGTACTTAATCAAATCCCCTCTAATTCCGTCAAGACGGCTATCACTAAGACCAAAGTCCATCTGACGATAAGACCAGGCCGCGCGGCCAATTCCGTGGTTGTTGAATACTGTTGAAATCAGCTTATACCATTCAAGAGTGTCCTCTGGTGTGACTTTGTCAATTACGCCATATTCACCGCAGTAAAGTAAAACGTTGCGGTCTTCTGCAGTTTTTACTGCTTCTGCAAAAATTGTTTCAAAATAATTTACATCTACAGTTGCATCAGGAGCAAAGGCGTCAAAAGCTGTTCCAATCTGGCCAACCTTTTCAGAAGTCTTAGTAATATAATCAGCAAATTGAGACTTGAGCGGGAAGCGGAAATCAGGATTCATATTAGGACCAACCCAAGGTGCTCCCTGGTGAGTAAAGAGGAGAGGCTCGTAACAGTGGAAGTTGTAGACTATGTTTTCGTCGTAAGGTGCATCCAGGTCTTTTACAGAAGCCAGTGAGTTGTTCCAGTAGCTGCCCACAAGAATCTTTGTTGTAGGAGCAATTGCACGGATTCGCTCAATACAGGTGCGGGCAATTGCGTTCCATTTCTTGCAGTAAGCCTGGTCAGTTACTTCGTTCAGAATCTCAAAACAGATTTCGCCGTGCTGGCCGTCATCATAATCAGCATCATCAAAGGCCTTTGCAAAATGCCCGGCAAGATTTTCCCAAAGCTTAAAAAAGCGTTCCTGCAGTTCGGGACTGTCAAAAAATCCATGTTCCTTTTCGTCTGCAGCAAAAGAAAAGCCTGCGGTTTTGTGAAGGTCAAGAATCATGTTGAGCCTGTTCTTTTTGCACCAGCCGATAGCCTGAGCAATTCTTTCATAGCCCTTTTCAGCAGGCTGCCCGTCAGCACTTTCTACGAGTTCATAATCAATCGGCAGACGGACGTGATCCAGCCCCCAGCTCTTAATTGTGGCGAAATCTTCTTCCTTGATGAATGTGTCGTAGAGTTCTTCTGTATGATTACACTGCGAAAACCAGCCACCTAAATTAACACCGTGCATAAATCCGTCAAATCTTTTCATAAAAGCTCCTGTGAAAAATGAATGCAGCTGCAAAGCGCTGCAATGGTCATATTAAAATACTAACAGATTATGTGCATAAAAAACTGAATGTTTCTATACAATTGCGGTAGGGAGATTTTCTTAATTTTGTTTTGGCAGTTTTTCGTCTAACTGGCGGGAAAGTTCGGTGGAAAGATTAACTCTCATTGTATTGAATTTATTTTCCATGTAGGTTGTAAGCCTTGCGAAGAGTTTGTCAAAATAAGTCTGGGTCAAATCATCACCAAAAAGGGCAGCAGGTGGAACATTAAGCTCTTTCGAAATACGTGCAATAAGATTGGCCGAGGCAAACTGTGTTCCTGTTTCAATGATGGAAAGATGCTTCTGGCTAATTTCCAGCCGCTTGGAAAGCTCTGACTGAGTAAGGCCGGCCATTTTTCTGTATTTCTGTACGTTTTTTCCGAATAAATCTGGAATATCCAGTTCCGTTTCTTCCATGAACAAGATTATCTCACGAGCCCGCCCTTCTTGGAACTTTTGAAAAGGTAATAAATATTACTAATATATAGGTATTACAGGGCTTTTTTGATGGATTTATCTACTTTTTAGGTTTATAATATTACTAATTTGGAAGAATAATCTGGTAAATTGGAGGTATGATTATATGAAAAAAAGAATTGGACTCTTTATAGGTGTATTTTTATTTATTTCAATTTCTGCGCATGCAAAAAGTGATTTTCAGTTATATGCTCCTTTATTGTCATTTTTTAAAAATATGGAAGTGACGGGCGAGCAATATCGATTTGAAAAAAAACAATTTTTTGAATATGGTCCGAACCTATATGAAATAAAAAACATAAATTTAATTAATGATAGAAAATTCGGATTTTATGAAGCGTTTATGTTAGCGGGAAATGATATGCCATCATCAATCATAAATATGGGATTGCAAATTTCTATAGGTGGAGTTTTTCAGTTTTTTGAGAATAAAATTATTTCGACGACTTTTGAATTAGGGCCGCATTTACAAATTTATGGAAATGGAATTATTTTAGGTAGTGAATTTAATATATCTGCAAAATTTACACCAGATAGAAGATGTTCTCCTGTTGTCGGAATTACTGCAAATCTAGATTTTTATTCAAGTCGAACTTGTGGTTTCTATGAAACGAGAACAAATTATTATTATTCATCTTTTTATATAAATCGTGTGTTTGTTGAATATCCTATTGTTAATTATTTTGATTTTTATATACAACCATATATCGCATTTTGCGTAAACTTATATTAACTGACAGGTGAAAAAATATGTCAAAGAATAACATTCATTTTCAGACATCCTTTTCAAATGATTCACGAAAAAATATTACTAAGGAATAAAATCTTGCTAGCGATGATGAGATTTTACTTGCGGTTTGGTTTTCTGACAGGACATATTCAATATTTGAGCGGCGAGGGTAAAAGCCGTGTTCTTTGTACTCTTTTCCATTGTATTCTATCTTGTGATTCATATTACGCTTTATGATGAATTTGCAAAACAGGTTAGAGAAATGCTTAATATTATGAAGCTGCCGGTAAAGTGGTGGTAGGGGCATACTCCACAGCAGCAATTATTGTACACTATATAACAAATCCTCGTAGCTTGGGAATGGCTTGTACTCTTCGCCGAGGAGTGGTTCGATCTGGTCGGCGATGGCACGAACTTCTTCCATTGCTGGAATTACAACCTTTGCGTAAGCGTGAGCTCTCTGCATGAGGTCTGCGATGGCGCGGGTTTCTTCGTGCTTTGCAGCCAGGGCATCTGCTTTGTTTGAAAGGTCGTTTACAAGGGTGTTCAGCTTTTCCATGAGCTTGAGGCCGGCGTCGCACATTGTCATAACGCGCTGCATCTTGAACTCCGTATCTGCAAGTACGTTCAGGTATTTAAATGCTGCCGGGATGATGTCTTTGTGAACCATCTCCAGCATGGTGTTTGATTCAATGTTTACAACCTGGCAGTATTTTTCAAGTTTGATGTCGTAGTGACTCTTCATTTCTTCTGGTGTGTAAATGCCGAGTTTTGTGAAGAGGTCGATATTTTTCTGGTCAATGTAGTGCTCAATTGCCTTTGGTGTTGTGCGGTAGTTTTTGAGGCCGCGTTTTTCTGCTTCTTCAATCCATTCCTGACCGTAGCCGTTTCCGTTAAAGAGGATTCGCCAGTGAGCTGTGATTTCGCGCTTAATCAGCTTCTGCAGGTCTGAGTCGAAATCTTTTGAGCTTTCCAATTCATCAGCAAAGGCACGGAGGGAATCTGCCAGAATTGCATTCATTATTGTATTTGGACCGCTGATAGAAAGGGCGCTGCCTACAGAACGGAATTCAAAACGGTTACCTGTAAAGGCAAATGGAGAAGTGCGGTTTCGGTCTGTTGAATCCTTTGGAATTGGAGGAAGAACGTCTACACCGATTGTAAGCTTGCCGCCTTTTTTTCCGTCGTAGTCTGTGCCGTCTTTGATTGCTTTAAGAACTGCATCCAGCTCATCACCAACGAAAACTGAAATGATTGCAGGAGGCGCTTCGTTTGCACCAAGGCGGTGGTCGTTACCGGCAGAGGCGACAGAGTAGCGCAGTAAATCCTGATTATCATCAACAGCTTTAATTACAGCTGTGAGGAAAAGTAGGAACTGTGCGTTATCGCGGGGCGTTTTTCCTGGTGAGAAAAGATTTTCGCCGAGGTCTGTTGCAATTGACCAGTTATTATGTTTACCGCTTCCGTTTACTCCTTCAAAAGGTTTTTCGTGGAGCAGGCAGATAAGGCCGTGGCGGCGGGCAACCTTTTTCATGATTTCCATTGTCAGCTGATTCTGGTCTGCGGCAAGGTTGCTTGTTGTAAAGATTGGAGCCATTTCGTGCTGGGCAGGAGCTACTTCGTTATGTTCTGTTTTGCAGTAAATTCCGAGCTTCCAGAGCTCTTCGTTCAAATCTTCCATATATTTGATTACGCGAGGCTTGATTGCTGCAAAGTACTGGTCATCCATTTCCTGGCCTTTTACAGGGCGGGCACCAAAAAGGGTACGGCCGCACATTTTCAAATCCTTGCGTTTCTGGTAGAGCTTTTCATCAATTAAGAAATATTCCTGTTCCGGTCCCATTGTAGTTGTAACGTGCTTTGCCTTGTTTCCAAAGAGCTTGAGAACACGAAGACTCTGCTCGTTGATTGCTTCCATTGAGCGGAGAAGGGGAGTTTTTTTATCGAGAGCTTCACCATTGTAAGAACAAAAGGCTGTAGGAATACAAAGTGTATGGTCTTTTACAAAAGGATAAGAAGTTGGGTCCCAGACAGTATATCCGCGGGCTTCAAAGGTCGAACGCTTTCCACCGTTAGGGAAGGAAGAGGCATCAGGTTCACCCTTAATCAGCTCTTTTCCGCTAAAGCTCATGATAATTTTGCCTTCTTCTGCAGGGGTCAGGAAAGAATCGTGCTTTTCTGCTGTAATTCCTGTGAGTGGCTGGAACCAGTGAGAATAGTGGGTAGCACCTTTAGAGATTGCCCAGTTTTTCATTGCTTCTGCAATCTGATTTGCAGCTTCCAGATCGAGGGGAGTTCCTTCTTCCATTGTATGCTTGAGGGCCTTGTAAGTTTGAGAAGGAAGTGTTTCCTTCATAACTGTCTGATTAAAAACAAGACAACCAAAAAGTTCAGTAACATTTGTATTCGACATGAGGAACTCCGTGACGCGCGTCTTTGCGCTTTTTCAAAAATTTATATCCTATTATAAGATTTTTAGTAGTTAGTTGCAATTAGAATGATTCTATAAAATTCTAGAGCAGAGCCAGTATTTTTTCTGGTGTGAGGTTATAAGCTTCCTGTCCGATTTTTTTTGAAAGAAGTGCATGGTGTTCTGCTGCGGTAATGGCGGCATCTTTTGCAGAATATCCTTGAGCAAGAAGTGCTGCAGTCATTCCGGCTAAGATGTCGCCGCTGCCACCTTTTGCAAGGGACTGGGAACCGTCTGCGATGACAAAAACTTCGCCCCCTTCTGCAATAAACGTATTCGCACTTTTCATAATAACCGTGGTACGAGGGAAGCGTTTATTCAGGAAACTCGCCGCATTTATTTTTGCTCCAGTGTTTTCTGCAAGTGCAGTTACAGAAAAATCATCTTCAGCATTACAGTTTTCAAGCAGTCTGCTTAATTCAGATAAATGCGGGGTCAGTATAATTCTTGCATTATCATATTCGTTGAGCTTTTGTAAAAAGTCAGGAAATGCTTTATTTATCAGAATACCAGCATCTAAAACGGCAGCCGGTGCTTTTGAAGATTTAAACCATTCTAAAACTCGCTTTGCAGTTTGCTCAGAAAAGTCAGTAAAACCTGAACCTATTGCAATGCAGCTAGTTTTTTTTGGTATAGAATCTGAAATCATGAGGGAAGGGGATATCTTAAATTGTGAAAGGTTTGAGATTTCGGTTTCTACAAGGCTTGTGAGGCCACTGCCAAAGTTCATAGCAGCTGTGGCGGCCAGAATTGCGGCCCCGGCTTTATCGCCGCATAAAACTGCTGTGTGGCCGTAGCTTCCTTTGTGAGCCGCTCGTTTTTTGCGGAGAGGCAGGTTGCGGTCCTCTGGTTCTATCAGATGCAGTTTACTTTGATTTTCAAACTTTTCTCTGGCAACTCCCAAATCAGCCACAAGAATTGTTCCGCAGACATTTTCAGCCTTGTCTGAATAAAGTTCAAGTTTCTGGCAGCCCATCGTGATAGTATAATCTGCTGCAAATGCAAGCGCAGAAGGAATGTCGCAGGCAATTTTGCATGCCCGGCTTGCATTCATGACATTTATGATTTCTGCAACTCCGGAAGAAAGTTCTCCGTGAAAGCCTGTGCCATAAATACAGTCGACTATAAAATCACCTGATGATAAGGAGCGGCAGTTTTTTTTAAACTCCTGAATATCAGAAATCTTTATTCCAAGCCTTTTGCACATTTCGCATTGAGCCTTTGCTTCTTCTGCAGAAGGTTCTTCAAGCGCAAAAACCGTTACATTGATTTTGTTTTGCAGAAGTCTTGCGAGGGCATAGCCGTCGCCGCCATTATTGCCTTTTCCGCAGACAATTAAGGCGGATTTAAGAGAAGCTGAATTATCAGTTGAAGAGATCTTACTGCAAATAAAATCTGCCATAGCCTTTGCTGCATTTTCCATCATTAAAAATGGTGGAATTGCAAAGTTTTCTTTAGCGTTTTTTTCGAGTTCTGAAGCCTGTTTGCAACTGAATATGCTTTGCATAAAAAATCAGTTATCAGTTAAAAATATCTTTAAAGGTGTTTCCGATTTCTTTTCCGGCATCTTTGATATCATTGCCAGCCTTTTTAACACCTTTCTTAAATGTTTGGGTATCTTTTTTTGCTTCTTTTTTAGCCTGTTCCTTTTTCTTTTCGAGAGTCTTTTTGGTGCGGTCGATTTTGCGGTTCAAGGCTTCTTCACTCATATCGGCATATTCTCCGGCACGAGTTTTCATTTTTGTAAGTTCAAGTTCAAGAGCAACAATGTCTTTGTTCAGGTCACTGTCTACGGCAAACATTACTGGCTGAAGACACATAAAAACTGAAAGTGCAATAGCAATTTTTTTTGTTGATTTTTTCATAACTGACTCCTGTTATTTATCTTTTTTAGAAAGTCTCCAGCAGACAATTGCATAAACAACGGCAAATGCCATCATCAAAAAGCAGAGAATCTGTCCGGTAGAGAAATTCAAAAATGAAGTATTTGTGTAAATTGGTGCAGATGCATCTTTTGCAATTCTGTAGCCAAGGTCGGCATCAGGTTCGCGTAAGTATTCTATGAAGAAGCGCACGAAACCATAACCTCCGGCGTAAATAGCTCCCAGCATTCCATCAAATTTTTTGTGTTTGCGGCAGAACCAGATTACAAGCCATAAAACGATTCCTTCAAAAAAGGCTTCATAAAGCTGGCTTGGATGACGTGGCAGATTTACAAGCCCACTAACTGGAAGTTCCATTCCGATTTTTTCGGCAAATGCTTTTACCCATGGCAGCTTTGCAGAAAAGCGTTCTGCAGCCGGGAAAACAATTCCCCATGGCATTGTAGTAATTCGTCCGTAAAGTTCGCCATTCAAAAAGTTTCCTAGGCGGCCAAAGGTGTATCCGAGCGGAATTGCACAAACCATTGCATCACTCCATTTTGGGAAGGAAACTTTTTTGACCTTGCACCATACGAGCATTCCTAAAAGTCCGCCGACAAAGCCGCCGTGGTAAGACATTCCTGCGAGCCCGGTGAAATTTCCATTCATGTCGAAAGGCCAGAATATGAGCCATGGTTTAGATTTATAAAGTCCGCTTGTATCATAAATAAGGGTAGAAAAAATTCTTGCCCCGATTAAAAGAAAAATAATTCCTGTAAAAATGAAACTGAAAATATCATCTTCGGTTGTTTTTCTTTCAGAAGAATCAAGAGCGCCTTCTTTGAAAACCTTTTTAAGAAGATAGTAGGCAGTAATGAATGCAAAAGCATACATTAAACCGTACCAGCGTAAAAGTCCTAAAAATTTTACGCCAGGAAAAATCTGTTCATGAATCCATGAAGGATAGTTGATATATAAAAACATGTTAAACCTTGAATCCTTGCTGAGCTGCTTTTATCAATTTTGATTTTAAAAGATTATTTTCTTTTCTAAGTTGAGTAATTTCATATTGCTGTGTTTTAATCATTTCTGCAAGTTCGCTGATGCTTAAAGAACCGCTGGAAACAATATCATCAATTCCTGAAAGGCGGAAGTTGAAGTCTTCATTTGCATCTTCTTCAACATCCTGGAAATTATCCCCGTTAAAACTGTCTGGATTAAAGGCTGCATCAAACTCGTGAGCCGGAGTAGAAATTACCTTGTCTGCAATGCGGTAAATTGCCTGGCCAAGAACAGACTGTGGTTTGTAAACAACAACAGGCAGCTGTGAAGCGAGTGCTTTGTCCTGAAGCATATCACGATACATAAGACCAAGATATTCAATTTCAAGCCCAAGATACTGATTGCATGAAGATTTGATTCTTGTAGCACGGTCGGCATCCTTCGGGTCTTCAATCATGTTCATTACCAGACGAGGACGGAACTGCTGCATGCGGTTAATAAAAAGCTGGGTAGTTTCAGGATCTTTCTGAGCCAGTCCCTGAATCAGTTGAGGGATGTAAAGCTTTTGCATAGATTCTGAATTCTTTTTTATTTCATCAAGATATGCGCGTCCTGGAGTTCCTTTTTTGAAAGTGGTATACAAAAGACGGAAAACTGCATTTTTCAAAAAGAGGTAGCCGTTGAGTGTTGCTGTAACAGCCGGTGCTGAAACAATAATTCCCTGTGGAGAAAGCAGGAACATATCCAGAATAAACTGATGGGTTCCGGCACCAAGGTCAAGAATAACATAATCTGTATCAATATTCTTAAGATTTTTAATGAGTTTTACTTTCTGTAAATGCTTAAGTGAAGTAAGATCTGGAATCTGGCTGTCGCCGGCAATAAAGCTTACGTTTTGATAATCAGTTGGCTGAATAATTTCGCGGAAATCATTTTTTTCTGTAAACCATGAACCAAGGCTTGCTTTTCCAGGTCTTTGACCGATTACGAGATGAAGATTTGAAGCACCAAGGTCAAGATCGGCAAGAACAACGCGTTTTCCCTGCTGGCCGAGTGCAATTGCTAAGTTTGCGGACAATAGGCTTTTTCCAACGCCACCTTTTCCGCTGGCTATCGGTATAATTTGTGACATGCCATCAATTATAGCACAATTATCTATAAAAAGGTAGATTTTTTAATTTTTGTGGCTTACAATATATTATTATGAAGAAAATTCTCAAAGCAATTGCAATAGTGTTTCTGCTCTGTTCATTTCAGTGTTTTGCCGAATCTTCGGTTGAAAATGATACAAAAATTACAAGTTTTCAATATGTTAAAAAGCTTAATTCTGTTTTTGACTTTGTTCAACAGAATTATGTTGATGAAATAGATCCGAGAATCCTTTATGAAGGGGCATTAAAGGGCATGCTGGATGCTATTGGTGACCCTTATACGCTTTATCTTGATCCAGATTATATGCGGGATTTAAGTGATACAACTTCTGGAAGTTTTGGCGGTGTAGGTCTTTCAATTTCCAAGGCTACAGAATCTACACCTGCAAAACCTGCTTACGTTGAAGTTGCCTCTCCAATTGAAGATACACCTGGTGCTAAGGCTGGTATTCAGGCAGGCGATATGATTATTGCAATTGACGGATTACCAACTCCCAGCATGACAATGAACGAAGTTCTTTCTCATTTAAGGGGGGAAGTTGGAGCTCCGGTTACAGTAACAATTCTTCGTGGTACAAACATGAAGTTTGATGTTACACTTGTCCGCGCTTTGATTGAAGTTCCTACTGTAAAATATGGAATGATTGAAGGAACAAAAATTGGTTATGCACGTTTAATTCAGTTTACACCAGATACAGCAACCCGTTTACAGGATGCTTTGGATAGCTTTGAAAAAAACGGTTACAAAGGTCTGATTATTGATTTACGTGACAACCCTGGTGGACTTATTACAAGTGCCGTAGATGTAGCTGATAAATTTATTGATAACGGTCCGATAGTTTCTACAAAGAGTCGTCTTCTTTTTGAAAATACACAGTTTACAGCAAATAAAGAAAAGACAACTGCAAAACAGGGAATGCCGATTGTAGTTTTGATTAACAGAGGAGCTGCAAGTGCTTCTGAAATTGTTTCTGGAGCCCTTAAAGATTATCATCTTGCTTATCTTGTTGGTGAAAGAACTTATGGAAAAGGTTCTGTTCAGCAGGTAATACCGCTCAGTAATACAGATGGAATTAAAATCACAATGGCGCGATATTACACACCAAGTGACATGAATATTGATAAGATTGGAATTCCACCGGATCTCGAAATCAAAAATCTTAAAGAATTTACTGAAGATGAAGAAAAGATTTATGTTGATTTAATTAAATCTGAAATAATCAACAAGGCAGCAGAAAGTAAACCGAATATGACAGAAGCTGATATTGCCCTCGAGGCTGCAGCAATTGCAAAAAAGTATCCGCTGAATGAACGTCTTATTCGTCGTCTTATTCGAATACAGGTTCAAAAAACTCAGCCATCAGTTCTGTATGATCTGGATTATGACCTTCAGTTGAATGAAGCTCTCAAGGTAATTCAGAGTAAGGATTATTCAACAATGCTGAAAAACACAAAAACTCTGCGTGAGCTTCAGGAAGAAGTTGATGAAGCTAAAACTGTAGATGGTAATGGACTTACAGCCAGTCTGAAATAAGATGCGGCAGTTTATCGTTGAAAAGGGAAAAGAAAAGAACGGACTCATACAACTGGATGGAAAGGACTATCGTTATTTGCGGCAGGTTCTTCGGGTCCGTAACGGCGACATGATTAGTGTGCGTCTGCCTCACGGTGAGTTAAAAAATGCAACTGTTGCAATGGTTGATGAAGCTCAAAGGCGAGTTACACTTCAGATTTGTGCAGATACTGGTTTTAATAGCGCAGAAGAAAAATCAATAACCCGCGGGGTTCAGGCAGATGAAGCAGAAAGCTCTGGAATGGCCGGAGGTTCGGCTGGAATAGAGTACTGGCTTTTTCAATTTTTGCCTCGGCCACAGAAGTTTGAGCTTATTGTACGGCAGGCTACAGAATGCGGCCTTGCTGTAATCGTACCGGTTATTGGCGAATATACAGAAAAGAGCAGTGTTCAGTCGATTATGGGAGCAAAAAAGGAAAGACTTGAGCGTATTATCAAAGAGGCCCGGCAGCAGAGTGGCTCTCCTGTAGCGACACGGGTATGTGAGCCGGTAAAGCTGGAGAAGGCGATTGAACTTTGGAAAAATGCTGAAGGAGCCGGTTCTGGCGCGGAGGTTGCTTTTGTTCTGTCGGAGCGCGGCGACTGCAGTGGAAATTTGCGTAAGGGTATTGAAGGCGCGGGCGGCTTAGGAAAAATTAAGCGAGTCGCAATTGCTGTTGGCAGCGAAGGTGGCATAAGTCCTGAAGAGGTGAGAACTCTGGAAGAAAAAGGACTGTTTCAGCCGATTCATTTTGCCGTAAATATATTAAGGTGTGAGACGGCGGCGCTTTATGGAATTGCTGCCGTTCAGACGGAAATAAATGGTGGGGTATAAAAAATGTCAATTAAGCGTATTTCATTAATCGGGGTTCCTGTAGATATTATTCAGCCTGAAAATCTCGAAAACGAAATTCTTGAACTGCTTGCAAAACCTGGTACTAAGCAGATTATCTTTCTTTCAATTTGGGATCTTCTTAAGGCTCGTCATAAGGGTGTGTATTCTGAATGTGTAAATAATGCAGATCTAATAATCCCTGTATCAAAGAGTATTCTCAGGGGTGCAAAGTTTCTCAAGAAGGATATACCGGTAAGATATAATCCTTTTGAAGCTGTAATCAGAATTCTTTCTATACTTGATTCTCACTATAAGACGCTTTATCTCTTTGGATCCAGCAAAAAAACTTTGAATAAAACAGAAAAGAATATAAAGGACACCTTCCGCAACCTTCGTGTTATTGGTCGTTACGGCGGATATTATCCAAAATCTGTTGAAGATGATATTGTTGAAGCAATTTTTAAAGCACAGCCTTCTCTTGTTTTACTTAGTGATGGAATCAAAGAGAAAAATTGCTGGGCATATAAAAGACGTAATCGTTTTTCTTCCAGCATTTTCCTTTATTACAAAGAAGCGTTTGGAATTTTTTCTGAACGTGTAAAACGTGTAAAGGAATCTACTTTCAATAAAGGTCACGAAATCTTTGTTGAAGTGCTTCATAACCCATTCAAAATATTTTTGATTTTACCATACTTGTGGTATATAATTATTTTAATATGGTATAAGCTCTTTAGAAAGTATTAGTCAGCCTGTTTTTTGAAAAAAAGAGCCTGTGGTGGGGAGACTTTGCAGGGCCTTCTGAGTTTGTTTCAAATTTCATTGATTTCTATAAGACTTGATGTAATCCGTTTTGTAGATTCAATTTGTTCTGAAGAAATAAAGGTAAGTGTCTTTTCGTCTTTTGAAGAAGTAAATTTTTCTGATTCTACGCTTCTTTTAATAGATGCCTCCATTTTCAGTGATTGTAATAAAACAGTCCTAACCTATGCGGAAGCATATTCTCGTTTCTCTATCTGTATTCTTCCTTTTGATATTTCAAGGAAGATTCTTATTTATGCAGAAAAAACTTTCAGATTTAAAATTTCACTTCCCATTAAGGGAGAATATTTTCATTCTTATTGTGTGAGGGTTATAAACAGTATGCCTGATAATGCCAAAAGATGTTTTGGTATTAATGCCGGGCTTGATTCTTTACCTGATTCCTATTTCGGGTATTTTTTTGGTGATTCCTTATTAATAAAAAATGTAAGGAAACAGATTCGAACAGCTGCCTATTCTCATGAACCGGTACTGCTGCTTGGAGAAACTGGAACTGGAAAAACTACGGCGGCTAATGTAATACATGCCCTTTCTGAAAGACATGAAAAACAGATGATTTCTGTAAGTCTTGCGACCGTTGTTGAATCACTTGCAGAAAGTACTTTTTTCGGACATGTGAAAGGTTCTTTTACAAGCGCAGATAAAGACGGAAAGGGTTGCTTTGAAGCCGCAGACGGTACCACGCTTTTTATGGATGAACTTGGGGTTGCTCCTCTTTCTTTGCAGACAATGCTGCTTACGGTTCTGGAAACTGGAATTTATAAAAAAGTAGGTGATGATAAAGAACATCATGTTGATGTTCGTTTCATTTTTGCAACAAATGCAGACATTCAGAGAATGCTTAGAGAAGGAAGTCTTCGTTCTGATTTTTATTATCGAATCTATGATAATGTAATACATATGCCGCCACTACGTTCGCGTCGGGAAGATATAAGAGGCATGGTTCTGAGTTATTTGGAAAAGGAAAGTGTTCTTATAAGCGAAGATGCCATAGAGAGGCTTCAGGAATATGACTGGCCCGGAAATATTCGGGAACTACATAAATGTTTGAAACGTACCTTGCGCAATGCTGATAATAACGTTATTACAGCTGATTGCATTGATTTCGGTGGCTTCAGCTTTCCTCAATAATCTGCAATATGGCGCGGCCAAATTCTTCTGCCTTTACACGGCCTATACCATAAACATTCAAAAGATCGCCGCGGTTTTTAGGTTTCTTTGCTGCAAGATCCAGCAGTGTTTTATCACCAAAAATCATATAAGGTGCAATGTTTAGATCATCCGCTTTTCGCTTTCTCCAGTTTTTTAGGTTGGTGATGATTGCTTCTGCCCGTTCGTCATTTACGGCTGGCTTTTCTGCAATAATTTTCTCGCCACGGACATTTGTGTTGTAATTTGAAACTCCAGATTTTGAGAAAGAGCGGATTGTGGCAGACCTCATAGGAAGTTTGAGGCTGGTTCGGGAAGCAACAAAACGTTTACCTGTATCAGTAAGTTCGAGAACATTATAATCACCAGTTTTTTTGATGTAGCCTTCATCTACCAGAATGTCGCAAAGCTCAAGCCATTCCTGTTTTGAATATTCTGTTCCGATTCCCCAGGTAGAGATTTGAGTATGACCATTGTCTATAATGCGCTGGGCTTTAGAGCCAAGGAGAACATCTGTGATATAACCGGCCCCGAATCTCTGGTTTGTTCGGATTATACAGCAAAGAAATTTCTGGGATGGAATTGTTACATCTTTTAATTCAGCAGCCGGGCCAGAGCAGATATCACAACAGCAGAGATTTTGACTTTCATCAGATTTTTCTGCAGGCTCGTAGGTTTCGCCAAAGTAAGCGAGTAAAGCCTTTCTGCGGCAGGTTCGGCTTGTTGCATAATTTATCATTCCCTGTAAAAGAAGTTCGGCTTTTTCCGGATCAGCAGAATCATCAATAAAGAATTTGATTTTATGAATGTCGCCCGCGCTATACAAAAGAAGTGCGCTGGAAGGAAGCCCGTCGCGGCCTGCACGTCCAATTTCCTGATAGTATTCTTCTATCGATTTTGGCAAATCATAATTGATTACGTATCGTACATTCGGTTTATTGATTCCCATTCCAAAAGCAATTGTGGCAACGATGATTTGAACTTCATCTTTTATAAACATATCCTGATTTTTTGCACGAACTTCGTCTGAAAGTCCAGCATGATATGGAAGGGCAGAGTAACCTTTCTTATCGAGAGTTTGGGCAATTTCTTCTACCTGTTTTCGTGAATTACAGTAAATGATTCCGCTGTCGCCTGCATGCCTTCTGATGTAGTTTATGACAGTTTCCATTGCCCCGCGTTTTGGCTGAACTTCAAGATAAATGTTTTCGCGGTTGAAGCTGGAAATAAAAACCTTTGGATTCTTCATTCCGAGGTTTTTGCAGATATCCTGGCGGACATGCTCGGTGGCAGTTGCCGTCAGAGCCAGCATTACAGCTTTTGGAAAAAGATGCCGCACAGAGCTGATTTCAAGATAGTCTGGACGGAAATCGTGTCCCCATTGAGAAACGCAGTGGGCTTCATCGATTGTGATGCAGCTGATTTCGAGTTCAGGACTTGAAAGCAGTTCACGAATTTTATTTGTGGCAAGACCTTCCGGAGAAACATAAATAATTTTGATTTGGCCGGATTTTATTTCATCAATAGTCTTGCAATATTCTTCCCAGCTTTGAGTACTGTTTAAAAAGGCAGACTGGATTCCGGCAGTTTTAAGTGAAGAAACCTGATCCTGCATAAGCGAGATGAGTGGTGAGACTACAATAGTTATACCCTGCATGATGAGAGCGGGCAGCTGGTAACATAGAGATTTACCGCCACCAGTTGGCATTACGGCTAAAGTGTCGTGTCCTTTAAGTACGTTTGTAATGATGTCTTTCTGAAGGGGCCGAAACTCATCGTAACCGAAGACGGTTTTTAAGACGAGTTTTGGATCTGCCTGTTCGAAAGCGTTTGCAACAATTTTCACGTAGTTATTATAGCACATTTCTACTTGATTTATCCTCATGTTTTTGATATATTTAGAAAATCACGCCGGAGTGGTGGAATGGTAGACACGACAGACTCAAAATCTGTTGCGAGCAATCGTGTAAGAGTTCAAGTCTCTTCTCCGGTATCTGGGAACTTCCTTTGTTAGGGAAGTTCTTTTTTTTTTAACGATGCTCTTTGTATGGGGCCGACTTGAACTCTCGTACAATTGAATGATTGGGCGTTTTGTCGCTCGGGCACAGCCCTCGCTCTGCGCCTTTTTTTCGATAATCCTAAAACGACCCTTGCGGCTCGTTTTTTAACGGATTTTCGATTTTAGGCGAGTTCAAGTCTCTACTCCGGTATTGAATTCTCTTACAGTTCTGGTGGAAGAGTTGAACAGAGTTTATGAAAATCTATGGCCTCCTGCATGTGTTCTGCGGTGATGTTTTGGGAGGCGGAGATGTCGGCTATGGTTCGGGCTACCTTAAGGCAGGAAGAAATTGCTCTTGGAGAAAAGCCGTAGCGCAAAGTTGCATTATCGAGCACCTTACGCGCTTCTGCATCCAGAGGGCAAAAGTCCAGAATCTCTTGCGGCGAAAGACGTGCGTTTTTTATCCCCTGACGTTTTCTCTGAGCTTTAATTGCGCAGGCTACACCGGTACGGATTTCTTCGGTGGTAGTCAGGCCAGGTCGTTCTTCTATTTCTATACTTTCGTCATTCTTGTTTTCTACAAATATGCGCAGGTCTATGCGGTCAAGCAAAGGAGCGGAAAATTTTTTCCAGTACTGATCGATTGATTTTAAGCTGCACAGACAGATTTTCGAGTGTGAACCATAATTACCGCAGGGGCAGGGGTTTACGGCCATTAAAAGTTGAAATCGGGCAGGGTAGGTGGTGGTACGGCCGGCGCGGCTGAGTGAAATGGTGCCGTTCTCCAGCGGAACTCTGAGCATTTGAAGAACGGATGAACGGAACTCTGCGGCTTCATCGAGAAAAAGAACTCCGTTGTGTGCCAGGGAGATTTCGCCCGGGCGACAGGTTGGACCGCCGCCACAGATTCCTTCTATGGACGCGGTTTGGTGCGGAATTCTAAAAGGTGGAATCCGGATAAGCGGTTCGCTTGGTTTTATAAGCCCTGCAAGAGACCAGATTCTTGTAACAGATTGTGCTTCATCAGTTGTAAGAATTGGGTTTATGGCTGGAAATTTCTGAATAGCCATTGTTTTGCCGCAGCCAGGTGCACCCATGGCAATTAAATTATGCTCTCCTGCGGCCGCAATCTGAAGTGCCCTTACAAGCTGCCTCTGACCTTTGAGTTCTGCAAATTCGTAGCCAGGCGTAATTTCAGGGAAGACTATACCATTTGTTTCTGTGCAGCCGGCAGGAATAAAACCTTCTGTCTCAGAGCCAACAGAACTTCCCGTCTCATAAAACGAAACATCGGTCAAGGCGCGAAAGGCATTTTCAAGAGAGTCAGCGCCGTATACCTGAACCCCCGGAATCTCGCGGGCCTCATCTGCGTTCTGCACAGGTACGATGCATCTCATAATACCACTGGCAGCCGCTGTAGAAACAGCAGCGTGCACACCTTTAACGGCCCGCACTTTTCCGGAAAGCTCCAGCTCGCCCATAACTAAAATCGGGTCGGTAATGAATTCTTTTTTACCGTCTGCCGCAGCTTTTGCACCCAGAACTCCCAGTGCTACCGGCAAATCAAAGCCGGCTCCTTCTTTTCGTAAATCTGCGGGCGAAAGAGAAATCAGTACTCTCTCCGGCGGATACTCGAAGCCTGCATTACGGATTGCCGCCTGCATCCGTTCGCGAGATTCTTTTACAGCTCCGTCTGCCAGGCCTACAATGTCCGTGGCCGGAATACCTCTTCTTAAATCAACTTCTACTGTTACTAAAGCACCTTCATAACCAAAGGGAGAAAACGAATAAATCTGCATATTACCTCCAGGCACTATGTCCTTACACCTAAATAATTGCCACGGTTTTCGTTTTCAGGAAAAGAATTCAGAAAAAAAATCAAAAAAAGTAAAAAAAATTGGAAAAAATCGTGTTTTTTATAGAAAAATCACTTTTTTTCAAAAAACAGGCTCTAACCACTTGAATATGAAAAAAAAAATTGTATAATTTTGCGAAATTTTTTAACTATTTTCATAAAAGTGTGGTATATTATATGTAGCGGTTTTGTCAAAAAAAAGTCGACAAAATCAGCCACCGCAAAAAGTAGGAGTTCTTGTGAATAAGCATGATTTTCCAAAAATCCATTTTTATGATCAGGATTTTGTAGACATTTATAATAAGACGTGGTCTTGGGTTTCGTCATTGTGGGTAAACCCGAAAACCGGAGAGCAGGATTCAGAGGGCTTATTTATTTATCCGGAAAAAGACAAGCTGATTATCAATCAGTTCGAGTCTATTTTTTCAACTTTCTTTCTCGTATATTCAAACAGAAATTTTGATGCCTGCAAGAACATTGATTATTTTTATGCTCGTCAGGAAAAATCTGGAGCTATCCGCTGGAAGTATGATGTAAAAACAAATCAGCCGGTACTGGAAAAAGATAATAAAGAAGGAGTTGGTCTCCCTTTGTTTGCTTTTGCTGAATATAATCTTTTCCATAAATCAGCTAATAAAAAGCGAATTAAGGATGTTATGCCGGCTCTTCAGAAGTATATGACATGGCTTGATGAAACTTTCAAAAAACCAAACGGACTTTATTCTGTACCTGTAGCTGCTTCTTCTATGACAAACAGTCCTCGTGAGAAGGTTTGTTATCCTGTAGATTTTAATGCATGCATGGCAATTAATGCATCTTATATGTCTGCACTTGGTGATATTCTCAATGATAAGGATATCAGCTTCCAGTATAGAAAGATGTATTTTTCTATCAAAACAAAAATCAATTCTCTTATGTGGGATAATGATTCTGGTTTCTACTATGATCTTGATAAGGATGAAAAGCGAACAAAAGTAAAGACAATTGCTTCTTACTGGACTATGCTTGCTGAAATCCCTAATGCTGATAAAGCTGATCTGCTTGTTGAACACTTGAATAATCCAAAGACTTTTGGAACAGATCATCCTTTCCCAACTTTGAGTGTAGACAACCCTAACTTCAGTGAAGAAGGAAACGGCTACTGTGGTTCTGTAATGCCAGCCTTCAACTTTATGGTAATCAAAGGGCTTGAAAAGTATGCTCAGTATGAGTTTGCCCGTGAATGTGCAATACGTCACCTTTACTATGTTCTCGAAGGTCTTATGCCTAACGAAAACAAACAGCCAGGGGACCTTTTTGAAGCATACATGCCAAATAAAGAAGGCCGTGCAAAAATCAACAAGAAGGACTGGGCTCGTTCTCGCTATCTTCTTACAGCCGGCCTTTCTACAATTGCTTTAATGATTGAAAATGTTATCGGACTTTCCATCAGTCTTCCGCGTAAGACTGTAGACTGGATTATTCCGAACCTTGAAATAATGGGTATAGAAAATCTTTCGCTTAAGCGCAACTTAATCACAATTCTGTCGAACAAAAGTTCGCGCGGCTGGGAAATCCAGATGGAAAGCGAAAAGCTCTACTACTTTACAATCAATATTCTTGACCAGAAGAAAAAGACATTGCCGATTCCAAGCGGTAAATGTTCAATGCTTATCGATAAGCTGTAAAAAGGAGGCATAGAGTGGCAGCCCCGGAATCAGTTATTGAAATCGGTTCGACAGGGGTTCGCCTTCTTGTCGCCGAATTCACCAATGATGGACAGCAGAATATTCTCGACCGTTCGGATAAAACTCTTCCTATTGGAAAAGATGTTTTTACGAGTGGAAGTATAAGTCAGGAAATTCAGAATCAACTCATTCAGATTCTCATTCGTTACCGCGAACAGCTTGCGGGCTGGGGCATTTCACCTTCTGAATGTACCTGTATTGCTCTTTCAGCCTTTCGTGATGCAAAAAACTGTGACCCGATTATGGACCGGATTTTAGTTCAGGCTGGTTTTCATGTTCGTATTATTGATGGTATTGAAGAAAATAAGCTGATGTATCTTGCAGTTTCTGAATGTGTAAAAAATGAAACTGCTGCTTTTAAAGATGCTGATACGGTAATTCTTGTGGTAGGCGGAAGTACTACCGAAATCATGATGATGTCTGATGGTAAAATGGCTGGTGTTCACAGCCTTCGACTGGGTACTGTGCGTATTGATCAGCAGATGAAAAATCAAACCTCTTCTTATGCTGATATTCAGCGCTATGTGCAGGAATCAATTAACAACACAAAGGGTTCTCTGGAAAGTGAATTAAATCTTAGTCATGTAAAACAGTTTATTGCTGTTGGTCCTGATATTACGCTTGCTGCTTTGAATGTTGGACATCCGATATCAACTTTTCTATGGGAAATTACAAAAGAAGATTTTTCTGAATTTGCTAAGGAGATTCAGGGCTATAGTGTAGATGAATGTGTTGCACGTTTTAAAATTCCTTATAGTGAGGCTGAAACACTACAGGTAAGTCTTTTGATTTACAATCTCTTTTTGCATCTTACAAAGGCAGAAAAACTTATTGCTCCTGAAACAAACATAAGACAGGGGCTTTTGCTTAGTCAGCATTCCATTGAAAATGAAGAACTTCAGAAAGAGTTTAATATGCAGATTACTGCTTCGGCTCGTAACCTTCTGCGTAAATATCATGGTGATGAAATGCATGCGGAATGTGTCCGAATGATTGCGGTTAAGATTTACGACACTTTGCGTAAAGACCTCGGCTTTAATGAGCATGCGAGAACTTTGCTGGAGACGGCGGCGATTTTGCATGATATCGGCGGCTTTATTCGTTATGACAATCATAATCTGCATAGTTCGTATATTATTAAGAACTCGGAGATTTTTGGTCTTTCCCGAAAGGATAATACGATTGTTTCGGAAATTGCGAAATATCACAAGGGTAATTCAGTTCCGCAGGATGAAGACAGCTTCCTTATGCTTCCGCGATCTGACCGCATGACTATTCTGAAACTTACTGTAATTCTGAGAATTGCTGATGCTATGGACCGCGGACATATTCAGAAATTCAGTGATTTTTCCATTAAGATTCAGCAGAATTCGATTGTTATTCATACAAAGACAACAAACAATACTGTGCTCGAAAAAATTGCCCTCAACGAAAAGTCTGGAATGTTCGAGTCTGTCTTTGGTTATAAGGTGATATTACTGTAATTACGGTCATTGAGCCTGTCGAAATGACCGCAACCATCAAAGGGTGGTTTCGACAAGCTCAACCACCGCAGTGTTCAGGAGGATGATTTATGCAGGAAAGATATTTTAATCGCGAACTCAGCTGGCTCGAATTTAATGCCCGTGTTTTATTTCAGGGACTTAATCAAGAGCTGCCTCTACTTGAAAGGCTGCAGTTTCTTTCAATCGTTTCTTCTAACTTTGATGAATTTTTCCAGGTTCGTGTTGCGGCAATAAAACGTCTTCTTGCAGAAAATCCGAATTTTACTGATGTTTCGGGGCTTTCGCCTCAGATGGTTTTTACTTCAGTTTCTGCTCGTGCTCATCAGATTATTCGTTCTCAGCAGGAATGCCTTATGTCGGATATTCTGCCTGCTCTTGCTGAAAAAGGTTTTGTTTATGTTACGCCTATGCAGTATACACAGCAGCAGAGTGATTATCTGAACGGGGTTTTCAATGCAGAAATATTCCCGCTTCTTACTCCTCTTCGCACAGATATTGAAGCTTTTCCTCATATAAAAAATCTTACAACCTATGCAGCATTTCTCCTTTCTCCGATTGCAGGAATTAAGATGGGGCAGGGCTCCGAAGAATTCCGAGGAAATGAAGATTCACCTCGTATTGCGCTTGTTGAGATTCCAGAGGGAATTCCAAATATTTACTGGCTTTCGGGAAACAGCGCGACGGCAGGTCACGCTCGTCAGTTTGCGCTTTTGCAGGATGTTGTTACAGCTTTTGGTACAAAACTTTTTCCGGGTTTTGAAGTAGAAGAAACTCTGATTTTTAAGGTTGCTCGTGATGCAGATTTTGCTGTAGATGAAGATGCTGGAAGTAATTTTATTCATGCGATGGAAGATGTTTTGATAAGGAGAAAATCTTCGTTCCCGGTTCAGATGACCTGCAATTCTTCGAGTCAGAAAATCCAGAAGTTTTTGATGGAAAAACTGGAACTGGCAGAAGAGGATATTTATCGTGTAGATCAGATTATTAATCCGGGCAGTCTTATGGAATTGCGTGAGGTTGACGAAGACGGTTCTTTAAGCTTTGAAGCCTGGGATCATTTTTATCCTGCTGATCTTCCTGAAGATGAACCTTACTGGGATACTCTTAAACTGCACGACAAGATTCTTCATGTTCCCTACGAAAGCTATGACCCGGTTGTAAAATTTATTTCTGATGCGGCTGATGATGACGATGTGCTTGCTATCAAAATGACTCTTTACCGTACCGGCCGGAATTCCCCGATTATCGATGCACTTGAGCGGGCCGCCCAGCGAGGTAAACAGGTTGTTGTACTCGTAGAACTTAAAGCCCGCTTTGATGAGGAGCGTAATATTGCCTGGGCCAACGAACTTGAGCAGGCCGGGGTAACTGTAATTTATGGACTTGTAAATCTGAAGGTTCATGCAAAAATCCTTATGGTGATTCGCCGTGAGAGTGATACGATCCGCCGTTACGTGCATCTGGCTACCGGAAATTATAATACTAAGACAGCGAAATTATATTCTGATATTTCTCTTTTTACCGCAAATCCTCAGATTGCAAATGATGCGACCCTCTTCTTTAATCTTGTTACCGGTTATTCAACTCTGCAGAACATGAATTGTCTTTCGATGGCACCGGTAACAATTAAATCCCGACTTATTGCAATGATTAACCGCGAGATTGAAAGAAGTAACACAGAAAATCCTGGCTTAATTATAGCGAAGATGAACAGCCTTACTCACGAGGAAGTTATTTCTGCCTTGTACAAGGCAAGTCAGGCAGGGGTTAAGGTGCTATTAAATATTCGTGGAATTTGTATGCTGGTTCCGGGCCTAGAAGGGCTAAGTGAAAATATAAAGGTTGTTTCGATTGTAGACCGCTACCTTGAACATTCGCGTATTTTCTATTTTCAGAATGGTGGAACTCCAGAGCTTTATTGTTCAAGTGCGGACTGGATGAATCGTAACCTGGATCGCCGCATTGAACTCATGTTCCCGATTCTGGATAAATCAGCTTTTGAAGACGTAAAATCAATTCTTGATACATACTTTGCCGATAACACTACTGCGATGGAACTGCAGTCAAACGGAAGCTGGATTCCAGTAGAACGTGGTAAAAAAGAGGATCCGGTTCGCGCCCAGGAAGTTCTCTATAAAAAATATAAGGCACTCGAAGAAAAAAAACCGAATGTGTCTGAGAAAAAATTCGAAGTTCGGCGAAAGTAATTTTGCGTTCATTAAAGTCAAAAAGAAGAAAAAAGATATGAGGTATAATTAAACAATTATAGACATCAGAATAATTCTGGCTGGAGCGGGTCTGTGTCCGGGAACTCTTCTATCCACTTAAAGACAGAGTCCGTTCCAAGCTGGATATTATTCTGACGGCAAAGTTGGGCAAGATATTTCATAAGCTCAGCTTCATGCGGGCTTGAGCACACGTAGGAATAGCCGAAGGTTTTCTGGTAGCGTTCTTTGAGGCTATCGGTGGTTGAGGACATCGAAAACTTGCGGTCCAAAGCCGCGTAAAAATATTCTCTATTTCCTTCGCGCAAGGTGAGGCCAATTCCAAAACAAATGATTGCCTGTACACCAGCGCGGGCGCAATAATCAACAATTCCTTCTATATTTTCTTTTGTATCATTGATAAATGGCAATAGTGGACTGAACCAGACAACAGTCGGAATGCCAGCCTCGCGACAAGCCTGCAAAACTTCAAAGCGGCGGCTGGTCGGACAAACCCCGGGCTCAATTTTACGGCAGAGCTCGTCGTCTGCAGTGGTTAGTGTCATTTGCACTACGGCTTTGGTCTTATTATTTATGCGGGTAAGGATATCCAGATCCCTTAGTACAAGGTCTGATTTAGTTTGAGGAGTTGCACCGAAATTGTGGCGTTCAATTATTTCAAGGCAGCGGCGCATAAGCCCAAGCTCTTTTTCAATCGGAATGTAAGGATCGCACATGGAGCCTGTTCCAATCATAGAGCGCTTTCGTTTTTTACGGAGGGCTTCTTCCAGAAGTTCCGGAGCATTCTGTTTTACTTCGATATCTTCAAAATCATGAGTGAACTGATAGCACTTACTGCGAGAGTCGCAATAAATACAACCGTGGGTGCAGCCGCGATAAATATTCATGCTGTGAGGAGTCAGAATTGTTTTTGCAGTTACAAAATGCATGTCTTTATTATAGCATTTAAATATGACTATGTAGTGTCATATTTAAAATAGCGGCGCAAAGATTCTGAAGAGGCGGCCAATAAAACGTATGTGAGGTTTAATCTTTTTATAATCTCCCGGCTGCATCTGAATACAATCTTTCAGAGTCTGGTCAAAATCTCTTTTTACAGAATCAACAATAGGTGAATCTATGAAGACTACACCATTTTCAAAATGATGATACAAACTTCTGTAATCAAGATTAACAGAACCAATAGTCGCAATCTGATTATCAGAAATAAAAGTTTTGGCATGAATAAAGCCCTTCTGGTAAAGATAAACTTTAATTCCTTTGTTCACAAAAGTTTCAAGAAAAGTTTTTCCGATGCAGAAAGTAATCAGGTGGTCAGGTAGGGCAGGAACAATAATCGAAACCTCAACACCACGGGCTGCCGCAAATATCAAATCTTCCTGCAAGTGGTTGTCAACAAGAATATATGGTGAAGTAATGTTCAGATATTTTTTTGCACTGTTAATAATGTAGAGATAAATATCTTCTGCAATATCTTTGTTATTAAAAAAATCATCTCCATAAGGAATTGTAATTCCCGGCTTGTCATAAATCCCATAAGAAGACGGCAAATATGGAGTAAAATCTTCAATATCTTTTGCAAAGAGATTCCAGCTTTGTAAAAAGAGCTGAAGAAAGGTATGAACAGCCTGCCCTTGAATCTGAACTGCATTATCTTTCCAGTAGGCAAAACGGTTTTTCTTTCCGCGGTTGAAATATTCATTTGAAAGATTAAGACCGCCGGTAAAGGCAAGCTGACCGTCTACAATCAGTATTTTTCTGTGGTCGCGGTTATTAAGTTGCGTTGAAAAAACAGGAACAATCGGAATAAAAACACGGGATTTAAAACCATTTGCTTTTAAGTAATTTTGATAATATGAAGTTGAAAGAACAGGAGAGCCAAGTCCATCGCAAAGAATGCGGACTTCTACACCTTCCTGAACTTTTTTCTTAAGTGCATTAAAAATCTCATTCCATGACGAATCAGGTTCAATAATAAAATATTCCAGGAAGATAAATTTTTTTGCACTTTGTATTGCTTCAATCATATGCGGAAAAAAATCATCTCCGCTTGAAAAATATTTTACATCACAATTACTATAAGGAAAAAAGAAATTGTTAGTCAGATAATAAATCAAATCAGAGGCATGATTATTCGAAAGTTCATTTACAAATTGCGTCTGAGATTCTAGAGATGGCGGAAAACTTTCAGGAAGCATAACCTGAGTTTTTTCTCTAAGCAATGTAAGCTTTTTTGAAAATCGCAGAGCACCCCGGTTTGTGTGATACATAAAATAAGCTGCAATACTGAAAAGCGGAACGAAAATCATAGGAATAATCCAGGCGAGCTTAAACTCGTTCCGACCGTTTTTATTTACGATATAAATCATGAAGCTTGCAGAAAGAAAGAGGGAAAGCCCAAAGTAAAGTTCCAGATATTTTTCCAGGCGAAGAACAAAAAGGGCCATTATGAAGATTTGTACGGCAATGAAAAGAAAGTTGATTATGATGCGGCTATAAACGCTTCTATAAAAAAACTTGAAACGTTTTTTGTCTTTGATATCCTTAAATTTTTTTGTATTTGTGTTTTTCATTCTATATATATAATAAAGCTAATGAAGGAGTTTGTCAGTATTCTAATGGCGTTTCTTAAAAGAAAAAATGTTCTTTTAAATTATTCTATTGTATATGTACAAAAACAATATGAGATTCTTTCCTTTGATGCCAGTGCTGCAAATATCTATTCTGATTTATATGAGCGACTCAAGTCTCAAGGAACCCCTGCCCAGAGATTTGATTTGTTGATTGCTTCAATTGCTATTTCAAACAATCTGATTCTGGTAACCCGCAATGTTTCTGATTTTACGGAAATTGCAGAGAATTCAAATCTTATGATTGAGGAATGGTAAGGCTAAAAAATTGCTGCATCGCAATTTTTTTTAACGCCTTGCTATTGAACAACGACCGCTCTGACCGGCGGTCTTACACAGGTTTGAAGATTAATAGGGCGTTCCCGCCTGCTTCGCAGGCGGTCGGCACTTCCAGGCTCCGCTACGCTCGGTGCTATCGCACGGGCTTACGCCCCCTTCCAGCGCCTAACGCATTGTATGCGCTGTAATTATCGTAAAGCTGTAGGCATTCACAGTGAACTCACATCCGTCAATTTTGACATACCAGTTCTTTCCCTGCCGGGTGATAATCGCGTCAGTGGCCAGAATTTTCTGACGACACCAGACAACGACATCTTTGACATCATCGCCAAGCCGGAGATTGTGGCGAATACGGTCTATGCCCATGGGGGTTGTGTGGAGTTTTTCGATGTTTTCTAAAAGTTCATTTTTCATTTTGATTTCCTTACCGGATGTCTTATTACAGTTTTCAGTCTTTCTGTAGCGGTTTTTTGCGGGTCACTCAGGTAGATTTCATGATGAAGTCTTGTGGTTGAAAAATCCAGCTGCCAGCCATTTTTGAGGGCGAAGGAATCCATCTGTTTGATTGTGTATTCGATTGCATATTGCACTGCAAGGGCACTTTTGTATTCGCCGTCTTCCTCGTTAGGATTTCCCTTTCCGCGAACTGCGACAAACTGCATTTTGGGAATGTGAACAATATGCGGCTTTGCCGGCGGAAGATAGAAGTCTTTGAATTCTTTCTTATAATCAAATGGCATTGAAGTTCTCCTGTAAAACCGGTGGATTTCAATCCAACTGGATGTTTACAGAATACCATATAAAATATGACAACTAAGTGTCATATTTAAAACTTAAATTTTTCTGTAAATCTTTACGAAGTAAATCATCTCGGCAATAGCTGTGATTGCCCAGGAGAAAATATAAAGAAGGAAGAGAGACTGAATCGTTCCAATCCATTTAAAGATTGTGTATATCCAGAGAATACGGAATAAGCAGGAACCGAGCAGAACAATAATCGTTGGAACAGAAGTTTTTCCAAGTCCGCGGTTGGCGGCGATTGTGTTATCCATAAAACTTGCAACCGGGTATGAAAAGAACATAATTGAAAAACGGAGCATGCCGGCGTGAATAACTTCCGGGTCACTTGTAAAAAGAGAAAGGCACTGAGGCCCGAAAATATACATTGTTATACTGAGAAAGGCTCCCAGACTGAAAGCAAAAAGATTCGAAATAATCATACTGTGCAGAATGCGTTTTTTATTTCCGGCTCCATAATTCTGCCCGATGAAAGTTGCACAGGCTACATAAAATCCGTTCATTGCGCTGTAGATTATATTATCAAGATTTGCTCCGGCAGCAGTTCCTGCAACCATCACTGCATCAAAAGAGTTTATACCCACCTGAATGAATGTGTTTGCTACAGCAAAAATCGCATTCTGCATTCCGGCTGGAATTCCTATCTTCAAAATTCTGATTGTCTTCTCGCGGTTAAGCCTTAGCTTTGAAAAGTTAAATTTTACATCTCCAAGTCCCCGTCCGCGAATCAGAGGAATCATAACCAGCACTGCCGAAACATATTGTGAAATAATGCTGGCAAGAGCAACCCCGGCACAAAAAAGTCTGCATACAATCACAAAAAACAGATTCAAAATTATATTGATGATTCCGGCAAAACTAAGATAGTAGAGAGGACGTTTTGTATCACCTGCTGCACTAAGCACAGCGTTTCCGAAATTAAAAAGTGCAACGCCTGGCATACCAAGCATGTAAATCTTAAAATAAATTACCGCACCTTCCAGAAGTTCCGGCTTAGTTTTGATGAGGGTAAGCACCGGTTTTGCTAAAGCATAGCCAAAAATCAAAAGGATAAAACCGGTTATTATTGAAACTATAAAGGACGAATGAATTGCATCCTCTAAATCTTTTTTTGACTTAGCACCTATGTAAAAGGCAACGATTACATTCACGCCGCCGCCAAGTCCCATCAAAAGGCCGGTGAACAAAAAGAGGAGCTGGGTAGTTGAGCCAACAGAACCAAGGGCCTGAGAACCGGCAAATCTTCCTACTACTGCAACATCGGCAATGTTGAAAAGCACCTGCAGGAGATTTGAAAAAATGAGCGGCAGACCATATAGAAAGATTCCCTTAAAAAGCGAGCCTTCTGTTAAATTTCTTTCATAAGAAGAATTATGATGAAACATAGTAAAATACATTATTGAAATGAAAGAAAAAGTTCAATAAGCATATTTGATCCATGATTCACAACCGGGAGTCTGTGTTTTTTCATTGACACAAAATCATTTTCATAATAGAATTAATTAAATTTTCATAAGGAGACGCATTGCCGATGAGACTGTAAATCTGATTTCCCTACATTTTTTTCTCATTTATGATTTCATTTTCAGGAAGTCAGTTACAGTATTAATTTTATCGGGGTTTTGCGAATCTGTTCGTTATATTATTTCCCTGCATAATTTTATTATGATTGCCGGCTTCCTTCGGAGGTCATTATGTCATTAGAAATTCAAAAGCTTTATTTTTCATATCCATCTTCGCACATAACTTTGTTCGAGAATTTTTCTCTACAGTTTAATGACGGCTGGACTTGCATTGCCGGAAGTAACGGTTGTGGTAAGAGTACACTCCTTAAACTTATTGCAGGCCTGCTTAAGCCTGATGAAGGGCGAATTGTAAGTGGCGGGCAAAGCACCACTGGCTGTGTTATTTACTGCCCTCAGGAAACTGCCGAAGTGCCCGAAAATCTTTATTCGGTTTTCTGGAGTGATGATAACGAAGTGCGTCGCTTCTTTTCTATGCTTCATGTCACAGAAGAAATGATTGGTCGCTATGATTCTCTTTCTGGTGGGGAGAAGAAGCGAATCCAGATTGCCTGTGCGCTTGCAGAGCAACCGGCGGTGCTGCTTCTGGACGAGCCTACAAATCATCTTGATGAGGGAACTGTCCGCATGATTTCTGACACACTTGCCCTCTTTAGTGGAATCGGAATTATTGTAAGCCATGACCGCTCTTTTGCGGACTCTCTTTGTAAGCACACTGTTTATCTTTATAATGAGGACCGTGCTTTTTATGGTGGACGCGACTGCATAGTTTGTGAAAGTTATTTCGGAGGACTCAGCAAGGCTCTGAAGCTTCGCGAGCAGAAGGCTTCTCATAATCGCGGAGAATGGGAAAGACTCGATTCAAAAGCGGCAGACGAAAAGCAGAGGAGCTGCAGGCTTGCAGAAGAAAACGAACGATCTAAAAGCCGCCTTGCTAAAAAAAATATTGACCCTCGTGATCATGATGCAAAAAGAAAAATTGATGTCGCAAGACTCGGTGGAAAAGACAGAAGCACTGGAGATGCAAAAGCACATCTCGAAAATCAGATTCAAAGAACCGAGGCCGTCCGCGATTCGGTAAAAAAATCACTTATGAGAAAAGAAGGTTTTTCGGTTGAAGGAGCAGGCTTTGCAAAGGCTATAGTTATAGAAGAAAGTGATATTTTTGCATCTGAAGAAAAAACTTCTTATAAGCTTCACATTCCGAGGATTGTAATTAATCCTGATTCAAAAATTGCCTTGACCGGGCAGAACGGGACCGGGAAAAGTCTTTTTATAAAGCATCTGATTAGTGAGCTTGAAAAATCCGGCAGGACAAAGGAAGTTATGTATCTGCCTCAGGAGATTCCAGAAGACTTAAAGAATCAAATTCTTTCTGACTTCAATGAGCTTGAAGATACGGAAAGAGGAGCTGTTCTTTCGACTTTATACCGTCTTGGCAGTGAACCAGAAAATCTGCAGCAGGGCTCTGTTAGTCCCGGCGAACTTAGAAAGCTTATGATTTCTCTGGCGGTAGAAAAGCCGCTATCTCTTTTAATTCTGGATGAACCAACGAATCATATGGATATAACAAGTGTGCTTGCTCTGGAAAGTGCACTGTCATCTCTTTCCTGTGCACTTATTGTTGTGAGTCATGACAGGGCTTTTCTGGAAAAGGTTACTGATGTAAAACTGCATACAGAGCGAATCGAAAATGAAGGTAGAATATTTTATGATTTATAAAATATTCAGTTCATTAAGTAAGTCGTGAGTATAGACTTTTTCTCTGGTTGACTCACGGACTATTTTCCAAAGCTTTGCGACGGCTTTGAGTTTGTTCGGGATATTAGCATTTGCCGGGTCTGCGCAAAAGTCCTGAACAAACTTATTCCATTGCAAAGACACTTTGTTGTATTTTGCATAGGTCTTTTTTCCGTAGTAGATGTCCAGCATGTCGCCGAGGGTAAAGGAAGCATCTTTTGTTTCCTTTACTTTCCGGGCTGTGGCGACCATGTCTGCATTAAACTTAAAGTTTTTGATTCCGGTTTCTTTAGAAAAGAAATCGCGGAAGCGCTGGCTGAAGCAGAAGTTACATTCGAGAAGACTTGTTTGCAGGGTGAGGGGAGCGGAAGAGGTTGATTTAGGGGAGTTCTTTGTGGCCCTAGTGCGGCAGCTCGCCCCCTTTGTATGGATAATATTTCCCTTGAAATACTCTTTGATATTGTGGTTAAGTTCTGCCTTCATGCCATTGGCGTCTATACCAAGTGAGAGGCAGATTTTTTGCAGTTCCTCGCGGTACCAGTAGTATTGTGAGAATTCTTCGAAGGTCTTTATTTCAGAAAAGTCTGGACGTAGCATTGGTTCTTTCCTTTGAGATGTCCGGGTCAAGCTCGAACATGACATTTGTAGTCGAGTGTCATTGTCGGGCTTGACCCGACAAACTTTATTAGCTACAGAATACCACACAAAATATGACAGCAGAATGTCATATTTTATTTATATAATTCTGAAATCTTTTCTGCCATTTCTGATATTTTATTTTTCAGGCGGGCAGGGCTTTGAATCTTTATCTGAGGGCCAAAACTTAAAAGTATTTCACAAAGCCAGGGAGTATCCGGCGCTGTAAAGGTGACATTGACCCATCCATTTTTCTGGGCTCTAATTTCAGAACAAATGAAAGAATCCATAAGATAAGAAACTTTTTCCTGTGTGATTTTTGCTTTAATCTGAATGAGTGGAGCAGAATATTCAGGCGTTTGAGCAGGCTTGGAATCAGCTATGTTTATGGAGATGTTTGCTTCTTTTGAAGTCATCATTAGGTTTCGCATCCTGGTGAGTTTGAAGAAGCGCCCTGCTTTTCGAGAAGTACACCAGCCATAAAGATACCAGGACTGGCCGCGGAAAATCAGCTTCCAGGGATGGACAGTCCGTTTTTCACTACGGCCATCCCCTGTAAAATAATCAAAACTTATCTGGCGCTTTTTCAAAATTGAATCGCGCAAAAGTTCAAAAAGATTACGAACTTCTGAACCTTCAGGACTCCAGGGAGCAAAATCAACTTCAAGCCAGTCGGTATCTTTTGCTACCAGACCAGAGATTTTTTCGGCTGCTTTGAGATTAACATTTACTGCAGATGCAGGATTGCCGGACAAACTGTTAAAGGCTTTTACACTTGAAACGATAGCAAGCCGTTCTTCCTCTGATAGTATGCGTTTATCAAGAGCATAATTATCAGAAATCGCAATTCCGCCACCACGTCCCTTAAGCGAATAAACTGGTATACCGGAAACAGACAAAGCTTCTATCCAGCGATAAACAGTACGTGTAGAAACGCCAAAATGTTCCGACATTTCTTTCGCCGTTACCTGCTTTTTATCAATGAGGATATATACAAACTCAAACAGCTGATCAATCTGCATAGAAATATTATAGCACGAAAATATGACATTATTGGTTGTAAAGCTAAAAAATTCTTTCGCATTGTTTTTAACGTTTTGTTATAGAACACCGGCCTCCAGAGGCCTTACACATGTCATATTTAGTTTTACTAAATTTCCATCACAGAAAAATTATCTGCGGCAATTACAGTCGGAGTAACGGCATTCCCCTGTTGCAGATATTCATTTAGAGTTTGAACTTTCTTGTAAAGATGTTTGTAAATCGGCTTGTTATCACAATCATCAATAAAATCAAAAGTGTTATACAAAGCTTCAATATTTTCTTTAGTGATTTTACAGATGGAATTATCTCCCTGAATCAAAGAAAAAATATTAAAAGTATTCTGTGGCATAAAAAAAACAGCAGAGGATTTTTTCTGATTTTCAAGACTTAGCTTAAGGGCTCGAAGCATTTTTCCTGCAGCACTCTTTTGTTTTTCATCTACCACAAACGGTAAAAGCTTTTCTTCAAGAAACCTCACTTCATCATAGGTATAGGCTTCGTCTTTTTTGATAATAGAAATTTCTCTAGTCATTTTTTTCACTCACAAACAGACCGGCTATTGTGATTGCGGTACCAAGTGCACCAAGCAAGGTAATTTTTTCTCCGAGTACAAAAAATGCAAAGATAATTGTAACAACAGGAATCAGATATAGTCCGCAGCTTACTTTTACAGTTCCCGCAATCTTGCAGGCTTTATTCCAGGCTGCAAAACAAAAACCACTTGCAACAAATCCAAGGAAAAGCATATAGAGTACATTTAAAGGATTTGTAAATCTTGTTGTATTTTCAAGGATGTTATTCTGTTTTGTAAAAAACATGAGAGGAATCATCATTAAAACTGCAAAAAAGAAAATACGTCTGGTTGCACAAATTTGATCATAGTTTTTTCTGTTAATGATTGAAATTACAACAGAATAAATTCCCCAGCAGCCTGCCGAAAAAAGTGCAAGAAAATCACCCCTAGGATTAAACTCCAGTGTTTTACTTCCATTGAGGCAGACAAGTGTAACTCCAGTAATTGAAATTACAAAGCCGACAACGAACCACAAAGAAAGATGCTTTTCCTTCAAAAAAATCTGGCTGAAAATTGCGGTGAAAAGAGGACAGATACTAACGATAACACTTACGTTCGATGCGTTTGTGTAATTAATCGCTATGTTTTCAAAAAGCTGGTAAAGTATAACTCCAGAAAAACCTGCAAGCGCAAAAAGAACATTATCGCGGACTGCTATTTTTTCAAAGCGCGGACGAAGAATCCAGAGCCCGATATAGGCAGCAATAAATCTGTAAAAAAGAATTTCAAGCGGTGAAAAATCTTTGAGCAGATATTTTGTGCATACAAAGGTAATTCCCCAGAAAAAAACACAGGATGCTGCCAGCAAATAACCAAAAACTTTTTTATCGCGAAAACTCATAGAGGAGACTATAACACAAAAACAATGACGGGACAATTCAGAGGTTTACAATTGTCGAGCAAAAGTTCATAATAATTATATAAATAAATCTATGCCTCAATTTCGTAATAGTGGACATGCCGATTTACCTCTTCATCCTGGAACAGTTCCCCGCTGGCTTGCGGATCGCATGATGGTTCTGGGAACACTGATAACAGAATCTCTTGTTGAAAATTTTGGTCCGGAAGAAGTGCTTGTTCGTTTAAGTGATCCGCTCTGGTTTCAATCCTTTGGTGCAGTTATGGGAATGGACTGGCACAGTTCTGGAATTACGACGAGCGTTATGTATGCATTAAAGAGAGGACTTAATCCAAGAGCTAAAGAGCTAGGAATTTATGTTTGTGGTGGTCGCGGAAAATATTCAAGGATGACCCCGGATGAACTTCTGGAAATTGCAGGCAGAGAAGGCTTGAACGGTGATGAACTTGTTCGTAACAGTAAACTGGTCGCAAAAGTAGATAACAATGCCGTTCAGGATGGATTCCAGCTGTATCAGCATAATTTCATTTTGACACGGAACGGAAGCTGGGCAGTCGTTCAGCAGGGAATGAATGGGGCTGAGAAAAAGGCTCGGCGTTATCACTGGTGTTCAACTAACTTACGTTCGTTTGTTGAAGAACCTCATACCGGAGTTGTCGGAGATAATCGCGGAAAGATTCTGAATCTTACAGATTCCAAAGCCGATAAGGCCCGCTCTTCAATTCTTGAAATGAGTCGAGAAGAACCCGAACGTATGCTTAATGAAATTTCACAAATTGGGAAGCCGGCCAGTCAGATTATTCTTATGCAGGGAGGGGAAAGTCTTCCCCTCGCGCCCACTTCGTCGGTCGCTACCCCTTCCAGCGGGGGACACCCCCGCAACGCCCCCGAGCTTCCACAGCAGCAGGAATTGTTTCCAGAGCTCTCAATACAAACGGAAGAAAAAGGCCGATCAATAGTTCTTCCATCGCACCACGAAGTATGTGATCAGGATGTAGATCTTAAGCGTCTTGGAGGGGTGTTAGCAACAGCTTACAATAATCAACCTCAGGATTTTGAAAGTCTTTTACTCACTCCTGGTCTTGGTCCACGTACACTGCAGTCTCTCGCTCTTGTAAGCGAAGTTATATACGGAACTCCAAGTCGCTTTACAGACCCGGCACGTTTCAGTTTTGCACATGGTGGAAAGGACGGACACCCTTTCCCAGTTCCTCTGAAAATTTATGATGAATCAATACGTATTTTGCGTGACAGTATAGAAAAATCAAAGCTTGGATATAAAGACAAATCAGACTGTATTCGAAGACTTCATACAGCAGCCTTAAACGTAGAGCGAAATTGTGCACCTGAAGTTGATTTTGATGAGGCCATTCGTTACGAACGTGAACATTCCAAAGACTGGGATGGAAAGACAGTATAAATATCAGGAAACCTTAACACTGCCCTGGCGAAGAACTCGAACATTTCCATTTTCAATTGAAACCAGAGTCGAAGGCAGGGCTCCTTTTTTATCTCCGTCATCTACGATGAGGCTGGCTTCGCTGGAGAATTCTTCATTGATTGCATTAATTGTATCAAGAACCGGCTGACCGCTGCGATTAACACTGGTGCTGAAAACAGGAGCTTCACATTGTTCTATTATTTTACGAAGCCATTCATCTCCCGGACAGCGGAAGGCCACAGTGCGGCTTTCTGGTATTGAAGTGGCTGCAAGAGGTGAGTCATCTTTTATATGAACTATGATTGTGAGGGCGCCCGGCCATTTTGAAAGAAGAGATTCTGGAATAATATCGTCGGTAAAAAGTCTGATATCTTCTGGTTTTGCTATAAGCTGAATAAGGGGCTTTGTTTCTGCACGGCCTTTTATTGAGCGGATTTTAGCATCTGTTTCAAAATGAGAGCCTGAGTTTTTAAGGTCAACAATTCCGCTGAAGCCATAAACTGTATCTGTTGGAATTATAACTATACCACCACTTTTTATTGCTGTGGTAGTTTGTTCTATAGATGATGTATCTGATTTTTTTATTATCATAATTATTCCCTAGACGAATCAGTCTTTGTATATGGATTGTCGTGAACTTCATCTTCAGAAGTCTTTTTCCATTTGCTTCCATCGTACTGATAAACAGCCTCTTCGCAGTTTCCTTTGAGACCGCTGCCCCAGAAATTATCAACATCATGATTGTCGAGGTAGCACATCATACCGGCAAGAAGGGCGCCGTGTGCAACAATCATAATTCGTGCATCAGGATGGCTTGTTTGAATCGGTTCAATTACTGTCTGAACAAATTTTTTTGTACGTTCACAAACAGATTTAAAAGTTTCTCCTCCTTCAGGTGGAATGTAACGACCTGGTTCAGTGAAGAAAAATTTTCTGGGATGATTTGTATCAATCCATTCGTCATAAGGAAGGCCTTCGAGTTTGCCAAAACTTATTTCTGTTAAAAGTGAATCTCGTATAATGGGATAAGTTTTGTGTCCACGAATAAGGCAGGCAGTTTCATATGCCCGTATAAGTGGAGAAGAATATATGCAGTCAAAATCAATCTTTTCTGCATCCAGTCTTTTTCCAAGTTCTGCGGCCAGTTTTCTGCCGTTTTCATTTAATTCAATATCCTGCGCACCCTGAAATTTCTTTTCTGCATTCCAGTCTGTAGTTCCGTGTCTTACAATATAAAGTTCCATTTGATTATCCTTAATAACGAAGTCGGCGAAGATGAGTAATCCGGCTCACAAGAAAGTTTTCAATATCTTTTGTTGGTTCAATCTGAAAGCGCATTACAGCTTCGCCGGGCTGTTTTGAAATTCCAAGAGGAAGGCCTACCAGAGTAAAGAATTCCCCCTTTCCGTTTGCATCCGGCATCTGAAGTTCCATCAGATCTTCGTCTTTTACAGCTGCTTCAATCAGATGAACTTTTCCTGCAAAATCCGTACCGTCTGCCTCAAGAATTTCCGTACGAACAGCAGCCGTTTTTAATTGATTTTCTGAAAGAATCAGACGATTTGAAATTCTGTGTTCAAGACTTTCTTTTGCATGCTTTTCCATATCAAGCTTTTCCAAACTTGTTTTAAGCATTTTTAAAATTTTATCTGCTTCTGAAATAGAAGTTTTTTTACAGGCTGTTTTTTTTCTTTCAAGAACTGCAGGTTTGTGACCACTTCGTAAAAGAGGGAAGGTTTGGAATTCAGATTTTGTGAGGGAAGTTTTTACATTTCCCATAAAGTCAAGAGAGCTTTCATTTATAAAATCATTGATGTCAGAACCGGCAGGAAGATTTAAAAGATAAATACCTTCAGCCAGTTTTTCCTTAATGAATTTTTTTATATTAGGGTTGTTTTCTACAAAAGAGATATTGTTGTCTCTGACTTTGAGAACATATCCATAATAAAGCTGTGCAGAAGAATATGAATTATACCATTCAGTTATGTTGATTTTAAGATTTTGAGGAATCTGGTAGTAACTGTATTTTTCAATACGGTTAAAAATGATTTCTGGCGTAAGATCATTATCAAAGGCTTCTGAAGCAGATAAACGTGTAATTTCAAATTCAGTAACAACTTCAAATTTTTTTACAAGCATAAAATCTGTAAGAGGAAGGAGTTCTTTGAGTTGTAATCCAGGCATCAGTGTTACGGTGTAAGTAGAATCAATATTCAGAACTTTTGGTGTTTGAGAAGATTCTCCATTTAACAAACTATCGTTAGTTAGTGATGTGTTGTACGAAGTAAGTTCCTCTGTTGTATTAAAGAGTACGACTCCTTCTTTAGAAGTTCCGGTTTTCCTAAGTAAGCCGAATATAACAGCACAATCAATCATACGATCTAAGAGTTCTGCATTTTGTTCCGGTTCAATACCTGCTTCCTGTCTTGCTGCTTCCAATATAAGACTAAAACGGCTTTTATGTGCAATAGCACTACCATCTTCTGTATAAGTTCCAACCAAAAATGCAAGCCGCAGAATACTGTCTCGGGAAAATCCGTTTTCTGGAATTGAAGTTAGACAGTCTATAAGAAGCTGAGCCTCTTTTTTCAATCCATCCTTACTGAAGCGAGAAATTGCTGCAGCACATAAAAGAGCATATTGCTGGATTTCAGAAAGTTCAGCAAATTTTTTTGTTCTGTTATAATCAAGTTTAAAACCTTTGCCATCTTCACTCTCATAAACAAGAGAAAGATTTATAAAGGCTGTCATTAAAAGCTGTATGAATCTTTCTTTACCAGGAAAAATTTCTGAGAGCCGAGTCTTGTCATTTTTTTTAATTGTTCCATCGGCCTTACAGGAAATTCCCCGGATACGAATATATGTAATAAATGCTGCAAGAAGGTTAGGAGAGATTCTAAAAATATCTTCATTTGAAAAATGAGCTACAGTATATTCAGGGAAAATTAATTGTGAATCCAGGTAAGGCAAAAGATTTTCCCGAATCAGAGGATTTATTCTTATATAATCTTTGCCTGAGTCTGCTGATTTTTCAGTAAAAATCAAAAGGCGTTCGGTAAGGTTTATGATTTCTGCGTATAAATCTGTGACGGAATATTCTGTTCGGAAAAATTCTATAAGGGTCTGTTGTGTTGGATTTGGAATCAGAGAGATTGCCGTAAGGATTGTAACATCAAAACTGTCTATAAGAGTCAGAAGGCTGGAAAGATTTTCTTCTCGTTTTATAAAGGCGGCAAGTTGTTGTGTGAGCCGCTGTTTATTGTATGGAGTTTTTATCTCACCAAGATAGAGACGCATTGTATTGAAAAACTGTTTATCAGGAAGAGAAGATATTGCTTCCTGCCATTTTAAGATTTCATTGTCATTCATCTAAGTTCAACTCCCCGTCGTATCTGACAATTTTATATTCATAACCTTGTTCTGCAAGAAATTTCTGGCGGTTTGAACCGAATTCTTCTTCTACAGTATTTCGTGTAATCAGAGTGAAGAAACGGGATTTTCTTTCTTTTGGACGGAGAATACGACCAAGACGCTGAGCCTCTTCCTGTCGGCTGCCAAAGGTACCGCTTACCTGAATTGCCAGAGAAGCATCTGGAAGATCTATGGCAAAGTTGGCGACTTTTGAAACTACAAGTACACGGATTTTTCCTTCACGGAAATCGTTGTAAATACGATCGCGTTCTACGGTAGGTGTTTTTCCTGTGATTATAGGGCAGCCAAGTTCTTTTACGATTTCATCCAGCTGCTGCAGATACTGCCCGATAACTAAGATTTTATCATCCGGGAATTTTTTTATTATTTGACTAACGACCGGTAGTTTTTCCGGATTCATACTTGCGATTTTGTGTTTTTCCCGGGTTCCTGCTACAGCGTAATCAATCTCCTGATAAGCAGGTAAGTCAATTCTAACTTCTAAACATTCAGCAGTGGCAATCCAGCGGTCTCTTTCAAGTTCCTTCCATGGAACATCATAGCGCTTAGGACCAACAAGACTGAAAACGTAACCTTCGCAGCCGTCTTCGCGAACGAGGGTAGCGGTGAGTCCTACACGGCGTACTGCCTGTAAATCTGCTACAACACGGAAAACCGGAGCTGGCAGCATGTGTACTTCATCATAAATAATAAGTCCCCAGGGTCTTTCATGAAAAATCGAAAAATGAGGATATGGACCTTCTTTGTCTGGCCTCCAGGTCAAAACCTGATAAGTTGCTACTGTTACCTGTTTTATTGTTTTTGATTCACCAGAATATTCTGCTATCTGATTACGGGTGAGATTAGTTTTGTCTAACAGTTCGTCAATCCACTGATGTACAGCCGAAATATTAGTTGTGATAATCAGGGTTGAGGTTTTGAGCATGTCCATAATAGTCATGCCGACAATAGTTTTTCCAGCACCACAAGGGAGCACGATTGTTCCAAAGCCGGTACCCGGACCTTTGTCCCCGACGAGTGCGCGGGCTGCTCCCGTCTGATATTCACGGATTTGTAATGGCTGACCAGCTGCAGTGGTCTGTCGAAGAGAAACATCGAGAGGTTCTCCGTCTGTAAGTGCAACCTGATCTTTTACCGGCCAGCCTGCCTGAAGTAAAAGCTGTTTAATAGTACCGCGATCAGTCAGATGAATAAGAAAGGAATGCTCAGGCGCATTAGAGTCGGAGCTGGCTGTCAGCAGTTTCTTTACAGAATGATTTGCAAAAATTTCCTTGTATACAGGCAGTGAATCAGCTTTAAGATAAAGATAGTGTTCTATGATTTTTTCAGCAGAGCCTTCTTTTACAGGAACTTCGATATCAGGACCTGCAAGCAGGGTTATTTTTCCAAAACGGCTGGCTGTTTCCTTTATCCATGCGATTACAGATTGAGGAACATCATAACGTGCATATTTTTGTAAGACTGCGGCTGCATCATCAGCAGAAAAGCCGGCAGAGGCAGCGTTCCAGAGAGAAAGAGGAGTAAGTCTATATGTGTGAAGATGTTCAGGAGATTTTTCAAGCTCAGCAAAAGGAATCAGTGCATTGCGGCATTCTTCTGCCAGTGGGGCATGCACATCAAGAAGAAGAGATCGGTCTCCCTGAACAATCAACGGATTTTCATAATTCATCGCAACAGATAATTATAACAGAAAACCGCTGATTGTAGAATAAGATATGAAAAAATAATTGAAAAAGAAAGCTTTGTTAATTCAAAGAAAGGTCGCCGTCTTTTATCCAGCTAAATTTTCGGAACAAGATTCCGAATGCCCAGCATAAAACAGCAGGAAGTACAATACAAATTAGCACAAGCCCCAGCCAGTCTGCAAAGCCGGGCTGAATTGCAGCAGCACCATGACCAATCGCAACTTCGCTTGGTTCGTACCAGCCTGTGATTACTCCGATTTGTCCAACAAGACCACAGGTTCCCATTCCAGAGCTTACTGCGGCACCGTTCATTTCCATTTTGAAGAGGCAGGTTGCAAGAGGACCTGTAATTGCGCTGGTTATAATTGGAGGAAGCCAGGTCTTAGGATTTTTGATAATATTAGGCATCTGCAGCATAGAGGTTCCCAAGCCCTGTGAAAGAATTCCGCCCCAGCGGTTTTCTCGGAAGCTGAGAACTGCAAAGCCAACCATCTGAGCACAGCAGCCTGCAACGGCAGCACCACCTGCAAGACCAGTGAGGCCAAATGCAGCACAGATTGCAGCAGACGAAATCGGCAGTGTTAAAGCAACTCCAACAACTACTGAAACGAGAATACCCATCCAGAATGGATGAAGTTTAGTTGTCCATACAAGGAAGCGGCCTACAGAGCTTGCGGCAGCACCAATGTATTTAGCAGTCAAAACTGTCAAAAGGGCACCAACAAGAATTGTAACGGCCGGAGTTACGATGATGTCTACCTTTGTCTTTTTGCTTACAAGACAGCCGAGCTCAGCAGCGATAATTGCAATCAGTAAAACAGCAAGCGGGCCACCAGCTCCGCCTGTTACGTTTGCAGCGCTTCCGACTGCTGCAAGTGAAAACAAAACCAGCGCCGGAACACCCATTGCAAAACCAATTCCAACAGCCATTGCGGCTCCAACTACATGTGCGTCAGTTGCAAAGTTTCCTGCATTTACGAGAAACTGAAAAACAGCATTGTTGTTAAGACGGAGCAACTGCTGTCCAAGAGTCTTAACGATTGTTCCAATCAACAGAGAGCAGAAAAGTCCCTGAGCCATTCCAGACATAGCGTCGATAAGATAACGCTTTGCGTACTTATTCATAGCGGTTTTATCCTCCTGATAAAAAAGATAAACAGGCATGTCATGGCTTTAAGCGCAGCTTGCCTTGACGTGACCGTATATCACGGTGATGATAAAATAATGAGAATTAAAAGATTGTATTGTAGTAAATTACTTGGTAGATGTGATACGCGGTGCGCCGTGGCGTCGCCGGTAATGCAGGACTCTATGGACTCTGACGGTTTGTTCATCTCAAACGTAAAATCTTTGGAAAAGATATCAGAAAAGTTGTTGATGGGCAATAGGAAAATGAATTTTATAATATTTTATAGAAGTTTCGATTTTGACAAATCAGCACACTTGTTTTATCATAAAGCATTAATATGGTAACGATTTATGATATAGCTGAGGCAACAGGTTATTCAGCTCCAACGGTTTCTAAGGCTTTGAACGGGCTTGGTTCTTTGAGTGAAGAGACAAGGCTGATAATTCTTGATAAGGCTAAGGAAATGGGGTATGAGCCGAATATTACTGCGCGAACTCTTTCAACAAAAAAGTCTTATCTGATTGGTGTTATTTATGATGATACTGGAATGAATATGGGCTTTGCCCATCCTCTTTTTTCTCCGGTTCTTACAAGATTTCGTGAAAAAATTGAAGCGGCTGGCTATGATATCATTTTTCTTTCCCGCCATTTTAACATGACTTATTTTTCTCATGCCAATTTCCGCTGTATTGACGGTGTGATTATCATAAATCCGGCAACTAATACACCTGCAGACTTTGAAGATTTTACCAGAACAAATCTGCCTCGTGTTTCTACTAATTCGATTTTTGATGGTATCTGTACGGTAATAACTGCGAATGAGAAGGGTGGCTATGAGGCTGCTGAATATCTGATAAAACACGGACACAAAAAAATAGCATATATTTCTGCTCCTGTTGATGGAATTTCCAGTGCGCCGACAGAACGATTTAACGGTTTTAAAACTGCAATGGAAAATTACCATCTTTTTGATGAAACTGCTTATGAATTGAGTGCAGGTTGGGATAAAAAGAATGCAGCTGAAGCTTTTGGCCGCCTCATAAAACGACGCAAAGACCTCACGGCAGTTTTTGTGACCAGCGATCAAATGGCTTTTGGTGTTTATGAATATGCCAGAAAGCACGGAATCCGCATTCCTGAAGATATTTCTGTAATAGGCTTTGACGATGAAATTTCTTCTGAATATTTAGGCCTCACAACCTTCCGCCAGAGTACAACAGAAATAGGTGATATCGCTGCTCAGATGATGCTGGATCAGATTGATGGAAAACAGGTTCCGCCGATTATCCGCTGCCGTGCCGAAATTGTTGAGCGTAATTCTGTTAAAACAATAAAAGGATTTCGTTTTTTCGGGTAACTTCGGTTACTTTTAGCATTTTACTCTTTACGATTACACTTTTATAAGCGATGATGATTATATGAAAAGTAAATCCTTATTAATAGCAATCGTTTTTTCATAAACAGGTTATTTAAAAATGAAATCTCAAAAAACAATTTCTTTGCTTATATGTCTCTTTATAACAAGTTCTCTTACTTTTTCTAACGATTCAAAAATAAGGTATTTTTATTCTCCGTAATCAGGCGGATTTTCAGCGGCTGCTAGATTGTCGCCAGATGTCAAGTTTTCCCCAGAGCCTGTTGCAGCCGCCAGGGCTGCACTTGCCAGATTTGCAATATAGCCTGCTTCTGCGGCTTTTTCTTTTGTGGTGCCAGCCTGTCCGAGTGAGAGGCGTTGCAGGTCTTTTTTGTCCTTGCGAAGGGCGTTGAGATCTCGGGCTTTTAGTAAGATGTCTGCAGCTTCCGGGGCTTTGATATGAAGGCACTGGGCAATCGCACTTTCTTCTGCTGCGGCAAGATTTTCCAATGTGAGAAACTGACGCTGAAGTTGCAGGGCGCGCTTTTCGCCAACACCCGGCAGTTCCAGGAAAATCGTTTTTGTATTTTCTTTTGTACGCAGCCTCTGGTTTCGGCTTGTGGCAAAGCGGTGGGTTTCATCTCGTACGCGCTGCAAGAGGCGCAGGGCATCGCTTCGTTTTGGCAGACAGATTGGAGTGCTGTTGCCCGGGCGGTAGATTTCTTCATCCCGCTTGGCAAGACCTGCAATAGGAATGTCCAGCCCCAGAGAGTTGAGGATTTCTTCGACCGCATTTACCTGACCAATACCACCATCAATCAAAAGCAGATCCGGCATGTCGGCCTGTTCATTGAGAAGGCGGGTATAGCGGCGGGAAACAGCTTCTTTCATTGAGGCAAAGTCGTCTATGAGGCCGTCGGTAGTCTTAAGACGGAAGTAGCGGTAATTCTTTTTATCCGGGTTCCCGTTGTAAAAGCTGATTAGGGAAGCAACCGGCCATTTACCACCGATATGAGCAATATCAAAACCTTCGATTCTAACCGGCAGCGAGTCGAGGCCAAGCTTTTCTTTAAGCTCTTCGAGGGCAGGCATGTCACCACGGTCGCGGAGGCGGCGCACAATATCTTCCTTTGCGTTGTGTTTTGCCATCTGAATGGCTGCAACATCTCGAGGAAGATCGTGAGAAGTTACCATAAAAACCTGAGAAGTAGATTTCTTTTCCTCACGAAGCCAGCGTGAAATATGGTCAAACTCTTTGGTCGCAGGAATATAAACCTGAGGCGGAATAGTGTGGATATCATCATAAAAAACGGCCATAAACTCAGCTATAAGGTCATCGTCGTCATTAAGAGATTCGGCGCGGTAATTTTCCCGACCAAGCAGTTTGCCGCCACGAATTTTCAAAACTGTAAAGCTTACAAGTTCGCCTTCGCTATGGTATGCAATATAATCGCGGTCATCAGAATCAAAGCTTTCTACAATATTCTGATTCTGCAGAACCATAAGGGCTTTTATGCCGTCGCGTAGTCTGGCCGCCTTTTCAAAGTCCAAAGCAGCAGCTGCAGCCTTCATTTCGTTCTGCAGGGCTTTTACAGTTTCTTCACCTTTTCCCTCAAGTAACCTTTTTATTTCACCGATGTATAAGTTGTAGGACTCTTTTGAAATTTTACCGCAGCAGGGAGCCTGACATTGCTTCATATGGTAATAGAGACAAGGGGTGTCTCGTTTTCTAAAAGTTCTGCAATGACGGACAGGATACAGCTTGAAAAGTGTTTCAATAAATGTATCCAGAGCTGCAACGTCAGGAAAGGGACCAAAATAAGTGGAACCATCCTGCAAAATGCGGCGGGTCTTAAAAATCTTGGGAAAATCCTCATTGGTGATTCTCAAAACAGGGTATGATTTACCGTCTTTCAAAACTATGTTGTAGCGGGGATTGTACTTTTTAATAAGGTTGTTTTCCAGCAGCAGAGCTTCGTACTCATTAGCTGTTGTGATGTATTCAATAGAGTTGGCGTGGGAGATTAAAAGTCTTGTTTTTACGCTCTGTTGTCCTGAAAAATAGGAAGACAGACGGCTCTTAAGGCTTTTCGCTTTTCCCACATAAATTACGGTGCCTTCTGCGTTTCGCCACAGATAGACGCCACTAGATTGAGGAGCTTTCAGAGCTGTTTCGTGAAGAATATCACGTGTAGTTTTGGCTGTCATGTTATGTTAGGAAATTGTATCAAAAAAAGACTTCTTATTATAGCGCTTGCAATGATTTGTGCAGGCAGCACAATGAATCTTTTTGCTAAAGAATATTTGCTCGGTGGAAAAAACGGCTGGCCGGTTTTCCAGAAGCAGTATAACATTACAACAGGAAAAGGTCGTTTCGGATACGACTGTATACAGCTTGCCTCAAACTCTTTTGTTTTTGATGAATATACAGATTTATTAATTGATTTTGAAGACGCACAGATGCCAGTTTCTGATGGTGACTATACGATTAACAGAAATAATTTCCAGCAGACTAATCAGACAAAAAATGAAAAAGCAGCAGGTCTCAGCCGAAATATGGGAGGCTTGAGTATATCCGGAAAACCTGGAACCTTCTTTGGTTCAGAAGGTTTGATGGGGTCTTTTTCAATTGAATTCTGGCTTTGCCCTTCGATTGCAGAAAATGGTGAAATTGTTTTGAACTGGGAATCCTCAAAAAATGAAGATGGACGCCTTGTTTTTCAGGTTATAAACGGAACTTTTGATAAAGGACACATAAAGTGGGAACTCAATAATATTTTTGATATGTACCTGAATGCTGCTGGTAAAAACGAGGTAGAGCTTAAGGGAAGTTCAAAAATCATACCGGATGAGTGGAGTTATCATGTACTTTCTTTTGATTGTGAGACGGGAATTCTTGAATACGTTGTAAACGGAATAACAGAAGATATTACTTATATAACTAACGAACGTTCGGAAGGTGGCGATGTAAATCTCGTTTATCTTGGAACTCCTTCTGAGCTTTCTATTTGTCCTGAGTATACGGGAATTCTTGATGATTTTAGAATTCTCAGACGGCCTTATTCTCCGCCAGATTTCCAGTCGGCAGACAACGCCGGAAGAATCGGCCACGCTCAATATCTCCCCGTTGGCGGCAGCTTTGTAACAAAACCGATTATGGTTTCAACAGGCTCAGTACTCAATAAGCTTGAAGCCGAAATGAACATTCCTTCACAAACTGCAGTGTGCTATTACGTACGTTCAGGTGAAAATTTTTATGGCTGGAATGATGAGTACCCTGAATGGAAGCCGATAGAAAGCGGAGAAGACCTCAAAGGAATAACAGGACTTTACTTTCAGGTAGCAGTAGAACTCATGCCAGACGGAAACGGTGAACAGACACCAGCTATTACCTCGATAAGTCTGGACTTTACAGAACTGCCGGAACCACTGCCTCCATTTGTTGTAAAGGCAGTTGCGGGTAACGGAAGTGTTACAGTTTCATGGAACTATTCTGTGGATGATACAGCAGGCGGTTACTATCTATATTATGGAACTCGTCCTGGTGAATACCTTGGCCGCATGGCAATAGAAGGTGAATCACCAATTAATGTAGGAAATACAAGTTCATATACAGTTACAGGACTTGAGAACGGAAAAATATATTATTTTGCAGTAGCAGCCTGGTCTGCTTATGATATGAGGGTTGTAGGAAATCTTTCAAAAGAAGTTTTTGCGCGCCCGTTAGCAAGATTAAAATAGGGTAAAAGAGGGGATAAAATATGGCATACAGTTTGATTTTGACAAAGGCACAGAATGCAATTACAGCTCATGATTGGGCAACAGCTGCGCGACTTTACAAAGAACTTCTGCGAAGTGATGAATCCAATGTAGAATATCTTAAGCAGCTTGGTAGTATTTATGTGCGCGCCGGCCAGGACGAAAAAGCAATTCCCTATTATGAGCAGATTATCACTTTTAATCCGGATAACACTGACTCAATGGTGAGCCTGGGTGCAATTTTTCGCCGCCTTAAACGCTATGAAGATTCAGTAAATATTCTTCATAAAGCCCAGGATATTTCTTCTTCAAATCCTAATATCAATTATAACCTCGGTTTTACTTACAAGGAGATGGGTGATTACGATGACGCTATTGATGCCTTTGAATCTGTAATCAACCACAACCCGGATGATGTACTTGCGCATAACCATCTTGGTTCTATTTATTCGGCTAAAAAAGAGTATGAGCTGGCCATCGCTGCCTTTAGGCGTGGGCTTCAGGTAGACCAGAATCATCCTATTTTGAATTACAATCTTGCTCATGTTTATGAAGCTACAAAAAATTATCCCGAAGCAGTAAGAAGCTATGAAAATGCGCTTAAAACACGACCGGGCTGGCTCGATGCCATCCGTGATTTCAGTGAACTTCTTATCCGTTGTCAGGACACAAAGCAGGCTCAGGAACTTGTTGGACAGTCAATTAAATTGCATCCGGATGATGTAGATTTGCTTTGCATTCTCGGACGTATTTATCTGAATCAGTTTGATTACGATAATGCAACAAAAACTTTCAAGAAGGCAGAAGCTCTTAAGCAGCACGACATTAATATCCTTGTTGGTCTTTCAAAATCTCTTGAAAAGGGAATGAAGATTGATCAGGCCATGGAAAAAATTCTTGATGCAGTCGATATTGCTCCTGAGAATCTTGAAGTATGTAAGCAGTATGCACATGTTCTTCTTTCTGCTCAGCGTTATGAAAAAGCACTTGATTTGATTAAAACAATCGATGAAAAAAGTGATGGTAAGGATCTTCAGATTCTTGATCTTTACGGACAGTATTTTATCTGCCGCGGAGATGAAGAGGCTGCAAATACTTATTTTTATAAAATCAAGAAAATCAATCATCACTACAAAGATTATATGATTAATGCCGCTGACCGTTATATTCAGACTGGAAATTATGAAAAGGCTGAAGAAATGGCAAATCATTTTGTAGATAGCAGACCGCAGTTACCGGAAGGTTATAATTTGTTAGGTACAATTAACGCTGTGCGTGGTGATTTAAAAAAGGCAAAATCAGACTATGAAAAAGGTGTTTCGTTAAAGAATCCTAACATCTATGCTGTTAAAGAACTTGAGAAAATTTACAACGAGCTTGAGACAAATAAAGAAATTTATAATACCGATGAAATGCCGATAGCAGTTGATGCAGATAAACTCTCAGAAGAGGAAGGTGGAAATCTTGCAGAAGATGGAAGCTTGATTGATAACGACAAAAAAAATGATGAGCAGATAGATGCTATGATGTCTGGTTCGGGAGATGGCGAGGATGAACTTCCTGATATCAGCAGCCTTGAATCTACTCCGACGATAGAACAGGCACTTACCGGTGAAGATGGTGAATTCTGGGAAGATTTTGATGATGATCCAGATGCTGAAAATAAACCTGCAGAAGAAGAGGAAAAGCCTTATGACGAAAATGAGGAAGATTCTGATTTGATGTCTATGATGACACCAGCAGCAGGTGAAGAAGACAGTCTTAAGGATGGTCTTTCAGAAGATGAAGGTGATTTTGACTTTGGTGATTTTGAAGATGGCACGATAGAAGAGGCTGTGTCAGAGCCTGTAGCAGAGAGTACTCCTGAAGCGGAGACAGAACCGGCTTCGGAATATGAGCCGGTGGGGTCGAGCGAGGAGGAACCGGAGTATGAGCCGCTTGCACCGAAGGTGCCTGAAAAGCCGGAGCAGAAATCTGATTATGAGCCTTATGAGCCGCCGGTAAATACTCTTTCAGCATCTGATGCTCAGAAGATGATGAATGATTTGAAGAATCAGCAGAAGGAACTCGAACTTCAGCAGCGTGAGTTTGCTTTGCAGCAGAGAGAGCTTGTAAATGAACTCAAGCAGGAAAATGAGAAGATGATTCAGGAAACTGTTGAGAAAGCAGTTGAAGAAGCTGTAGAAGACAAGCTTTCTGAATATGATTTGCAACCGGAGCAGGTAGCAGAAGAACCAGTTAAAGAGGAAGCCGAAGAAGAGGGGCTTGATGATTCATTACTCGATGAAGATTTGATTTCATCAACTGAATCAGAAGATATTCTTGCAGAAGAAGCTGCTTTAGATGGCTTTGATGAAGATCTGGAAGATGAAGAACCTGTGATTGAAGAGTCAGAAGTCGAAATTGAGCCAGAGGTTGAAGTTGAGCCAGAAATTGAACTGAAACCAGAAACTGAACCTGAGCCTGAAATTGAAGAAGAAGTTGAAAGCGAATCTGAAGATTCAGAAATCAGTATAGATGATGCAGATGTAACAGAAGCTGATGAAAGAGATTCTGATGATTTTACTTTTGACCAGTTCCTTTCTGTTGAAGAACTCGAAGATCTCTGTGGTGGTCCTTATGAAGAAGCAGCACTTGAAGAAACTGTAGCTGAGGTGCCAGCTGCTGAAAAGGAATCGGATGATAACTTTATTACAGCAGACGATATGCTGGACAAAATCAGCCGAATCCTTAATGACGATAATATGGCAAAGAATTATGCTGCAGAACTAGAGCTTTTCAAAAAGCTTAGAGTTCTTTCAAGCTTCCTTCCAGAAAAAGACAAAAACTCATTTGAGTGCTGTCGTATGAGAATGGTTATAGAATATATCATTCAGAAAATGTCTGGAAAGAGAGGTCTTCTCATAACAGCAGAATCATTGATAAAGTCAGGTGTGCTCGGTGAAGAATACAACCGCCAGCTCGAAGACTGCTGCGAAGAAGAATTAAGCAATGATCTTATTCGCCATGTAATTTCCGATATGAAGAAACTTGCTCAGGGACTCGAAGATAAATATCTGTGTACAGCACTTTGTGTAAGTGCCGACAGTATTCTTGAACAGATAGCCCTGCGAAATCAAAAGAGCGAAATTTTCTAGATTCGGATAATTCGTGAATGAGTGATAACCTCATTGCCGTCTTCGGTGATGAGGACATCATTTTCCAGGCGTGTTCCACCGATTTTCACATCATAAAGTCCCGGCTCACAAGTTAAAATCATTCCCGGCTTAAAAAGCAGCTCTGGCGCAGTGCGCGGGCTCACACGCGGCTGCTCATGAATCTCAAGACCAATAGCGTGGCCCAGAGTGTGAGGCATCTTACGCTTTGCTGCTGCAAAAATACTGTCCGCCTTTTTCGCTGCCTCCATAATCGGCCGTCCAGGTTTGTAGAGTTTTAAGCATTCATCATAGGCTTTCTGAACCAGCTCCAGCTGTTTTTCCTGGGCGGCAGTCAGAGGTCCTTTTGCAATTGTAAGCGTTGTATCGCTTGTATAGCCGTTATAAACAACGCCAAAGTCCAGAATGGAAAGTCCCTGTGCCGGCCAGTCTGCTGCAGTGTATCCCGGGAACGCATGAATTGCGAAGCTGCGCGAAGGTCCCGCCGCGAGCGTATCAAAACCTGTTCTCTGACATCCGTTTTCACGAAGTTTTTTTTCTATCAAAAGTGCGACATCAGTTTCAGTTTTAATTTTGCCTTTACGTACCTGTTTTTCAATTTCATCAATAATCAGGTCTCCTACACGGGCTGCTTCACGGGTACATTCAATTTCATATTCATCTTTAATCATGCGGCAGTCTACGACAAACTTGTGAAGACCATCTTCCATACAGCGGCAGTCGTAGTTTGCAAGTGCATCAATAAATTTAAGATAGGTTGGATAGGTCAGATATGGAGGTAGTTCTACACGGCTGTTTTCTCCGTGAGTGTAGCAAACGTTGAGCACGGCAAGAATTGCATCTATATCCTTGTTTTTATAGCGGGTATATGGCACAAGCTTGTCGTACTGGGCCTGCTGGCGGGCAAGATTTTCATCCCAGGGAATGAGTACGGTGTAGCCGTCGCTGAAAATTATGAGAACTGCGTCGCTGGGGTGATTTGTAAAATATGGCAGAGCCGGGTCGCGGTGTTCTTCGCTGTCGATAAAAACACAGGCACCTGCGCTGCGGCTTTTCATTTCGCTTGCAAGGGTCTTTCGGCGTGCGCGGTAGATTTCTTTTAATTGGTCATTTGTATATTCTTTCATTTGTACCTCTCTGTTGTAGGGTGGTTGAGTGCCCGCGAATGCGGGTGTATCGAAACCACCGGTTAGTTCTTATCTGTATTTGGTTTCGATACGCCCTTCGGGCTACTCAACCAGCGGGCTGTTATAGACTGCACAATCTCATCTCTTGCGATAATCAGTTCAAGTACTCCTACAAGGGCAAATGCAATTGCAGAAATCACAACTGGTGCTCCATAAGCAATAAGATTTCCATGCCCCTCAAAAGTTTTTACCAGAAACTTATGCAGATAATAAGTCGGCACCGAAGCAATCACAGAAAAAATCAGCATCTTTAAAGCATAGAGTAGAGTTCCGCGTGCCAGCCGGCCAACTTCTATTGATTCCATTTTTTTCATAAAGATAAAAAGGAAAATTGTATTAAGACAGCTTGCGATGCTTAAGGCAAGAGCGATTCCGTTTCCACCCATTGGTCTTGAAAGGATGAAGACAAAAAGAATGTTTGAAGCAAAATTGATAAGGCCTGCAATAGTGGGGAGCTTAGGTTTTTTCTGTGCATAAAAAGCCGGAGCCATGATCCTGTTAAGGGCAATAAAAAGCAGGCCCGCAATATGAAAGCGAAAAATTCCCAGAGTCATAATTACAGAATCTTCATCAAACTGATTTCTTTTATATAAGAGGGAAATCAGTTCGCGGCCGGTGATAAGCGAGTAGGCTGTAATCGGAATCGAAATCAAAGTCATAATTTTGATTGCCTGAAGCAGCATTGAATTGAACTGAGTCCAGTCTTTTTTATTTGCAAAGCCCGAAAGATCCGGCAGAATTACAGTTCCGATTGAAACTGCAAAAATTCCAAGAATCAGTTCCTGAAGTCGGATGCTGTACTGAAGGCTTGATGCAATACCAGGTCCCACGTGTTTAGCAAGTGCTGTTGAAACTGTGTCATTAAGCTGATATGCGGCAATTCCAACAATTGTTGGAGCCAGCAGAGCCATAACTTTTCTGGTTCCTGGGTTTGTAAAAGCTTTTTTTATTGATGTGATTCCGGTTTTCCAGCCAGTCTTGTGAACAAAAGGCCACTGGAAAATAGCCTGGACTGTGCCACCCAAAATTGTTCCTATAGCCATTGCTCGCGCCGGATTAGAAGTATGTGGTGCGAGAATATAAGTTGAAAGAACTACAATTCCGTTGAACATAACCGGAGTAAAACCAGAAGGTGCAAAAATTCCACAGGTGTTTAAAACTCCCTGAAAAAATGCTGCTATTGAAATCAAAAAGAGATACGGGAACATTATCCTCGTAAGTATTGTTGTTTCATTGAGTTCCAGAAGATAGTAATCAAGCTTTGCTGCATATCCCTCTATTCCTTCAGCCGGAGCTTTGCAGAAAATCGGAATGATAAAAGGAGCAAGAATTATTCCCAAAGTAACAACACAGGCTGTAAGAAAAGATACAAGAGTCAGAGTAGCGTTTAGAAATTCCTGTGTTGTTTTTTTATTTTCGCTAGTATCTTCTTTTGAAATATAGTCCTTGAAGGTAGGAATAAAAGCTACAGAAATTGCGTTTTCAGCAAAAAGTTTTCGGAAAAGGTTTGGAATCATAAATGCGACAGAAAAACTGTCGGCAAAAAGTCCGGTTCCAAGGAAAGATGCCTTTGTCATCTCGCGAACAAGTCCCATAATGCGGGAAGCAAAGGTCATAAGAGTAAGCAGAAGCCCTGAACGTACTATAGATTTTGATTTTTTAGACATATTAGAATCCATTATGTGTCATGCTGAACTTGATTCAGCATCTTTTTTAGAGAGTCTCCGAGTAGCTGTGCTACGAAGGTTCGGAATGACACTATCATAAAAAAATTGCGTTTTTTATTCAATTGATTTATAATTCATAGTTACTACAACGTTTGCGAAAGATTAATTCAAAATATCAATTTAAAAATAATCTCGGAGAAAAAAGATATTTGTGTCACTGCCTTTAAGCAATGACCGATTTGGAGGACTCAACGTGCCTGGCAAGATTAAATTCTTTTCCAGAGTAGGAAAAACGAGGATTATTCCGATTGGCTTAAAGATGCTTCTCATCTTTATTTGTCTTATACTGCTTTCAAATTTTATTACAAATTTTATTTCACTTCAGCTTACTCAACGTCAGATTATCAATTTAAATAATACAATCATGGTAAGTCAGTTGAAAGAGCTTTATACAACTTCTTCAAATCAGTATCAGATTTATTCGTATTCTGGTAATCGGGAAGAAAGTATTGATGCTATGTGTAAGGTTGCCAGAACTGGATTTGATAATGCTAACAGTCTTGCACTTGGTGTAACAAATGATGGAGAAATTGAGTTTTTAACTGATGCAAATGAGCTTGCGGTTTTTCCTTCTTTTGATTCAAATGCCCTAATGCTGCTAAATCAAAATAAAGAGAAGGGAATAGAGGAAGGGTCTATTTCTTTTTCGAGTCCTTATGGAGACTATTTTGGTGTATATAAATATCAGGATGACTGGGGCTACTACATTATCCGCGCTGAGCTTCGTTCTGATCTGGAAAAATCAAATTATAGAATCTATGGAATCATTTCTGCATTAATCATTATTTTTACGCTTCTATTTGTTGCTGCCGGTTATATAACAATTAACCGTGAGTTCAGATCCCTGCGTTCTTTTACAGACGATCTTATCGAAATGCAGAAGAAAAAGAAGCTTGATCTTATCGACATTTCAAAGGCTCCTAATGATGACGTTACTTACTTGGCGGCTTCCTTCAATTCTCTTTCAATGCAGGTTAGTAATCTTCTTGATACTTTTCAGAAATTTGTTTCAAAGGATATTGTTGCAAAAGCTTATGCAGGTCGTGATGTAGGTCTCGAAGGAAAGCAGCAGGATCTTGCAATGCTTTTCTCCGATGTAAAGAGTTTTACTTACCGAACAGAAACTCTTGGAAACGACATTATTGAAGTTTTGAATGTTCATTATAATCGTGTAATTCATAATGTTCATGAGAACTCGGGAATTGTAGGTTCTATTATTGGAGACGCAATTCTTGCAATTTATGGAACTCTCGATTCAAAACGTTCTAAGGCTTACAATGCCGTAATTTCTGCCTGGAACATAACCCGCGCAACTGCAGAGCTTAGACAGGAAATGCAGGGCCGCCGCGAAGAAATAGAAAAGCAGCGTAAACTCACAGAATCAGAAGAGAGTGTTTTCCAGGCTGTAATGGTAGATGTTGGTGTTGGTGTTGACGGCGGAAAAGTATTCTACGGAACAATCGGCCGTAACGACTTTGATGATCCTCGTCAGTCTCACATGACAAACACCGTAATCGGCGATACCGTAAATTCGGCATCGCGACTCGAGGGGCTCACAAGAATCTATCACATTCCGGTAGTCGTTTCCGAATCAATTAAAGATGAAGTAACGGCAGAAACCGCACGTTATAAGTTTATAGAAATCGATACAGTTCAGGTAAAAGGAAAAACAAAAGGAAAGAAAATCTACTTCCCTTTCGATACAAACGAAATGGACGAAGCACTGCTTGAAAAATATCAGAAGTTTGAAGAGGGCTTAAAGGCTTATTACGACGGCGACTGGAAAGCAGCCCGCAAAATTTTCAAAGGACTGGAACTAGATGTCACTCAGGTATTCCTTGAGCGAATGGGTATAAAGAGTGCACCTGCAGATTGGAGCGGAATATGGACAATGACAACAAAATAACAAAAATATCAGAAGAGCAAAAAGCAAATCAGATACATAATGAAGTAATGCTCTTTCTTGGAAAGGAGCTGGAACGCATTCACCAGACTTCTTCTGAGCAGACTTATAATATCGAAAATGAATATGCAAAATCAAAAAAGAATCATTCGCCTTTTTCGGCCCTGATGCTTATCGGTTGTTTTTTAGTTGTATTTGCAATTGCCTTTATAATGACAAAAACAATTTCGTCTCATAATGAAGAAATTTCTGTAAGCGTGGCAGAGTTTGATGACCTCAATCTTAAAAATCTCTTGAACACAGTAACTGCAGCTCAGACAAACTACGACAATGCCGTAAAACAGCGTGCAGCAGTTGAAGGTGATATGGCTGTAAAACTTAAGGCCGCAGAAGATTCTCATACAAACGATATCTTCGTTATTGATTCTATGACCCGCCTTTCAAGAAAAAAACGTGCGGAGCTTATTTATGAGGCTGATAAGAATTACAAAGAGGCTTTAGCTGCAATTCATGAAGAATATGATGCACAGCTTGTTCAGGCAGAAAAAGAAATCGAAGAATATAAAGCTCAGCTTGCAGAATTTGATGCGGCTAAGGTTCAGGCTGCAAAGGAAAAGGAAAAAGCCCTTGATAGTGAACGCAAGGTCAAAGAGCTCGAACAAAAGAAAATAAAAGACCAGTACGAAATCCGCATAGCAGAATTAAACAAAAAACTTTCAGATACACAAGAGCAGAATACAGAAGCAATTCGTTCTGCTGTAAGTGCTGTTTCGGCACAATATCAGACTGAGCTTGCTTTGCTTGATCCAAAACTTAATGATGAAAAGGCTGGCAGTATAATTCAAAAAACTAATAATACAGCTGCTCCAGATTTTAATGCGACTTCTGCATTAGCACAAAAAAATATTTCATCACAGAAGCTTTCAAATACAATGAACGAATATCAAAAGCTTTATGATGATTATAAATATCTTGATAAAGCAGTAAGAGATGTTCCGCAAAAGAATTCAATTCCGACTTATACAGCAGCCTCACGCGAGCTTGTAAATGAGATGGGTGCAGCATTTGTAAATACAACTGCTTCTCTTTATAACGAAACTGTTCAGCTCAATGAAAAAATAAACAGTCTTTCGAATGAGCTTACAGAAAGTAAAAAACAGATTTCAGATCAGCAGGCTTTCTATGAGCAGACTTATGAAACACTTTTATCTCTGGCAAAAACAAACGCAGTAATTATGTTTGCAACTGATTATGATAGCATGCGTGTTTATGTTACAGGTAAGGCTCGTTATCTGATTACAGAAGAAGGAGCTGATGCTGAATTTAAGGCTGATAAAACTGTCAAAGGAAAAATCTTCCGAGCCGAAGATAATTCTTTCTATTTTGAAGTTGGAACAGATAAAAATGGTGAAACATACGAGGTAAATTTTGATTCTATAGTACCAGGAACACCTGTGAAAATTTTAAGCAAGTAATCAGGACTTTCTGCCGATAATCTAAGTATGGAAGTGGATAATTTTGTAAATGAGCTTCAGACAGCTCTAAACAAAAAACAGGAATGGTATAACTCTGTACGTCTGCAGGAAATGCTTATGCAGTATCGGCTTATGTATACCTGCGTAAAAAATCTTTTCGAAAATTTTGTTAAGAAGTCATTAATTGTTCCAGATCCATATAGACTGGATAAAAAGATTTCAGGGATTGTTGTACCAGAGACTTCCGAATTTGCAGAAAGCGAAATTGCTAAGGTTTTTGGAGAGCGGTTTTCGAATTATGAGACTATGCTCGACTTTATTTGTACCTACTTCAGATTTTCAATAGAAAATTTTACGATTCAGAAGGTTAAGCAGCTTCTGGATTTGAACAAGGTTTTTGAGTGGGACAATCTTTCCAGCAACAGTACAAGAATGAATACCCGTGCTCTTGCAATGGTTGTCAGCAATGCAAAAAAAGGTGCACCAAATGTTGTTCAGAGTATGATTAATGACAGCCTTGATAAATGTGCTCAGTCAACCGGTGAAATAAACAACATACTTACAGAGCTTTCAGTTTTTTTGCGGGAGCTATATAAAGGCGGTCTTAGACGCGATTTGTTTGATCATCCGGATTTCGATAAGGCGAAGGCTGCAGAATCTTCAGAAGCAGAGCTGGCAGAAATCAAAAGACTTTATACAAAAGTAACCGGCAAAAAGAATTTTTATACTGATCTTGTAAATGAAATTATTGAAGAAGATCATGCCCCTGATAAAGACAGAAGACGAGCGGCAGTTCTTGAACGCCTTCAGATAAAAGAATCTTCAAAAAGTGTAACTGTAAAAAAAGCTGCCGGGCCGGATACAAAAGAAATGCTCATGCAGTCTGTTCTTGCTGTTGGAGCTACAGCACCAACTCTTGCACAGCTTATTTCAAAACTTTCTGATAATATTGAACTTTTGTATAAAACCAAAAGTACTTTCTTCAGTAAGCTTATATGTGCACTCAAAAAGGCATTTCATATTCCGGAAAAAGAACGTATTTGTAATCTTGTAATAAAAGATTCAAAAACCGGATCAGAGCGGACACAGAAAATCAAAATAAATGAGTTTATGTCTGACTTGTCTCGTAAAGAACGTATTTATAATGGAATTGCAACAAAGGGAATAGAGTATTCAAAAATCCAGTCTTCTTCTGAAGATGCAATTTTGAGTTTTGTAAATAAACAGATTTCTGAATTGCAGTCTCTTTTTGTTGTAATCAATGCTTTTGATTCACATTTTAAGCAGGAAGTTGCCACAGAGTTTAAGACAGGAATAAAAGGTATGCAAATTGAACTTTCTGCCTTGCGCAATTCAATAATAAATGCTAATAAAAAACGCAGCGAATATGCTTCTTATAAAGAAGAAGCCGCACAAATGCAGAAATTAGGAATTGCGGATAATGTTTAAAAATCTAAAAAAAATTGTCGTCTCATTATTATGTACTTCGTTGCTATTTCCTTTGGTTTCACAGGAATTTGGGCCAGGCCAGGAATTAACTCCAGAAGAACTTCTTGAACTTGAAAACGCCCGTGAACGACAAGCCGAAGATAAAGACAAGCTTTCGGCAGAACTTCAACAGAATTTTATAATTGTAGAACCACTGCGCCCTCATGAGCTTAATCCTCAGCTAACAAATTATGCAAGCGATTCTCAGTTCCTCGACGGCTTGTATGAAGGTCTCTTCAGAACAAGTCCGATTAATCTCGAACCACAATACGCAATTGCAAAAGAGTTTAAAATTTCACGTGATAAAAAGCGCTGGACAATTATTCTGCGCGATGATGTATTTTTCAGCAACGGAGAAAAAATTACCGCGGAAGCAGTTCGCGACAGCTGGCTCAGAATGCTTGCAAATCCCTATGCTCCATATTCTTCTCTTTTTGATATAGTGAGGGGAGCTGAAGCTTTTCGAACCGGCAGGGGAAATTATGATGAAGTTGGAATTTACGCAACAGCAGAAAATGCACTTTCGATTTATCTGAATACACCTGCAAATTATCTGCCAAAAATTCTCTGCCATACTGCATTTACAATTACCCATAGTAATCCTCAGGTTTACAGTGGTGCTTATGAGCTTGAAATCGCAACAGAAAGAAAATACATTCTCAAGAAAAATCCTTATTACTGGGATAAAGCTAATGTAACTCTTGAAAGAATTACTTTTGTTCAGTCAGAAAATGCTGATGATAATACTTACTACTACAATACTGGTGCTGTAGACTGGGTTACTGCAAATGTAAATCAGCAGAAGATTTTGAATCCTTCTTCAATTCAGTTTAATGCAAACTTTGGAACAGGATTTCTGTATTTCAGGGTAAGCAATAGAAAACCTGCAGACAGTAAAACTTCAAAACTCTGGGACTATCCGGAATTCCGTAATGCAGTGCTTGAAGCATTTCCATGGGAAACTATTCATAAAAAATATCTGATTCCGGCAACTACTCTGGTTTATCCTTTGCCGGGCTATCCACAGATTGATGGCTTTGATTATACAGATGCAATTGAAGCTTCCCTCAAAATGAAAGATGCCCGCGAAAAATACGGAATTCCTGAAGACGAAAAAATTCCTCTGGTAATGCATGTTTTTGAAAATGAATTTTCTGAAGCAGAGGAAAATGAAATTAAAAGTGCACTCGAAGTGCTTGGCGTAGAATTAGAAATTCAGAGAATACCTTCGTATGATTATTATGCGAGTGCAGAAACTGCCGATGCAGATATTCTGATTACTTCCTGGATTGGAGACTTTGCTGACCCGCTTGCTTTCCTTGAACTTTTCCGTGGAAACTCAACAATGAATTCTTCCGGCTGGAAAAACAGCGAGTTTGACATGCTCCTTGAACAAGCCGCAATAGCTGGTGAAGAAGAACGTATGAAACTTTTAGGTCAGGCAGAAACAATCCTTCTTGATTCAGGAATGGTGCTGCCACTTTATCGTTCAGTTGCTTCCAGCGTTATAAATCTTCAGGAAGTTGGCGGCTGGTTTATAAATGCCTTTGATGTACATCCATTAAAGTATCTTTATAAAAAGCAGCCAAAACTAAAATCAGATAATGTAGTTATGCGCTAGGAAAACCTTTATACTTTAAAGGCTCTGCAGGCATGCGGTTCCAGTGAGAAGGTTACTTCTTCACCAAGGTCTTTTTTCTCCCATAAATCGCGAATTGTCGGATTTTGAATTCCTTTATCCACATTCATTGTAACAGTCTGCACTTCTTCACTTAAATTAAAATAGGCATAATAAGCGTGGCCGTCTTCTGTTATGTTACGCCATACAACAACATCTTCATGGCTGCTTGCGCTAAGCTGTTCTGCCTGGTTCGGGCATTTGTCCATGGCAAGAATTTCTTCGTTTGTAAGCAGACTAAGATTAAAGCTGTCGAGCTGAGGCAGATCAGTTCCAATCATAAGAGGAGCACGGAAAATGCACCATAGGGTTATCATTGTGCGTGTTTCTTCTTTTGTGAACTTACATTTCCAGCCCCGCTTATTTTCTGGTGTTCCGGGAGCGGCCCAGCCCCAGCCAAGACGGTTCATCGGCAGCATATCGCAGTCCGGCCAGTTGCCGTCTCCGGTGTGTTTCTGCCATACTTCGCAGCGTTCAAACATGGCTTTGAGAAGCTTCCAGTCGTCCCAGAAGTCGTCTGTAATGCGCCACATATTTGCAAAGCTTTCATAATGATGAGCTTTTTCAATAACAGCAGGTCCAGGGCTCAAAGAAAGCACCATAGGCCGGCCTGAGTTTTCAATAGCTTTAGCCATCAGTTCAATTTCTTTTTCTGCAGAGTAGGGATTATGAGGATACATGTTTGTATTACAGATATCATCAACTTTTACAAAGTCTACACCCCAGTAAGCATAAAGCTCAAAAATAGAATCGTAGTAATCCTGGGCGTAAGGGCGGGCAGCATCTACTCCATACATATCCGGATTCCAGCGGCTGACTGAATATGGATTTGCTATGAGATTGGCAGTAATTTTACTGCCGTCATGTGTTTTAATTGGTAGATGATCATGAGCGGCAAAACGTGGAATACCACGCATAATGTGAATTCCAAATTTTAGTCCAAGAGAATGAATATAATCTGCAAGCGGCTTAAAGCCTTTTCCTCCCTCACTGCTTGGAAAACGGTTGGGAGCCGGAATCTGGCGGGAAAACTCATCAATACAAAAACGACTGAATGGAATGTACTGAATTCCTTCGGCATTACGGTTACCTGCATCCGGGTCAGACCACTGAATATCAATTACAACATATTCCCAGCCAAACTGTTTAAGATTTTTTGCCATGTATTCGGCATTTGCACGAACCTGATCTTCGTTTACCATTGTGTTGTAATAATCGTAACTGTTCCAGCCCATTGGTGGCACTGGTGCTGCTGCGTTTTTATTATAGTTTTCCATATTTACCTCTGCGGTGGTTTCGATACGATAGGTGCTTTAGCACCGTACTACTCCAACCACCGTACTTTACCGGTGGTTGAGTAGGCTTCGTCAGAAGCCGTATCGAAACCACCGCATTACCATTTTCCATTTATACAGGCTGCCGTTTTATGCCTTACTCGGAATTGCACAAAACAGCCGCAATCTCTGCAGGTCATTCCGCCTATAAGGTGTGAACAGGCCTCGCAGATTTTTAGTCTTTTTTCAACAAGGTCATCTCCTGCGTAATCAGTCACCGTTTCTTCAGCAGCCATTTCGGCTACCAGTTCCGGTGTCATATCCATTGCAGAAAGATGTGTTTTATTTTCACATACAGGACAGGGATCGTTCATAAACTTTTAACGGTGGTTGAGCCTGTCGAACCCATCTGCGTAAGTCTGAGTTCATTTTGACAGGCTCAATGACCGAATTTTCCTTAAGCTGTAATCTCTATGGTTACAACACTCATTGCAGGAACTGTAACAAACAATTCGTTTGCACCAGAAAGTTTTACATCAAGAGTTTTTTCTTTCAGTTCGTTAGGCTTTGCAAATGAGTTACAAAGATGCATTTCCTTTGAAGTAAGGATTGTTGCTGCAGCATCTTTGATTTTACCTTTAAGGCCTGCAAGAGTAACATTGATTTCTTTTTTACCCTTGAGTTCTGCGTTTGTGAGAGTAACTGTGTAAATATTCTTTTTGTGAGAAGCAGAAGCTGTTACAGCATCTACGCGAGAATCTTCCGGTCCAATCTGATTTGTAGCTACACGGGTAGCGAGACTTGTTGCATCCATGTGAGGCTTGTACATATGGAATACATACCAGGTTGGAGTCTTTATCATCTTCGCACCTTCTGTCAAAACTGGTGACTGTAGAACGTTTACTGCCTGAGCAATATTTGCAATTCGAACACGGTCACAGTGATTGTTAAAGGTGTTGAGGGTAATTCCGGCAACAAGAGCGTCGCGGATTGTAGACTGCTGATAAAGGAAGCCAGGGTTTGTTCCCTTTTCAACAGCGAACCAGGTTCCCCATTCATCAACAACGAGGGCAACTCGCTTTTCAGGGTCGTACTTAGTCATAATTTCATCGTGACGGCGTACAAGAGTTTCCATAAAGCTTGCCTTACTCATTGTGAGATACCAGTCTTTTTCTGTAAAGTCGCAGGCTGGCTTTCGTCCATTCCAGTCTGGTTCAACTGTATAATAATGAAGAGAAAGACCATCCATAAGAGGTGCAGCCTCGCGCATAAGAACTTCTGTCCAGTTATAATCAGATGCATTAGGTCCGCAGGCAATCTTGAAAATTTTATCTTTGCCGTACTGTCGAACATAAGTCTGATAGCGGCGATAAAGATCTGCATAGTATTCTGGCTTCATGTTTCCGCCACAGCCCCAGTTCTCATTGCCAACGCAGAAAAGCGGAAGCTTCCATGGCTTTTTATGACCGTTTGCTTCGCGCATCTTACTCATAGGAGATTCACCGCCAAAGGTGATGTATTCAACCCATTCACTCATTTCCTGAACAGTACCGCTTCCAACGTTTCCATTTACATAGGGCTTGCAGCCAAGAAGTTCGCAAAGTCCAAAGAATTCGTTTGTACCAAAGCTGTTGTCTTCTACAACACCGCCCCAGTGAGTATTAATCATGCGTTTGCGTGTTTCATAAGGTCCAACTCCGTCACGCCAGTGATATTCATCTGCAAAGCATCCGCCCGGCCAGCGAAGGTTAGGGATTTCCAGTTCCTTAAAGGCTTCTACAACATCCTTGCGGTAACCGTTAATGTTAGGAATTTCTGAATCTTTTCCAACCCAGAATCCACCGTAAATACAGCGGCCAAGATGCTCGCTAAAGTGACCATAAATGTCGCGGCTGATTTTTTTGCCGTCGAGGTCTGCACTAACAATAATTGAATCCATATAAAATCCTTATGACGTTATTTTTAGTTAAACGTTTTACTAAATTGTACTATGCTATTATAAAAATAGCAATTTAATTCTCTTGTAAAAGCTGAGATTTTTATTGAATGATTCTCTAAGATTGTTGTAATGACATTACTTCTTGAAAATTACAAGATCTTTAATTTTCAGTGTATAAGTAGAATCCAGAGTCTGGCGAACCTTGTCTTCACTCATGATAGGCACTTCAAAATGATATACTGATTCAGAATAACCTTCTGCCTCAATCTCAATGCTGAAATTGAAATAAGCACGTTCACCAGTTTCATTCGCAGGAATAGATTTTACCCAGAAAGAATAAACACCTTTTGTGCTCGGAACCATGTTGTAGGGATTAGACCAGGTTTTATCAACCATTTCTGCAAGTTTTCCGTCCATCTTTAAGGTAATTTTTGCTTTAGGAACAGGTTCAAATGTATTACCGTCGAGAACAATCCCCATAAAGGTAAAAAAGTTAAATGCTGGTTTTGAATGTATGTCATCACCGTGGATTATGCAGTCTTTTCTGTCTTCAGTATGGAAGGGTCGTTTTGTAGAACTTACGGTACGCATTCCTTCAAGAGCGAGGGAATCAACATCTGCCTGAAGCTGTGAACTTGCAAGATATTCAGCGTTATGAGTAACACCACGGCCAGAAACAACATATTTTGGCGGAATTCTGTTGAGTACATAACTTACAGTATCAAGCCGGCAGTTTTCACAATCGCAGGTTAGCCAGGCAACAGCTTCGCCTTTTACTCTGTCATAAAGTGTATTTACAGCCTTAATTACTATATCTTCCATAAGGTTATGTACGTTCATAATCATTCTCCTGTTATTATATTATAAGTCTGTTTTAGTAATAAAACAATAGAAAACTACATTAAGGAACAAGCCCAGGGCTTCCGCATTATAAAATGAAATTCTGAGAACATGGCTTCTGGTCACGGCTTCGTGGTACAAAACCGCGCAATAATGCGCTACACGCTTTTTGTGGTATAGAAACTATTACACCTGCCGCTTACGCGGCAGCCACAAAAAGAGTGTTTTTGCACCACGCCCCGCTCCCTCGCGCCAAGATTACTGAAATCTTTTATAATTCGGAAGCCCAGGGAACAAGTCCCTCATTCAAACCGCAGTCAATTATTCTCTGATATATAATTATAATAATTGAAAATTTGCAAAGCCTACAGTATATTATAAAGTATGAATTATAAATCAATTTATACTAGCCCTCGTTTTGATGATGAGGATGAAGAAAAAAAACAGAAAGCACCTGATTCTTTTACAGACAGATTCCTTAAAACAAGACAGATTGTTCTGACAGGTGAAGTAAACAAAGAGCTTGCTGATTCGATTGCAAAGCAGCTTCTGATTCTTGATTCAGAAGACAATAAATCTCCGATTTATATGTACATTGACTCTCCTGGTGGCGACGTAGACGCAGGTTTCGCTATTTATGATGTTATCCGCTTTGTAAAGGCTCCTGTTTATCTTATCGGTATGGGGCTTATTGCTTCTGCAGCAACCCTTATTCTTATTGCAGTGCCAAAAGAGCGAAGAATCGGACTTCCAAACAGCCGTTATCTTATTCATCAGCCGCTTGGTCAGATGCGCGGAGTTGCAACTGATATTGAAATCTATGCAAAAGACATGGAAAAAATCCGTGCTAAATTGAACAAGCTTATTGCTGAGGCTACAGGAACTCCACTTGAACAGGTTACAAAAGACACAGATCGTGATTACTGGCTTGATGCAGATGAAGCTGTAAAATATGGTCTTATCAGTAAAATTGTTACTGCTCGAGAGGAGCTTCCTAAGAAGTAATTAATTTATGAATTTTGAGCTGACCGATTTGCTTACAGACGACATAATCTCTGCAATGGAAAATCAGGATGTGGAATATGTCGTCGACGCTGCAGCAGGTCAGCTTGTTATTTCTGATTCCGATGGTCATATGCCGGATGACGAAAGATATTATATTCTGCCTGAATGGGGACCTTCTGATGGTTTTGAACTGCGTGAGAATTTCGTAAAAAATCTTCATTCTCCGCTTGCCCGGGAAGAATTACAGAGTGCATTACATTCAGGAAGGGGGGTATTTAAGAATTTTAGAAATGTATTAAAAAACTACCCTGAAATTGATAAACGATGGCATATTTTTAAGCACAGATTTATGTCGGCACGTATCAATGAATGGTATAATTCACTGCGAGAAATATGGGGACTTGAAAAATTAGACCAGCTGCCAGAATCCGATGAATCTTTAGTGCACGATGATTTTTCATTTAAGGAATATGATTCGGTTGCTGATAAGCAGACAATCCTTTTAAATATTACTGCAGGCGACTGCGAAGACGACACCTTGCCGAATGAGTTGAACGGAGCATTTTACAGAATATGGCGCACACAGTTTGAGGAGTGTGATGTCAGTGACCAGAACGGTTATATCTGCTCAAGTATTTCAGATGAGTTTGCAGGCTGCATAATTGCCTCTTCGCTTTTGAAAGATCAGGAAACAATTGTTGCTATTACAAGTTTTTTTGTTCCTGAACAGTTTCGTGGGCTTGGAATAGGTACAGAACTTATTGATATGTGTATAACCAGATTACGAAATTGTGGAAAAAAATGGGTTTTAATTCCCAACATGTTTGCACCGGATATTTTACAGCCGTTATTAACACGTACAGGCTTTAGAAAAATCAACACCGGTTATCTTTTATCATTAATAGGAGAATAAAAAATGGCTTTTAATCGTGAATTTGAGCTTAACGAAGCACAGCTTGAGGATTTTCTCAAGAATGCTACAGAAAAAGTAAAAACATCTGAAAATGTTGATTTGCTTTCAGATTTGAACAAACTTTTTAAGAAGAACGTACCGCTTACAGTTCGTAAGTATGTAATTGCATATCTGCTTAAAGAAGCATTGAAGCACTATCATTCATTTGGAAACCGCCGCGACCGTTTTGAAAGAAATGAACGCTTTGACCGCAACGATAGAAATCAGAGAAACAATCGTCAGGAAAGAAACTTCCGTCAGGAATACCATCAGGAACGTACCGAAGCCCCTGCAGAAACAACAGAAACAGCTGCTGCAGAAGAAGAACGTCCACGTCATCCACGTGTAGAAATCCCAGAAGATCAGGCTACATCAATTTTTATCAGTATTGGAAAAAACCGCCGTGTTTACCCACGCGATCTTGTTGGTATTCTTATTGCAATCGCAGGCATTGACCGCGAGCGCATCGGCGATATTAAAGTTCTTGCAAATTACTCTTTTGTTCAGCTTTATACAGAAGATGCACAGACAGCTATTGATAAACTTAATGGTTATGACTACCGCGGACGCAAGCTCGCAGTAAGCTATAGCCGCCAGAAATCAGATGCAGACGCTGCAGAAGATTCTGCAGAAGCTGCTATACAGAGCGAAGAGGCAGAAATGGCTGCAGAAGATGCTGCTGCTTATGCCGCCGCAGAAAAAGCCGCTGCAGATAAAGAGCCTTTTGGAGTTTAATGAAAATACACGTCCTTCATACAGGCGTTTTTAAGGTAAATACACTTGTCGTTCCTCTAGAGGGTGGCAAGTGTTTTATTGTAGATCCCGCTGCCTGTTCGCTTTCCGGCGATGAAAATCTTATCATAGATTATCTTAAATCCCATAAATTAGAATGTGCCGGTATAGTACTTACTCATTCACATTTTGATCATGTTACAGGAATAGCTCCTATTAAGGCTGCTTTTCCCAATGTTAAAATTTGCGTGCATGGTCTTGAGGCAGACGAACTGAAAGGTAGTGGTTTTGCCGGGCCGATGAACCAGTCTGTGCTGAGATTTTTCGGGGCGCTGGAATTACTTGAGGTAGTGGGGGGACAGCCAGCGGCAGATACTTTACTTCGCGAAGGCATGACAATTTTTGGCTGGAAGGTTTTACATACACCTGGCCATACACCAGGTTCAATCTGTCTGTATAAAGAAGACGCAGCTGAAGGCGGGCGCGGAGTTTTGATTTCCGGAGATACAATGTTTGATTACGGTGGATATGGCCGAACCGATATGTACGGCGGAGATGAAGTTGAAATTCAAAAGAGCCTGGCACGGCTGCATCGTGAAATACCTGCGGGAACCTTGGTTTATCCAGGCCACGACAGCTTTGGCTTTATGATGTAAGTGCAACTGGTCACCCCGAACTTGTTTCGGGGTCTCATTTGTAGATCCTGAAACAAGTTCAGGATGACGTTTCTTTCAATACGGATTCCAGATTTTATATTCTGTACATCCGTCGCTGCCTGTTTCCATTTTTATAAAAGCGATATCAACAAAGTTTTTTTCTACAGTTGCAATGGCAAAACTAGCCGGCTGGCCTCCACGAGGTCTTGAACAGCTTCCCGGATTTACAATCTTAAAATTCTTAAAATTATCTTCGCGGGCAACATGGGTGTGTCCGTAAAAAGCAGTGTTGCATTCGCTTACCTGCATTTCAAGGCCTAATGTTTCTACGCCCCAGTCAACATTCTGGTTGTGGCCATGAGTTATGAGAATTCCGCGTCCGTTTACTTTAAGTTCAATCAGACTTGAAAAATAAAGACTTCCCTTATCAAGGGGGTAAGAGGATGGATCACAGTTTCCGTGTACGGCGGCAATCACCGGCGGCAGGCACTCCGCCAGCTTCTTATCAGCCTTCTGCGCATACAAAAGCTGAGCTACATCTCCCACGCCGTCGCCGCAAAAAATCAGCGCGTCACATTCGCGACCAAAGCCGCGCACAATGCTTTCAAAAACGCCGTACCTTCCGTGCGAGTCCGAAATCACAAGAAGCCGGGCATGGTCTTTATTTTCCAGAGCCGCAATTGCTTCCCGCGAACCGATTATATTCTGATTATGCTGTGAAATCTCTATCATAAAAACTCCGCGTCGAACGTCATCCCGAACTTGTTTCGGGATCTGGCATAAAGCCCCCTTCCCCTTCACAGCATAGCTGCTCGGAGACTCGCTAAAAATGCTCCACTGGAGCATTTTTACGGCTTGCAGCCGTCGCTCCCTAAGTTCAGGGTGACGGTTAATTAATTAAGTACAAAATGGTTAATCGACTGCAGTCCGCTTTCAGGGTCTATGTAGTGATGAAACTGAAAGCCTTCGAGCATTTGAGCCATATGCTGCTGCAATTCTTTTGTACGAGAAGGTGCTCCGTCCAGCAGCTGAATATATTTGATTGTTTCAACAATAATTTCTGCTGCATTCGGGTGAATCTGTCCATCTGATTCTTCAGGTGCAATTTCACCGGTGAGTCCTGCAGTCTGACCTTTGTCTACAACAATGTCGCAGGTAGATTCAATTCCAAGAACATCATCCTGAGGAAAAAGTGCAACAACAGGGTAAGGCACTTCCTGGTTCCATTTATCCTGATTTCGGGCGAGGGCAGTGTGAGTATTTTCTGGTGCACCCAGCAGAACAATTCCTGCAAGATCAAGTTCGTCGTCCTGGAGAATTGCTGCAAAATCAGAAGCGTAGCCTCGGATTCCGTGTTTAAAATCTTCAGGGTAGGTGAGCGGGTATATGAGACCGCCGTCTTCATCAAGTCCAAAGTTTTCTTTAAGAATAGCAAGCAGATTTTCTTTTATTTCCGGATTGTTAAAATCATATCCAAAAAGAACACATATACGCTTATTTGTTACATGCCACTTTTGCGGAGTCTGCTGAAGTTTTGCTTCTTCGGCTATATTCAAGGTAAGGTCCACACTGTTTGTGTCAGCAGTTTTCTGCTGCTTTTTGCAGCCTGTAAAAGTCAGAGTGGCAGCAAGTGCCATTAAGATAATATATGATTTATTTTTCATTTCCACACCCAATTTTTGTCATTGTGTAAGCTCTTTTAAGAAGTAGAGCTGCATGACAATCATATAATAATTTTACACAATTTCAATTACCTTGAAAAGAAGGGCTTTTTTCAGTAATATAGGAATATGAATGTCATACAGCCCGTTTTAGAACTGATTGGTAGTCTGGGCCTTCTTCTTTACGGAATGAAGCTCATGTCTGACGGTATTCAGAAGAGCTCCGGCGAAAAGCTTCAGCGAGCTCTTTCGGTTCTTACAGGAAACCGATTTGCTTCCCTTCTGACAGGTCTTGTTGTTACGATGATTATTCAGTCATCGGGTGCAACTACCGTAATGGTTGTTACCTTCGTTAATTCCGGACTTATGACTCTTGCCCAGTCTGTCGGCGTTATATTCGGTGCAAACATCGGTACCACAATTACAGCCTGGATTGTTTCTATTTTTGGATTCAACTTTAAAATTTCAGCCTTTGCCATTCCGGTTTTCGGAATCGGTTATTTCAGCGCTTTAATCAGAAAAGGAAAATACAGAAACTGGGCCGAAGCTCTTATGGGTTTTGGTATGCTCTTTCTTGGTTTGAGCGGGCTTTCTGCTGTATTTACACCTGAGCAGCTTGGCTGGCTCTTTAAGATTCAGGGAAGTGGTCCGCTTGCAATTATGGCTGGTTTTGTAATTGGTATTCTGATTACTGCCCTTCTGCATTCCAGTTCAGCTTTTTCTGCAATCGTAATTACAATGGCCTTTAACGGACTTATCAACTGGGAAATGGCTGCGGCAATGACCCTTGGTTCTAACGTAGGTTCAACCATAGATGCAATTCTTGCGTCACTTGGAGCAAATGCAGATGCCCGCCGTTCAGCTTTGATTCACGTTATGTTCAACGTGTTTGGTACAGTGCTGGCCCTTATCTTCTTCCATCCGTTCCTGGATTTAGTAATGATGCTTACTCCGGGCGGACAGCATTCAAACATTGCAATCCGTATTTCAATGCTGCATACAGTTTTCAAAACCCTTTCTACTTTGATTTTGCTTCCTCTGCAGAATCCGCTTGTTCTTCTTACTAAGAAAATTATCAAAGATGATCCTGAAAAAACTTCAAACGTATACAAACTGGAATTTACCGGCCTTCTTGCAAAAGATTCTGTTGCAACTCACATCATTCAGGCTGAAAAAGCTATTGCAGATATGACCGATGTTGTAACAGACATGTTTGATAAAATCCAGATTGGAGTTACAAAGCGCAATAATGATTTTATTGAAAAATACGGCGAAGCAAGCGAGCTTGCAGAAGATTACGCAGATCAGATGCATGAGCAGATTACTCACTATCTGATTAAGTGTGAATCTCTTCAGGTTACAGAAAAGCAGTTGAATCATATTTCCAACATGATTCAGATAGTTGATGAACTTGAGAACATGAGCGACAGCTGTTACGGCACAATCATGCTGATTAAGCGTTCTATCGAAAAGAAGATGAAGTTCCAGTCCGAAGATATGGAGCGTCTTTTGCCTTATATCGAACTGGCCCGACAGTTCCTTCAGTTTATCCGCATAAACATCAACAAACAGCTTACACCGGAAAAACTCGAACTTGCCCGCGAGCTTGAAGATGGAATAGACGCCTTCCGTAAAGACCTCAAGAAAGTTGCCCGCAAGCGACTCGAAGGCGGTGCCGATGTTAAGTCAGAGCTTTTGTACATCGATATCGTAAGAACAATCGAACATATCGGTGACAATTGTTTCAACATTTCAGAAATCCTTGTAAACGGATAATGAACTGAAAATACAGTGATTAGACTGTGATTACGGTGATTAGACTGCGATTACGGTGATTGAGCCTGTCGAAATCACCGCAGAACTCAGACGGTAGTTTCGACAAGCTCAACCACCGTCTGTCATTGCGAGACGAAGCCAAAGCAATCTATTCTTATTCAACTTTACTTACTTTCATTCCCTTCTTCCACGGCGATTCAGCCGAAGTAAGAATACCAGAAAGCTGAACGATGTTGCCGGCAGTCAGTTTTTCTTTAAGACTTTCATCTTCAAAATCAAGAACAAAAGAAACTCTGCTCTTTGAATCCGGATTCTCTAAAAGAGTAAAAGAGTTTCCGCTTGTAACAATTTTTCCCTTTACAACAATTTCCTGTCCAATATTTTCTTCTGTAAGATACGAGTGACTTACAGAAGGTTTATAATTGAATGAGGCTGTTGAAGAAGTTTGAGTGTCTTCTGCCGCTTTTTCTGTCTCCTTATTCGTAGCGCAGGCAGAAATAAGGAGAAAAGAAGAAATCATTAAAATACAAATTGCAAATCTTTTCATTTTAGTTACCTGTACCAAACCAGTATTCAAGCAGGTCTCCCCATCTAGATTCTGCACCAAAGGCTAAGTCTGTTTTGTAGAAGCTAGGGCAGCTTCCCTGTGCGAGATTTGTACCATTTGTTGCAATATTCGCACCACAGATTGTGAGACCAAGAGAATGACTGAACTGTGTAGTGCTTCCATCAATTCGAGAATAGAAATCTCCATTTGAAGCAACTTTACTGTCTCTCCAGCTGTACTTAATTGCATCATTAAGTTTTGTAATTAAGTTAGTTGCAACTGTATATAACTCAGGCCAGGCATTTTCATTTGAATATGTTGAACTTTCAATTGTAATTGTAGAAGCAGAAAAATACTGCATCATTCTTGCTATATATCCTATATCATAAAGCCAGGTATATGTCCCCTGATAATAAATATAATCATCAAGGCTATAAACTGTAGGGCTTGAAAAAGAGTTTACAATATTTGCATGATGCTGCCCCAGATAAGTAACATAATTTTGTGTAGTTGTAGTTGATGTTGCTGTAGGGCTAAAATATCCATTAGCATCAACAATAATAGTTTTTGCTTTTCCTGTAACTGAAAGAAGAACTTCGCATAAAGAATCAATTGCAGTTTTTACATCAGCAATCTTAGTTAGATCAGTAATTGTGAAGGTTGTAAAGCCTAAGTCTCCAAACCATTCAAGTAATTCTTTTTGTTCAGTCGATAAATCATTATATGAAGATGCCCCAGCTTGTGCAGCATAATTATTCCATAATGTAGTATTATTTCCATACTGTGTTTTATAGTCTTGAACGATTTTCTGTCCTACAGCTTCAATTGTAGTATTAAGTGTAAATGATTTCATCAGATTAACATAATCCAATCCCAGTCCTGGAATATTATTTGGTGATGCTGCAAGGTAATTTGCATAATCCTTAAACTGATATGCATCTTCAAGTGAAGAACCAAGACATACATCCATCAAAATCATTGCTGCTTTATTTGACGCATAACCGGCAGCCTGTAATGCATCTGAAACGTCTTTTGTTTTAAGGAAAGCAGAACTTGAGTATTCATCCCAGCAGAGTGCACGGCGTCCGCTTGTATCACCAACCTTAATTGTTCTGCCATCTGCAGTTTTTACATATCTTACGCTTCTAGGTCCGCCACCATGATCGCTAAACTGAAGGATTACACCCTTAGTTGCAGTGTAACGAGCATTTACCCAGTTTAAGAAGTTTATGAGAGTCTGCTTGTCACCCATGTTCAATTCACCATGTGCATTATTTGGAAGGCTTGTTGAAATTGTTTGTGTTGTACCGACAAGCCATGGTGCTGTATACGAAAGATTTTTTGTATCGCTTGAAAGTACGCATCCTGGACTTGTTGTATAAGTTGTAGAATTATCATAATCACGGCCAAGCTCATAAATATACGTTCCAGCATTTCCAATTTGAGGAGTTCCTGTACTACCATCTGGGTTTTCAAAGCTTGAGGCTCCGTCCCAAAGAGCAACAACATTTACTGAATCAAAACCACTGACTGAACTTCCATTTGAATTGCGGATTTGGTACAAACCGTGTTCAGCCTCGTTCATGTCCATAAAAATAGGGTCGTTCAGGTTGTTATCACCATCCATATACATTACTACAAGCCAGTCACTTGATTTTTGTGTAATGGTTGGTGTAGCTGTTGTCTGGGCTGATAAGTTTGTACCGTTTGTAATTACTTTGAAGGTATATTGTGTACCATTTTCCAGACCAAAGAATTCTACGTCTCTAGTGGTGTTATTAGAATTTGCGGTTATTGATTTAGAAGCAACTTCTACATCATTGTTGAAAACTTTTACAGTGTAAGAATAACCTTCAGTTGCTGTTGTGAAAGAAATTTTTGTATAAGAATCAGCAACTGTGGCGAATAGATTTGTAACTGCTGCAGGTGCATAAATACCAGCACTCTTTGTTCCAGTTTGATGGCCATTTGTTACTTTTAAATAATGTGTTCCTTCAGATAAAGCAGTCTGGAATGTATAGGTTAGATATCTATATCCATTTTCATCTCTATAGTCTGGAATACTATTTACAGCAAAATCCTGATAATTTGTACCATCAGTTGAATGCTGAAAACTTATTCCTGCATAAGAACCATCCTCCAGAGGATAAACAGTATCATCATTAAGCTTAATCTCTGCTTGCGAGGCAGTTACACTTTGTATAATTGATGAAGAAGTATAATAGAATTTAGGAGTGTAAATAGCATACAGGGTTTTATTTTCGCTAATAGGATTACTAAAATCATATTCAACAGCTGTTGCTTTTGATGCTTTTGATTCAGACCAGTACAAGAAATAGTTGTAACTTGAGTATGGGTCAGATGGTTTTTGAGAAGCAGATAATGTACTTCCTCTTGTTACAGATGATGTTCTTAAAATCGTACCATTATTATTGAAAGTTACAGTAACTGTATTTTCATCAGAAGGTGTAGCTGGATTTGCCGGTGTGTTTGGTGTTGTCGGTGTAGCAGGTGTTTCTGCAGGTAAAACAGGTGTCAGAACAGGATCTGCGCCAGGGTTACAACTTGTAATTGAAAAAAGAGATAAAAGAATGCCGAATAAAAAGGCAATTTGAAGTTTTTTCATATGGGGGAACTCCTTGTAAACTTTTTTTTCGAATTTTCAAAAATGAAAAATACCTCAATAATTATCCCCCCCCCCGTGTCAAATTGTCAAGATAATATTCTGTAATAATCTATAATAAGCTATAATGTGCGGAGATAAAAAAA
>JAEDCY010000076.1 GCA_016293915.1 Treponema sp. | reverse complement strand
GTTGTATTTGAATTTTTTTACAGCCGAAAAATTTCTTCTTCCGAAAAGTAGAATTTGAAATATTTTGAAAAATCTGGTCAGGCAGTTTTGATAAAAGTAGAATTATTTACTTTAAGCTTTGAACTGCTCCAGTTCGGTGCCAATCTGTCTGATGGAATCTTCCAGCTCCTCTGCAAGTACTGTAAGTTTATCACTGTTAGTACTTATCTTAAGAGAACCGGAATTCATTTCTTCCATACTGGCTTTGATATGACTTTCCTGTTCCTGAAGTCTGCTGATCTGATTGACGATCAAAGACTTTTCTTCAGTCATAACAGCAGATGCCTGTTTTACCCGGCTTGTTGTTTCATTAACAATATTCAGAGATTCAGTAATTCTGCCGGAACCATTTTCCTGATTTTTCATTTCATAACCGATTTTCTGAACAAATTCACCGGTAGTTTTAATTTCTTCAGAAACTTTTTCGAAGGCTTCTTTAGATTCAGCAGAACCTTCAACAATGCCAGAAATAGTTTCTTCAATCTGCATCAGTTTGGCGCTGATAGTAGAAGACTGTTCTGCAGAAGTTTCAGAAAGCTTACGGATTTCGTCAGCAACAACAGAGAAACCTTTTCCTGCTTCTCCGGCGTGGGCAGCTTCAATTGCAGCGTTCATGGCAAGAAGGTTTGTCTGTTCTGCAATAGCAGAAATGGCATTATTTGCTTCCTGAAGCATTTCGCTCTGCTGCTGAATGTCGTCAATCTGTCTGTTTACAGCGTTATGCTTGTTGATTCCAAGAATCAGGTTGTTTTCAAGGTTTACATAAGATGAAGAAAGTTTATCTACAGTCTGATTTACGGAACTGATGCTGCTTACAACGCTGCTGATGGCAGAAGAAGCATCATTTACATTTTTATACTGAGTTTCGATAAGACTGTTTAAATCACCGATTGTTGAAGAAATCTTGTTAACGGCCTGAGATGTCTGTGCAACGCATTCTGACTGGCTGGCAAAACCGTTGTTAAGTTTCTTGATTTCAGCAATGATTTCTTCAATTGCCATGCAGACTTCAGAAACACTTCCGGAAAGCTTTTCTCCGTTTTCTGAAAGTTCACCGTCAGAACTTTTTAAGTGCTGAACAATAACCTGCAGTTTTTCAACGAACTGGTTAAAGTTTTCAATGAGTTTTGGAATAACAGCCATGCCGGCCTTAGAGTTGTTTATATCAATGCGCTTACTCAGGTCTGCTTCACTTCCTGCAAACTGAGAAATAGCAGTGGAAAGAGTATTCAAAGGATTAACGATTCTAACGGCAGTCAGACAGGCAAAAAGAACCAGAATAAGGGCAAGAACCACAACAGCAGGAATAGCTGAGTTTTTAAGGAAGGCTCCTGCAGTAAATTTTTCGAAAATTACAATACTCCAGCCACAGGATTCAACAGGAGAAATTGAATAAACAGTAAACAATGTAGAATAGAAAGAATTTTCCGAAACTTTAAGGTCGCCGTTGAAACCCTTAAGGTCAGGAAGGTGATCAGAAATAATGGTTTTTGCTTCAAGGAGATTTAAGTCAGTGGCACCGGAAATTTCAAGATTTGAGTTATAAAGATACATTTCGTATTTTTCTGGAAGGTTTGTATACATTGAAGAAACAAAGTCTGACAGAGGGATTCCAGTTCCCATGATTCCCAGGAAACCACCCTGCTCATCTCTTACAATGGCATTAACCCACATATAAGTCTTTTTTAAGCCCACATCATAATCTACGAACAGGTCGTAGTCTTTTGTCATTTTTGAAGTGGCTATATACCAGGCTGATGAGGGATCTGATTTATCAAGATTATAAACAAGATTTCCGTTACTGTAATAATTAAGATCCTTGTCATTAATCATAAATGTAAGATGACTTAAAAAAGAATCCTGATAAGCAGCAACTTCCTTAAAAGCCTGAGCTGCAAGTGCAGAATCAGAAGGATTTTTCATGTAGGAAACAATTAAAGGCGATTTAGACATCTGAATGCTTAATGCCATCTGGTCTTTTATGCCGTTATTGAATTCCAGAAGCTTGGTCTGCTGCAGCTGCAACAGCTCTTTTTTAGCATTTGATTCAAAAAGAAAACGAGAACCTGCAGTAACAAAAACAACAGTTACACAGATCAAAACCCCATATACCGCAAGTTTAATAGCATTTTTAGCTTTCATAAACACTCCCTAAAGAACATAAGAATTATAACATAAATAATCATCTTTTTCCAGAAAAGAAAAAAAATTTAAGGGAATAAAGAGAATGCTACAGACAGATCAGAACACCATTCAGGGCAGACTGCGTCAGATTACTTTTATAAATTCTTCTTCGCATTTCCCGGTGCAACCCCGGCTGCAATCTGCCGTGTTGGCTTTTGCATGATTAGGGATTTTTATGGCTCCTTATTCTAAAACAAGCATTACCTTATTAGATTTACTTCTGATTTTTCCATTCTTTACAGGATAAACTTCAGAAAGAGATTCCAGTTCCTTTACCTGCTGTGGGTCTGAATCACAGAAAGCTGCAGGATCAATATATTCAATAGTTGAAGGAAGCTTTACTGACTCTAGGGCCGGGCAAGGATTAAAAGCAAATCTATCGATCTTCTTTACACCTTCATTCACAATAATTTTTTTGAGTGAGTCACAGTCCGAGAAGTTATTTCCATCAACTGATTCAAGGGTGCCAGGAATTTCTATTGATTCCAGCGACTCGCAATACCTAAAGACTTCATGCTTCATACTTGTAAGCTTCTTTGGAAGTGTAATATTCTGAAGCTTCCTGCAAAACATAAATGCCTGATTACCAATTTTCTCTACTGTATCAGGAATATTGATTGACTTTAGTTCAAGACATCCGGCAAAAGAACAATCTCCTATTACAGTAATTTTTTCTGGTAGCTTAACAGTCTCAAGTGCAGGGCAGTGTTCAAAAAGCCTGGCCTTCAATTCTGTAATGGCTTTAGGAATCTCAATTGACTTAAGACTTTCGTCTCCAGTGAAAACTTCATAATCAAGTTCTTTAAGATTTTCAGGAAGTTTGATTTCCTTAAAACCACATCGGGCAAGAGAAAGCTGTTTTATTACGGTAACACCCTCTGGAATGATGAGTTCTTTTAATGATCCACATTGGTTAAACAAAGAATATTCAAGACTCTTAATTCCAGACGGAAGATTTATTTTCTTCAAACTGGAACAACCATCAAATGCAAAGCGACCTATCTTTTTTACACATTCAGGAATTTCAACTGTTTCAAGATTCTTAAATCCCTGGAAAGCGTTTTCCCCTATTTCTGTAATTCCTTCTGGAATAACAACTTGCTTTTGATTTGGCCGCATAAACTTTACAAGCACGTTATTTTCGATTAAAAACTCAGGGTCTTCTGCTTCTCCATCCTGACACTTAACAGAGGCTGCTTTTACATCTGAATTGAGAAGATATTCCTTGCCTTCTACTTTTTCCCAATCTTCTTTAGAACCGGCAAAATTAATCTCAGATAAAAGCTGACATTCACTAAAGGCGCCTTCCTGAATAACCTTCAATGATTTTGGAAGGGTTATTTTTTTTAATTTTAAGCAAAAATTGAAGGTACTGTATTCTATTGTTGAGATTCCTTCTGGAATAACAATTTCTTCAAGAGCACGACAATTATTGAATACATAAGCTTCGAGTATTTCAAGTTCTTTTGGAAGTGTAACTTTTTGCAGATTCCTGCAATATTCAAAGGCACTGTGTCTGATAGCTTTTACACTGTCTGGAACTACAACGCTTAAAAGAGAAGCACAGCCACTAGCGCATCTTCCGGCAAAAGCTTCTCTGGCAATTTCTGTAACTCCATCTGGTATTTCAATATCAACTGCAAATTTTGAATTTGTACATTTTTCAAGAATATTATTTTTGATTGTAAGAACTTTCTTTTCGTTAGCCATTTTACTCTCTGAATTAATTATAAATGTGAAATTTGGGTTTTGCAAAGAATTTTTTGACTATCTAAGAACCTAATATATAATTGAATAGAGGCGAAGTTATGAGCAGTATAAAAAAATATGAAGAAATAATAAAATCCATTCCTGTAAGAAATCATTCAGTAATCGTAAGAAAAGAGAACTGGATAAAAAATGATTCTTTACATACGAGACTTACAAAAAATAATCAGTTTCAAAATAATAATGATGATTTATTAAATACATTAAAAGCAATATTCGAAAATGCGCAAAATGGGCAAAATGGGCAAATCGAAATTTCACGTGAAGACATTTTTAAGGAAAAAGATCGAGAAAAAAAGTTGATAATGGTTCTTCTCTGGGGATATCCGACAGGTGGAAGAGGAAATAACATAGCAGATATTCTTTATAGTAGAAATGAATTGATTCCAAGAATATCTGATTTTATAGAGAATAATGAAAAGAAGATTAATAGTAAAGTTTTTAAGAATCTATTCTATACACAAAACAAGAATGGTGAAAAAGGGGAAAAAATTAAGGGCATTGGGCTGTCCACCATGTCAAAAATATTATATTTTTTCGAGATCAAAATTGATAATAATCCTTGTTTAATTTATGATTCTCAAATTCATTTATCTTTACAAAGAAATCAGATAGATGAGTTTTATGATTATCCTTGGAAAAAAAATTATGCAAGTTTCTTTCATTACCTTGAAGTAATAAATAAATGTTCAGAAGAAATTAAAACAGAACCTGAAGCAATTGAACTCTTTCTTTTTCATTATAATATGCATTTCAAGTTAGAGAAGAAATGAACTAAGCCTGGGGCGTTACGGGGGTGGCGCCTGAACCCCCGTTAGAAGGGGTGGCGGAAGACCGCAAAGCGGGCTGGAGACAGGGGAAGACTTTCCCCTCCCTTATAATAGAAAAAAAAATTACTTTACGATTCGCAAAATATACCTATATTAAATAGTATGAATTTCATATTTCAAACGCAATCTGGAATTTAATCAAAAGGTTTTCAAAGTGAGGGTAATTTAAAAAACTCGAATTTCAGGCTAAATAAGAAATAATTACATTTCTTCCTGAACAATTCGACCGTAGGCTTTTTCTGTTTTAAAAATGTCATAGACATAAAGAGGGCTTTCAAGATAAAGGCCGGTTTCAAGATCGTTTAGCTTTGTAAAAGTTTCGGAGTTATAAAAGCTGGTCATTGATTCAACCATTGGAATCTTTGACTCTTCCATGATATATGAGATTATGTCGCTGGTGATATATTCAATTAATTGTTCCTGTTTAGACATAATCAACTCCAACTTTCTTTAGTAGAGATATTGCTTTTTCTGTATGAAAAGAATACTGATTAGTCAGTTTCTTATACTTCATTTCATTTACTAAAGTTTCTATAGAGAGCAATCCGTCTGCAAATTGTCTGAATAACAAGGCTAAATCATCGTTAGCAATTGGGCCAAAAACTATATCATACCGGTTGTCGAAATTATTATCCTCTTGAGGATTTTGAATTTTCTGGTAATTTCGGTTTGTGATAACAAATCTTGCCCATTGTTCATTTGGATTATCATACGATTTGATACAAAGGTTCGAAGATGAAAAAATAGAATCATCAATAGAATATTTTAAAACGCATGGTTTGCCCCCATACATTCTTGCTGTTCTTAAGGCCATTCGTTGTGCCTGTTCGGGTATTGTTGTTAAATAAAACCCCCGTCCAAAATCTTTATATGGTTTACATTTTGATAAATCTATTTGAGGAAAATTTTCATTTGTTCCATGAAAAAGTATCATTGAATTTTTCCCCCATTCTGCAAACTTACATTAGTCAAATCAGAAACAGCATCTTCAAAAGACAGGGTATGCTCAACATCATAAAATTCATCAAGAAAATTGATGGCCTTATGCTCAAGAAGATATTTAAAAGCCTGAATTGTAGTAAGAGATTTACTTCTGGCAAACTCATTTACACAAGCGACGGTATAACGAATTTTATTCTGTTCTAGTTG
>JAEDCY010000075.1 GCA_016293915.1 Treponema sp. | reverse complement strand
TCTCACGAGCTGCTGCCTGTCTCACAATTGAATACCTGCGAAAATAAGGAAAATTCGCTTTATTACTTGGCTGTTTAACAACAGCCTTTTCGCAGTCTGCAGCAAATTGAAATGTCGATCTGGCAAAAATCAGATTTCGCCAAAATTGAAATTCAGAAATATTCTATTGATAACACCAAACATGACTATCACGGTGAAAAAATTATTCTGCCTCCTTCTGCAAGACGTTTGAGTATTAAGTTCACCGGCTTAAGTTTTATTTCTTCTGATCAGATGCGCTTCTGTTATAAGCTTGGAGGTTTTGAGCCAGAATATTCTGAATGGTCTAATCTTCGTAATGTTTCTTACACAAACCTTAAATCTGGAACCTATCAGTTTACAGTTATTTCTCAAAATGGAGATGAGATTCAAAGTCAACCGTCAAAACCAATCATCATAATTAAAAAACCTTATTTATGGCAGCGCCTCTGGTTCCAGATACTTGTCGGATTAATTATTGTTGGTGTTGCAGCTCTCATAGTCTGGATAAAAATCCAGCGTATGAGACGTTATCAGATTGAACTGGAAAATAAAGTTGAAGAGCGTACACATGATCTTAAACTTGAAAAGAAAAAATCTGAAAGACTTCTTTTGAATATTCTTCCGGCAGAAGTTGCCAAAGAGCTTACAGAAAAGCCTGGCCAAACAATCGCTAAGAAGTTTCCGAATATAACCGTACTTTTTACTGATATCGTTGGCTTTACAAACATGAGCGATGGAATGACTGCGGAAGAAGTTGTAACAATGTTGAATAAGATGGTTTCACTTTTTGATGAACGTACTAAACGCGAAGGAATTGATGTTGAAGTTAAAGGCAAAGGCAAGATGAAGACTTACTTCCTCTAGTGTCATTCCGAACTTAGGGAGCGACGGCTGTAAGCCGGCAAAATGCTCCAGTGGAGCATTTTGAGCGAGTCTCCGAGCAGCTGTGCTGCGAAGGGGCAGGAATCTATAAAAAATAGCCCCTGAAACAAGTTCAGGGTGAAATTTTTTCTTCTAAAAGATATTATGTCTATCATGAAATTTACCTTTAAACAATTCATCGTGCCAAACTTTGGCAAACGTCTTGCTTTTATGCTGCCCGCAGTAATTCTGATGGGCGTATTTGTTTCTCTTCTTGTTGAGATTGGCTGGGGAACAGACCCGGCCTCTTTTATGAATCTGAATATTGCCTCTACTCTGGGCTGGGGACTGGGTAACACCGAAGTCCTGGTTTACGGACTTATGCTGATATTCACTTTTATCTTTGGTGCCCAAATGATTGGCTTTGGTACACTTGCCAATATGATTTTGATTGGTTATGTAATTGACCTCTGCCGCTGGATCTGGAAAAACATAGGTTTTGCCCAGTTTATTTATGATGGCAGCTTCGCCGTTCGTGTAGTGATTTTTGCAGTCACACTTATTTTGTTTGTTGTAGTTGCATCAATCTATATTAATGCACAAATGGGAGTTGCTCCTTACGACGCAATGCCAAATATCATAAGTGGCTGGATTCCAAAAATCCCTTTTGCAGTAATTCGTATTTTGTTTGATCTGGCAGCTGTTGGAATTGGTGTAATTGCAGGAAAATTAAACCCTGAAGGAATTCAGGGTTCTATTGTTGGTTCAATTTTGATGTCACTTTTGCTGGGACCGGTAATCAGTTTAGTGGGCAAGCCACTAAAAAAGATTCTCTAACAAGTTCAGCACAGCCCCATGACATATGTGTCATTGCCCGGCTTGACCGGGCAATCTTTTTTATCCAATCAAAGGCTTCTGCTTCTTGCTTACCGGCTCACAAGTTAATACAACGCCAAGCTTCTTAAAAATCTTTCTGTCAACTTCACTCAGCATAACTGTTGTATGCACCTGGCAACCACGAAGGTTTGGAAGCTGTTCGATAGCCTTGTGGCAGTTTTCATCTGTTTTTGAAAGCATTGCAAGCGCAACAAGAACCTCGTCCGTATGCAGGCGGGGATTATTTCCACTCAAATAATCAACCTTCATTTTCTGAATAGGTTCTATCATCTCTTTTGGAATCAACTTAAGTTTATGATCAAGACCAGCAAGATGCTTAGTTGCATTCAAAATAAGAGCAGCCGAAGTTCCAAGCAACTCTGTTGTTTCTGATGTAATAATTGTACCGTCAGCAAGCTCAATAGCTGCACAGATAGATTTTGATTTTGCGGCACGTTCTTTTGCAGCAACAGTAACCTTGCGGTCATCAGTTGTAACGCCAGCCTGCTGCATTAAAAGATTAATCTTATCAACTTCAGATTCTTCTGCATTGCCTTCGACAAAGCGGCCGACAGTTTCATAATAGCGGCGGATAATTTCCTGCTTACTTGCCTCGCAGCAAACTTTATCATCTACAATACAATAACCCGCCATATTTACACCCATGTCTGTAGGCGACTTGTAAGGGTTCTTGCCGTAAATACCCTTGAAGATAGCATCAAGAACCGGGAAGATTTCGATATCGCGGTTGTAGTTTACTGTGGTTTTTCCGTAAGCCTCGAGGTGCCATGGGTCAATCATGTTTACGTCGTTGAGGTCTGCAGTTGCAGCTTCGTAAGCAAGATTTACCGGATGCTTAAGCGGAAGATTCCAGATTGGGAAGGTTTCGAACTTAGCATAGCCGGCTTTAATTCCACGCTTGTTTTCATGATAGAGCTGGGAAAGGCAGGTAGCCATTTTTCCGCTTCCGGGGCCTGGCGCTGTAATTACAACTAGAGGACGGCTTGTTTCAATATAATCATTTTTACCAAAGCCTTCGTCGCTGGCAATAAGAGGAACGTTTGAAGGATAGCCGGGAATTGTATAATGATAATATGCTTTAATGCCCATCTTCTTAAGGCGGCTGCGGAAGGCTTTTGCAGCTTCCTGACCGGTGTAATGGGTAATTACAATGCTGCCAACCATGAGGCCGCGGTTCTGAAATTCATCGCGAAGGCGGAGAACGTCCTTATCGTAGGTGATTCCAAGGTCGCTGCGAACCTTGTTTTTTTCAATATCAACTGCTGAGATTACAATTACGATTTCCGCAACGTCGGCCAGCTGCATGAGCATTCGCAATTTACTGTCCGGCTGGAAACCTGGAAGAACTCGGGAAGCGTGGTAGTCATCAAAAAGCTTTCCACCGAATTCCAGATAGAGCTTATCGCCAAACTTGGCAATCCTTTCTTTAATGTGTTCTGATTGAATCTTAAGGTACTTATCGTTATCAAATCCGTTTTTCATACGGGATTTAATTATATCACATTTGTTATCATTTAACAATAATTTACTGTTTATCGTCTTCATCCATTTCGTCTTCTGACATTTCTTCATCAACGCCAGAACGATTACGAAGATACTGAAAATACGAAATATTTTTTTTGTTGCATTTTGCAATCAGATCCAGATCTTTGTGTCCTAAATCAAGCTCAATAGCCTTATCCAGATAAACTTTTGCCAGATCATTTTTTTTGTATTCAAAATTTATCTGAGACTGAGCAATGTAGACAAGATATTTTTCGCCTGGAATTACAGCACATTTTTCTGCATTATTAAAATTCTTTTGCGCTCTGCCTTTTCCACCACCAGCAATTGCGGGAGCGTAAAAACACCAGTTACCCAAAGATACATAAGCGCTTGCCCGATTTGGATTTACAGCTGCAGCCTTTTCATAACAATCTTTGACTTTCATGCCATATAAAAGAGTTGCTGCTAATGAACGAGTCATATAATAAGCAGTTACATCTCCAGTGATTAAATACAGCCAGTCGCAAATTTCATCCTTACTTCGAGCATTAATACAGGCAAAATTATTTTTCATGAGCCTTTTGATTTCTGCACGAAGCTCTTTCTGATTTCCATCGGCATTCAAGGCATGTTCGTAATACTCAGCATAATAAAGACTTTCAAGAAGACACTTTTCCTGATCAAAATCTTTCGCATAAGCAGGAAGTTCTGCAAGAGTCTCTTTTTTGAGTTCATCGATTATTTTATATGCAACCTCATGCTCTTCGCTTTTTAACGTCACACGGTAAGTCACAAAATCTTCTACCTTCTGTAAGGTATAATCTGAAATTACGTTTTCAGCAGAAAGAAAAGTACAACAAAGATAACAAATTATAAAAAATAAAAAAAAACGTTTTTTCATAAAAAATAAAAATGGGCTGTCTAAAAAGTATTGTCATGCTGAACCTTTGCAGCACAGCTGCTCGGAGACTCGCTAAAAATAGTCCACTGGACTATTTTTGCCCTGCTACGCAGTGCCGCTCCCTATGTTTCAGCATCTACACTACATTTAGAGCTATAGATTCCGAAACAAGTTCGGAATGACATCAGGAGGTAAACTTATTTGTCACCCCCTTCAAAAACTCCAAATATATTACTGATTATGCCACTTTTTGAAAATCAAACTTGTATTAACGCCGCCAAAAGCAAAGTTATTTGCCATAACGTATTCAGCGTCAATATTGCGTCCCTGGCCCTGAATATAATCAAGAGGAGCACATTCAGGATCGATGTTTACGAGGTTTACATTCGGATGGAACCAGCCTTCATTCATCATGTTGATTGTGAGCCAGCTTTCTACACACCCACATGCACCGAGAATATGACCAATGTATGATTTTGTAGAAGAGATTGGTACTGCGCGGCCAAATGCCTTGTAAACAGCCTGTGTTTCAGAAATGTCTCCGTGTGGAGTTGCAGTTCCGTGAGCATTTACATAAGCAATCTGATCCTTGCTGATTCCGGCATCTTCAATTGCCATTTCAAGACACTTTGCCTGAGTTTCACTGTTTGGAGATGTGATGTGTGAACCATCCATATTTGTTGCAAAACCTGCAATTTCACAGTAAATCTTTGCACCGCGTTTTACAGCATGTTCAAGGTCTTCCAAAATCAAAGTACCTGCACCTTCACCGATTACAAGACCATCACGATCCTTGTCAAAGCACTTTGGTGTAGCTTCCGGAGTTTTATTGAGACAAGATGTTGCTCCAAGAGTATCGAAAATTGCAGCATCTGGAGCAGAAAGCTCTTCTGCACCACCACAAATCATGATTTCCTGGCGTCCGTCTTCAATTGCTTCGTAACCATAACCAATAGACTGCGAACCAGAAGTACAAGCGGTGTCGGTAATGATTACACGGCCGCGAATCTGCCAGTAAACGCTCATGTTACAGGCATTTGTCTGTGGCATAGCCTTAATATATGTCTGGCTGTTGAGGTGGCTTGAATCACCTGTTTCTACCATTTTTGCAAGGTCACCGATAGCATCCATACTTCCCATACAGGTTCCGTAGGCAATACCAGTGCGTCCGTTCTTAAGTTCTTCAATTACATCATCGCCGTCTTCTGCGAGCAGGCCAGCCATCTGTAAAGCATCGTGTGTAGAAAGAAGTCCGAGCAAAGCAACACGGCCCATTCCACGAATCTTTTTGCGTGGGAAGCTAGGAAGTTCCTCATCAAAAGGACAAGCCAGACGGGTATTCATCTTTGTATAGCGTTCCCATTCCGGCATATATCTGATTTTATTTTTACAGGTTTTCAAATTAGCATAAGCAGTTTCCCAATCACGGCCAAGTGCCGAAACCATACCACCGCCAGTAACAACAACACGGCGTTTTCCATTAGGTTTTGTAAATTCCATAATAATTCCTCAAACAAAAATTGTAATTAATCGAGTATTATAAGAATATAAGAAAAATGGGTTTAATTCAATTGCCAGTTATGCTGAAGTCATGCTGAACTTGTTTCAGCATCTCATAACATAGCCCCCTACACCTTCGCAGCACAGCTGCTCGGAGACTCGCTCAAAATGCTCCACTGGAGCATTTTGACGGCTTACAGCCGTCGCTCCCTAAGTTCAGGGTGACAGGCGTGTTTTTTTTACTTACACAAAGCCTTTGCTTCTTCGTATGGTAATGGTTTACCCCAGACAAAGCCCTGTATAAAG
>JAEDCY010000074.1 GCA_016293915.1 Treponema sp. | reverse complement strand
CTGCGACAATTCCTCTGCAGAATCTAAAATAGCTTTTTTAATACCATTGTGCAATTCATCGTAAATCTTTATCGCTACTTTAGATCCAAGACCGCAACGCTTTGCTTCCTGCTCTAAATCATCACGTGTAATCAGATTTATGTTTTGTCTACCATTTATGCTTACCGACATTTCATCAGTACTACTTTCATAAATTTTTGTACATACAACATCATAAAATGGTGCTAGGCGGATAGATGCTAAATCTTTACTGTAAATAAGCGAACTATTCTTTATATGATTGTCTGTATTACCAATTATGCAGTTATAAACGGCACGTCTCCAGAGGTTTAAAGAATCTTCAATTGGGTTTGATGAGTACTTCTGCAAAAGATCAAACATTCTTTTTAAGTAGCCTTGACCTGCTTTTTCGTATTTATCAGCAGATTTAATACCTAAAGCTTGCGCAAAATCTTCTTGATGCAGACGATATGGAGTTTTTAATCCATCAATTATACGTGAATCCTTGTCAAAATTTCGATCAAAACGTCTGGTGGCAAAGAGGACGTCTTCATCATTTCCCTTTCCTACCTGCGCTTGTAGAATAAAACTTTCAGGAATCTCTATTCCCAATTTCTGAGCTGCCAACAGACAAAGCTGTTCATTTAATACGATATTTTTATAACGGACATGGCTTTGCTTTACAATGTGAGTACTTGGAGCTAGTCCTTGTGGTTTATACCATTTGCCAGAATTATCATAATATAATCCGACTTTTCCAGAGGCTCCTGTCAGAGAAAGGTGACTTTTAACAACTATTTCAGCAGATTTGCTTGCCCCCTCTTTTGCAAGTTCTTTGATTTCTTCAATAGTCAGAGGGATATAGCCATTTTTTATGGAAGGTTTTTCTTCATCTATAATTTGGATAGCCCCAAGACATTCACTCCCAAGTTGCCGAAGAATAGAAATATAATCATCTGAAGAAGCGTGAATACTGTCTGCAACACACTGACGGGTAAAGCCTTCTGGTAAAAGTCCGTCAAAAAAACTTTTGGTAGCGTCTGTATCAAAGTCTTTTTTTGAAAGAGGAAGACTTAATGAAATTGCACGTGCAGCAGAAGATGTGATATATGACTCATCATATGAAAAAGCTGCGTCTCTAAATGAACTGCCTGTAATATGACCTGCTTGAACAAACTGCCCGTTTATTTCTATTTGAACTTTAAGATTAATTCCAGCCATTTATCCCCTCGCCTCTACGTTTATATTCAGTCCCAGAAGATTCATAAGATGCAAAGTTTTTCCGATTTCACAAGTTGCTTTTCCATTCTCAAGATCAGAAAGAAAACTCATACTAAACCCTGTTATCTCTGAAATATATTTCTGTGTGTAGGCTAATTCCTTACGGCGATTTCGAATTACTTGACCTAAAGAAATGGAATCATTTACCTGCATTGAGAGCCTCCATTTAGTCGAACGGCTAAAATCTTTATTTGCGTGGATAAATATAGTCGTTCGGCTTTATTTTCTATTTTAGATTATAATATAGCCGAACGGCGTTGTCAATAAAATTGTGTCATTTAGATATATAAGAAAGAATTACTGCTATTTTATGACTCCCTTAATGCGTCTTAATCCACTCAATATGTGCCAGCCCCCAGTTTGCCCAGTCACGGTCGGTCATATGCCACCAGAGTCCAATTTCGGCAAGCTTACCATCAATTTCTTCAATTGATTTTTTTCCGATGTTGCGTATTTTGGAAATGTCGTCTTTTGACATTGCGGTCAGCTCGGAAAGTTTTTTGATATTCATGCGCGCCATACAGTTACTGCAGCGCACAGAAAATTCCAGGTCCCTTACATCCATGTTCATTACATCTCTTATTGTTCTCACTTTCACTCCTATTGGCGGTTACCATAAGCTCAACCACCTCAAAATGTTATTTTTTTTGCCGGCAAAAGCAAAGATAAAACTGAATCTGAAATCTGGCAAGTTAGGGGACTCTAAAAAGTGAGATTAATCCCCTAGTCATATGTACGGACATAGTTGACGATTTGAATTTTAGGAGTTATTTTTTGTCTTATGAATAACTTAGCTCTAAAACTATCAAAAGAAATGGTATTCACCTCGGTAAGAGTACAGCAGCTGATGGACGAAAAACTTTTCCCTGATGAAGAGTTTGAAAATCAAAAGAAAAAAGAAATTTATGAAGAAGCAAAGTATTATCATAAAGCCCAACATGGGCTTGTCAGAATTTCAAAATACTTTTTTCCAGAATCTGCTGATACCAGAAGACAATATCTGCAAAAACACGGAGTAAAGCTTTCTTTTTGCGAGCATGGCTATGATTACGGAATGGCAGAACTGGAAAGCCCAATTGGAAAAACTTCTTCAGGCACAAAAATCTGGCAGGTGAATTTTGCATCAGAAAAAGCCTTTACTGAATGGGGAAGCGAAGCACGTAGTCAGGAAACTGCAATGGTAATGGTAATGCCCCTTCTCCATAAGGCAAGTCTTTTTCTTGACCAGAGCGGAATCACAGACTCTTCTCTTCTTCACAATAATGGATCGGTCACTATTCTTACTCCAATTCTCTTTGAAGGAGTTCCCCAATGGGTAAGTATTTGTAATGGACAGGTTAAAATGATTACCTGGGATAAAACCAACAACGTAATTTCAATGATGGCTCCTTACGGTGGCGATGGCCTTTATAAGAAAAAGGAAATTATCTTCCTGCTGCTCACGCTTTTTGCGGGCTTTGGCGGAATCAAAAGACGCGGTATAAAAGACAAGGTTCAACTTACAGAAATCCACACAGGAAACTGGGGCTGCGGAAATTTCCGTAACAACAAGGAACTGATTTATCTTTCGCAGATTTATGTTGCAGATGTTTTGGGCATTGATACGATTGTTTTTCATTTGGCTGATAATCAGCTGATGGAAAAAGCTATTGAAAAATGGAAAGAGATTCCGGATAACCTTTGCTTTGATGAAGTCGTAAGTCTTTTTACAGACTACGGATTTAAATGGCGATAAAAGCTGGGTGCAAGTTATTTTCCCACATGGCCCTATAATTTAAGCAGGGTCACATCGGCCAAAAAAACACATTTTATAATTCCAGGAACCGCCAGAATGCGGAAGGAGAATCAACATGAATAATTCAATCACAAAGAAGACAGCACAGACATTGCCTATGCCAGCAAAAACAAAATGGAATGTTTTATCAAACATCAAGACAATCTGTGACTCAATTGTAGAAAGCGGGCTTAGTCCGAAACGCACTACACTCTACCAGACAACTATTCTTCGCCTTAATGAATATTTCAATACAACAGAAAATCAAACCTGGATTTTATGCTTCGCAGTTTATCAGCACTTTCGCGATAACAATCAGATTTTCCCGAGCGAATATGCAGATTTTCTTTCAGTAAACGTCTTGAAAGTTGCCGCAATGTATTCTGATTTTGTCACACTCAGACAAAAGGGCTTGCTTGACTTTACAGATTCTAAATCAACTTTCTCAGTTACAAAGGAATTAATTAAAAGGATTTTGAATAATGAAGCAATTAACCACAATATGAGAAAAGAAACTTCATATCTGGATTTTGTTGCAAAGGTTGCAAATCTTTATGAAAACAACAAGTATACAGATAACACAGTTGACGACCTTGTATGTCAGCTTAGTGATTATGAAGAAAGCAACGAAACAATTCCTTTTGTAATCCGCAGTAAAAAATTGATTAATGACAGCAGAACCCGTTTTATGTTTTATGATATTTGTAATGACAGCCTGAGTGGAATGCCGTCCTGCCTTTGCACAACTATTGATGATATTTATGAAGACTCAGAACGCTTTAGAATTGCCAGACAATTTTTTGATGAAAAGCACATTCTTATGGTAAATGGGCTTGTCGAATTTACGGAAAAAGGAAATATGATTGATTCAAAAATTACTCTTACAGAAGACGGCAAGAAATTCTTTCTAGACGACGATTATGAGCTTTATTCAGCAAAGATTGATGATAAAAAACTCAAAAAGCCTCAGGATATCCGTGCAAAAAAACTTTTCTACAGTGATGAAAATCAAAAGCAGATTGATGACCTAACACAATCTTTGACCCAGTCAAAATTCTGCCGGATTCAAAAGAAGCTTACAGAAAAAGGTCTTCCCTGCGGAATTGCAGTCCTTCTTCACGGGGCTCCAGGCTGTGGTAAAACTGAAACAGTTTATCAGCTTGCAAAAAAGACAGGTCGCTCAATTATGCAGGTAGATATTTCAGCAACAAAAAGTGCCTGGTTTGGTGAGAGCGAAAAGAAAATAAAAGAGGTGTTTACAGATTATAAAGAGCTCTGCAATAAAATGAAAAAACTGAAATGTGGACGCACTCCGATTCTACTTTTTAATGAATGTGATGCCGTTTTTAGTAAACGAAAAGATATCTCTTATTCAAATACAGCTCAGACAGAAAACTCAATCCAAAACATTATTCTTGAGGAGATGGAAAATCTGGAAGGCATTCTGATAGCCACAACTAACTTAACTGACAACCTTGACCCGGCTTTTGAACGCCGCTTCCTCTTTAAAATTCAATTTGAAAATCCAACTGTCGAAGCAAAAAAGGCAATCTGGAAAAACAAACTGCCATGGCTCACAACCGAAAAGGCTCAGCATTTAGCAAAAACTTACAACTTCTCCGGCGGCGAAATCGACAACATCGTGCGCAAGGCCGAAATGAAAGAAATCATCTCCGGCAAACGCCCTGCCTTCACCGAGATTATAGAAATGTGCAAGGTAGAAAAGCTTGATGCAACAGCGGGAGCAGACAGACGAATGGGATTTGCTGTGTAAATGAAACTGATTTTAAGCTGATATTTATAATTTTATCAAAAGGAGATTTTACTATGACCGTTTATGAAAAAATTACTTCAGAAAAAGAAGCCTCTCTCGGAAAAACAATGACCGTAAAAGAAGCCTGTGATTTATTGTGGAGTTCTGTCAGAATTCAATCGAATGTAGAAATAATAGTATGGAAAGATATTGATGATAATTCTTATACCTGTAACATTTATGACGAATGTTATGAAGATGATTCTGAAGTACTCAAAGAGCTTTTAAACGATGAAATAACATTAGTATCATATTATTATGAAGACGGATATCCTGTGGTTGATGCTGTATTTGGAAAGGCAGAAAAAAATAGGCTGAAAATAGCTGCAAAAAAAATGAAAGAAGCCATGAAAAATGGAACCCTAAATATTTCTGTTCCTTACCATAATATTTTTAAATTTGAACCAGTTCAGAATACTAAGCGTCTGGTTATAACTGGTATAAAGCAAACTAATATCAAGAAATTAGAAATTCCGACAAGTTTTGATGGAAGGCCCATAACACGTGTTACTAAAACAGCGTTCGAAAAACTTTCTAAACTAGAGGTTCTAATAATTAATTCCATTGAAACGCAAGTAAGTTATTGTCTGGAAAAATGCCCCAACCTCAGAAAAATTAAGATTGGACATATCATTATAAAAATTCGAGGGAAAGATATGGGGTCAGAACAATCATCATAAGATGTCAGTTTTTTTCTAACATCACTTGATAACATTTACTTTTTATTTTCCCGATTTTTTGCTATACTTACAAAACTTAATGCAAACGACACATGTGTTGAAGTAGCACTTCGAGTAAATCTGATTACGGCACATTAAGAATTCTTTTTCACGGGAGATTTCTATGCCAAGAAATCAGTTTCAGAGAATGGTCTTTGCTTTCATCACAGTTGTAATTACCGTTCATGCTTATGTTTTTTACAGCATTTATGTTGTAAATGGAGATTCATTACGCCAGGCTGTGGGAACAACCAGTGTCCTTGCAGCCGTAAGAACAATCGGCGGAATCTACATGTTCGGCCGCGTTATGCCGGTCTGGTCTGTAGTTCTGGTTGAATGACTGAGCGGAGGGGCAGCCCCCAGATAAAGAATCTTCTATTTAATTTCTTTTTTTATCCTGCAGGCAAGATACAAAGGCATGTTAATCATATCTTCCTGTTTTTTGTATTGCAGGGTGGAAAATCTTATTGAGAGTTCCGGT
>JAEDCY010000073.1 GCA_016293915.1 Treponema sp. | reverse complement strand
TTAAAATGCGCGGTGAATGGGTAGAATAATTTAGGCTAGAATTGACGGATACCTTTCAATAAACATAATATTCAAACAAAACTATCTTTAGATTGCTTAAATGTTACATGTGATATTGTTTATGAGCCAAAACAATTTGTTCCTAGGCCTTGTATCAAAGCTCTTCCTGATTCTAAATTTGAAATAACGTTTAATGAGGAAAAAACAAGTTATTTTCAAGATTTATATTTATCAATTATAAAAGATAGGGCTCCTTCTGGAGATAAGTTTAGGATTCCAAAGTATGGTTTAGAATAGGAATAAGAGTTGACTTTGTAGTTTGAAAGAGATAGTTTGGTATTATATGGTTGCATCCTTAAATATCGGATTTCATAGGAGTCACCAATGGAAATTGTATCCTTAAACACAATATTTATTATCGCCTTTTTTATACCTGGTTATATATTTATTCATACAAAAGATTATTTCTTGTTAAAATGCGAGAAAAGTCAGTTTGAGAAAACAATACAAGGACTAATTGCCAGTCTTGTTATTTGGGGTGTATTTTTATTGATAAAGCATCAGCCTTTTAATGAACAGAAAGAGGCTATAATAAATGTTTTTATTCTTTTCAAATTTAAGAACAATGAAATTGCTAAAGAATACCTAATTCAAAATCGCCAAATAATAATCAAATTACTTTTGCTTGTTTGTTTATATAGTTTCTTCCTTGCAATAATTTATTCATTGGTCCGAAAAAATATATTAATATCTAATTTAATTCATTTGTTAACAAGAAGAGACTATTTTGAAAGAGTTAAAATCAGATTTTTTTTTGAAGGCATTAATGGAACTATTATAGTTTCTATGAAAAATGGAAAACGCTATTTAGGAATTTTAGAGGGGGCAATAGATCAAGAAAAAGATAATCATATTATTTTATCAGATCCATATATTATTGAAGAAAAGGAAATTGTTAAATTATTTGCATCAAAGCTACTTATAAACTTGGATGATGTTGATTTAATTGAATTAAACAAAGGAGAATTAAAACATGGAAAGTGAGGAGCAAAATTTTAGTTTTGTTGGTGATTCCTTAAATGAATCATTAATTAAATCTCTTAATGCAGGAAATGGTTTTACAACACCAAAAGTAGATGTGTCAAAATTTATTATCTCTGACAAAGGAGAAGTACTACCTAATAATGGTGCTACTGTAAATAACACAGTGAATAGTAATAAATCAGACTGATTCTATAAAAAGAGAATTTAACAATTTGAGTCTATTAAGCGAAGATGTCATTTATTGAAATTTGAATTATGACTGTTCAAAATTGTTGAAGCTTCTCTAGAAACTGTATTCAAAACTGTGGATGTAAGGAAATATTAAAGAATCAAGTTTACTGCCCGGGGGCGGAAAATGTCAACATAGATGTCGCATAAAAATTATCATTATGCAGATTTTTTATCCTCGTTTAGAACTTCAAACTCTAAAGCCGTATATGACAAAGTTCTTTCAGTTGACCAGCGGAGAGGATTCTTTTTTCTAGCTGCCAGAATCACGGCATTCCGATTTTTGTACAGCTTAAAGTGAATGCGTAATTTATTATAAATTATTCAGAGTAGAATTGTTTTTTTTCTGCCTGGGTGAGTTCTGAAATTTTTTTCCCTTTAGACTTTGCATAGGCTAAAAGTCCACGGTAATCCATTCTTCCTTTTATTTCGCTATAAGGAATAGGTTTTGGAGTTTTTGCAAGGCTTTCCTTATATCTTGTCATCAGTCCATTCATAAGTGTAAACCTCCGTTATTTTTTTTGCTTGTTCTTCATCAATCATGAAGTGAAAAGGATGTTGTATGCCGATAAATTCAGCTTTAAAGACTTCCATATAATGTTTAAGAAGAGCTTCATCAGCGGCAAAGCCATACATCATTCCATCATATCCACATTCTATAGATTTATTTGCTGCAATTGCAAATAAATGTCCGCCAACACCTTTATATTTTACATTATCTGTTATTTTAGGATTATTTTCTGGACTTGAACACATCCATGTTACATATATGGCTTTTGCATTATCATCTTTATGAAGTGCGACAAGGCCTTGAATGTCTACTGATCCTTCAACAACTAATGCATAAACTTCATTATCATCAAGAAGGTCATCCCAATTGATATACCAACCATTCTTTTCGTTATATTTTTTCAAGAATGATTTACGGCTAACACGGAGAACTTCTGTTTGTATAAGTTCTCCTGTTTTAGTATCTTTGAGGCATGGTGTAAATTCATCAATAAATACATTAATCATTCTCCAAACCTCCTATTGAATCTATTATACTATAGAAAAGTTCACTAGTCTATAAAGTAACGTTCTGCCTATTCCACCCAAATATTCTGCTCGCATCTGAATTCTTTGCCTGCTGCTAAATCACTCAAACCAACTTTGTTATCCCAGTTATGGTCTGTATTTTCTGCATCTGTAAGGCCCTGCCATGGTTCGAGGCATACGAATTGTGGTGTATCAGAAGTATTCTGCCAGATCATGCAATATGGGAAGCATTTTGTCTGAATTTTAATGAGTGAATTATCTTTAAGATTTCTTAAGCCTACCCAATCTGATGTTATATTTGTAAAAAGATGTCCGTTGCCAAAACCTGAATTGGTAACAGGAATGATTCCGGCTTCTTTTTCTCCATAGATTTTTGTAAGAGGGGCTTTTCCTTCCTTATCTGCCTGAAGATAGCATTCTGGAGTGCAGACTACGGCTGTTAATGGTTCTTTCTTTAATTCGATTACAAAGTTTTCTGCCGGACTGCCATTGAGACTGAAAGCGGCATGGGTTCCTGTGCTGAATTTAAAGGCTTTTGTGTCTGTATTTTTTACAATAATCTTCCAGTCTAGACCATTTTCTTTAAATTTATATTCTGTTTTCAAAATGAATGAATATGGAAACCGGTACGGTAAAGTGTTTCGTCGCTCTGTGTAAGCTCGAAGGTGGCACTGTCGGAGTTCTGTGCAGTGCACTTCCATTCAAGGTCGCGTGCAAAACCATGATTGCGGCTGTATTCACACTTCTTTCCGTCTATCATAAAGTAGCCGCCAAGGCATCTTGCCACAAAAGGAAAGAGTATTGGCGCATGATTTCCCCACACACTTTTATCTCCCTGCCAAATTATATCTTTTTTATCACTCTTACGCACAAGGTTCTGCAATTCTTGATTATTTCACAGAAAATGAACCATCAATATTCATCTGAGCACCACCAATATCAATAAGAGTACCAATTAAATATTTCTAAAATATAACACCTTAAGTAAGATTTTTATGAACTTGATAAAAGTTCAAATCTTATTTTAAGGAGGCCTGCTTATGGCCAAAATCAATCCGAAGCTCATTCTTGAGCTAATTGAAAGTGGCATGTCACGAAGACAAATCTGTTCCAGTCGACATGTCAGCCCCCACACTGTCAGCGAAGTAAAACAAATCGCTGAGAAAAATAACATCACGACATATAAAAGTTCAGATTTAAGCAATCCAAAGAAATTCTCCATCACCGAATTATCAAGACAGCTACCTTTTCGTGACATACTCTGCCTAATTCCTTTTTCTTTCAGACGTCTCTGATAATCATACATCTGATACTGCCAGCCTTGGTCAGAATGAAGAATCAGATTGGTTCCATCAGGAATTTTAACAAATGCCTTTTCAAGCATATCAACTGTCTGAGCATAGTTCGGGCATTCAGAAAGATTCCAGCTGACTAATGACTGATTATGTAAATCCAAAATCGGAGACAGATAAAGCTTTGTTCCAAATAGATTGAACTGTGTAACATCAGTAACCCATTTTTCATTGGGGCCTGTTGTGCTGAAATCCCTTTCAAGAAGATTTGGAGCAACTTTGCCTATCTGCTCTTTATAGGAATTGTATCTATACTGGCGAACTTTACATACAATTTGTTCTTCATGCATCAGTTTCTGAATTACTTTGTGATTAGTTGTCCAACCTCTGTTCCTAAACTCCAAAGTAATCCTTCTGTAGCCATAACGTCCTTTATTTTCATGATATATCTGCTGGACAAGCTCTCTTTCTTCCATGTGTTTATCCTGTTTTGGATGCGTTTCTGAGTAATAAAATGAGCTTCTTGGCAAACCTGTAAGTTTAATTAAATCTGAAACATTGAATTGTGACCTTAGTTCTCTGACAGCTTCGACAGTTTTCTGTCTTTTCTATGCTGCTGTTTCTTTTTGTCGTCTCTCTGAACTAAGGCCAGATATTTTTTTAGGAATTCATTCTCCATACGAAGATAAGCCAGTTCTTCGTCTTTTGTCCATTCTTCTCTTGGTTTGTTTGGTATTAAACTTTTCTTTGGTATTTTTGATTGCCTGCCTTGTTTCTTGAACAGAGCTTCTGTACCACCGGTAATATATTTCTTTCGCCATGCACAGATAGTTCCAATATTTGTAATACCAAAAATCAATGAAGTCTGTGAATCAGAAAGACGATGCTCTTGCTGATAGTTTAGCACTTTTAGTTTAAATTCTTCGCTAAAATTTCGCGTTGGTTGTGTTATTTTTCCTGTCGCTTTGTATTGCGCAGACCATTGCCTAATACAGCCTCTTGATACATTGTATTTCTTTGCAAGAAATTCTGTTCCGCCTTCATTTGATAAATATGCATTTACAACTTTTATCTTGAACTCGTCCGAATATTTAGACATAAAAAATGCACCTCCAAAATTGAACTTTATTTGTCCAACTTTAGGGGGGGCACTTCAAAATATGGAACAACCTTTTTTTTATGCTATTTTAATTGTATAATTTTCCAGTACCCATTTCTGTCGCTGCCGACACGTTCTATCATATTTGATTCCTTCAGAAGTTTAAGATGATTTTTTATTGTTCTTTCAGAAAGTCCTGTTTCATTTGATAATTCTGAAATAGAACTCTTTGGATTATTACAAATTGCTTCAAAGGTTTTCTTTGCAACATCTGGGCAACTTCTGGGCAATTACTAGGAACTTTCTGTGCACTTTCAGCAAATCCGTCAATGCCATATTCTGCTGCAAGTTTTTTATATGCTTCTGAGGCGTTGCAAATAGCAGAAAAGCCGCCACTTACAACCTTTGGTTCGGGTAGAGTTGCATTTTGTTCTTCACAGATAGTTTTAATTTTGAAATATCCGCGACCCCGGGATTCAATAAATCCACATTTAAAGAAAATATCTGCAATCTTTGGATTTCTTGGAGCAGAATGATGTAATTTGTAAAGATCTTCAATCTTTACGGTTTCCGGCATTTCTCCAATATTCCAGATATCAATTTTGTCCTTATAAATCAAAATCTGAATAGGATATGGCTTTGTGTAATCCTTATGAATAAGTGCATTCAGCAAGAGTTCTCGAAATGCTCCACGAGGGAAGAAGTAAGTTTCTGCTCTATGAATCTCATCTGGATATGAAATAAGGGCTTTCATATATTTTGTGTAGATAATATCAAGGGCATCTTCAACCTGTGTCATAAGAGAACCGTGAATTTCATCCTGGAAAAGAATGTCGGCATCATTTGCAAAATAACCGATTTTTGTATAAGCGCCTATTACCCATTTTTCTGGATCCGGATGAAAAGCCATAACAGCAGCACGTGTAAGCCGTTCTTTGTCAAAGGCCCTGAGATTTTGTAAAAGAGCTTCATTTGATATTTCGAGTTCTTCTTCCTTAAAGCGGTTAGTTCTTATAGCCCATGTCTTAAATACCTTAAATGCTCGTTCATCTAAATCTTTTACAGAAACATCGGGTATTGAAACAGCATCCCATGAAAGACCATAAGCATTAAGAATCAAATCATTCAGTTCAAAACCGGTGACTTCCTGAGTAGTTGAACCAACTCTTTTGTAGTATTTTCCATGATAACTTACTGGATTTTCATACTTATTAACTTTGATAACCAGATATTTTAAATTATTGTCAGAATCATCAGCAACAGAAACATCACACAAAAGGCCCATGCTCTGTGTAATCTTAAGAGGAATTGTTTCACTTAATTTATGAAAATCTTGAACACCTGTTACAGTTCCTTTGTCATTTACACCAATGTAAAGGATTCCGCCTTTTGTATTAGCAAAAGCACAAATCCATTTGAGGTATTCATCCTGCCAGCTTTGCTTAAATTCTAT
>JAEDCY010000033.1 GCA_016293915.1 Treponema sp. | reverse complement strand
TTCCTTCTAAAAAAGAAAGACTTTATTAAGCAGACAAATCTTGATGATGAAACAGGATTTGAATTACCACAGGATATTCAGTCTGTAATCAATTTATATAGAAGAAAATGTTTATGAAAAGTTTTGAGCCTGTTTATAAAGAACTGGAATATCTCTTAATTCAAAAGCTTCCTGAATATATTGAGAAAATCAATAAGGAGCATAATGATGGGATTATTTTAAAACCGTTTGAAAATACAAGTCTCTCAGAGAACTGTATTAAGACACCTTCATTCATTTTTAATATGGAAGAAACTGAGTATTCTGAGAAAGACAGGATTATTGAAAATACAATTTACACAATAAGTCTTGAAATAAAGCTGCCATCAAATACAGAAGATGAACAGATAACATTCTGGAGATATACAGAAGCCGTAATTAAAATGATTTACGGCGAAGATACAAAATACTTTTTTGAAGTTTCTAAAATGAAAAGAAATTTTCTATATTTGAGGGTATTGTAACAACTCACGTGAAATTAGAAAAAATCGTATTTAGTTTGAGAATTTAGGTATATTTTAACGTTTTTTGATATTTTGAAACAAAAAAAAATACGGTAGAATAATTTACCGTATTTTAAAATTACCTTGTTTTTCGTTGTTTTTTTTTGTTATTACGTGCAAATGAGTTTTAACGTGTTTAATAGATTTTTTTTAATAAATCAATATCTAGTATATATTTATGTTCTAATAATCCATATCTTTTAACATTTTCTGCTTCTGTATATCTTTTTAATAGATTTTCAATATTAAAAATAAATCTTCTAACGGCTTCTGTAGATATATAGTATTTATTACTTTTTAAATCTATTGATATTTCTTCAAGTGTTTTTTTTTCTAAAAAATACATTTTTAGAATTCTGTTTTCTAATTTATAAAAACTAATTTTTGCCAATCTTCCCATTTTTCCACCTTTCAATTTTAGATTATTTAAAGGGACATTTACGGGGCAAGAATTTGTCCCGTAAAAAAACACAATTAAATTAATTCTTCTGTCCAGGCAATACAATCTACTACAGGTACAGGGAAAGGTTTTGACTTTCCAAATATATCTACTGAAGATGGATTTTTGTTAACTTGATATGTTGTGAAAAATGGCATAGGTTTTAACCCTGCTTCAATATCATCTATAGAACAATATGGAAGCCAAAAAGGACTATCAACAGCAACAGCACAAATTTTATTATCGTCAATAGATTGTACATATTGTTTAGTATTATAATCATAATAACTACTTCCAATTCGTACAATTTTGAATGCTGGAAAAATAATAGCACCGTCTAAAATTGTTATTCCTAGTGGATTACTTCCCATACTTGAAATTAATTTCACAATATGTTTAAAAATGTTTTTACCAGCCATTAAAACAACATTTTGACCATATCCATTTACACTAACAGCATCTACTAAATTATAACATAAATCTAAAATATCCCCGATAGCTGCGGAATTTAAATTTACTGTAGTTTTTATTGTTTTAGGAGTTCCAAAAGATACTTCGTATAAATCAGATGTTTCTTTTATTGGGTATGAGATTTTACCTTTTAATGATTGTACACACAATGCCTCTGTAGTTGCGTGTACTGTTTTTCGCATTCTTTCCCATTGATTATTATAAATTGAATTAATACTAGTCGTATCTTCCTGCATACTTTCAAGGGCTTTATTTGTTATTAAGTCGCTTAATTCACTAGCAAGAATTCTTTTTGATAATTCAATAGGAAATGGCTCATATCCGTTAATTGTTGTTTTAATACTTGGTAATTCGTATGCACTATCACCACGAACAATAACAGGAGCATTTTTTATTGCTGCTGGTAAATCTGATTTTTTTACAATTGGGCTTGAGTATAATTCCCTTTTTTCTTCGGGATAAATTAAATCCATAATAGGACTTTTAATAATTGGAGCGTTCTCTAATCTTTTTAAATTTTCATCTACTGAAAAGAATTTTTTTAATCCATTTGTATTTATTTGCATAGTTTTAAATCTCCTTACATTATTTTAGAATTTTTTAGTAAATAAATTAAATCTTCATCAGTGTAATTTATCCACTTTGTAAAAGTTGCTTCATCATCAGCCTTAACTAATCTTTCTTTTTTTACAGCCCCAAAAACTGCACAAAATCCATAGTTTTCATCTTCTTGAATTTCTCTTGAAACAACACAAACAAGCCCCGTACTTGTTTTCATATCACAAGGTTTAAACGCTTGGTCTGTTTCATCATAGATAACAACAGCCCCACAAGGATATTTTATCCCAGTTTTTACTTTTACAGTTTTACTTAAAAAAGGTAATTCAGCCGTAAAAATATTTTCTTCCGTTAATTCCATTTTCCCTAAATTTCCATTCATAATTTTAAAATCTCCTTATGCTTTATTTATTATATTTTTATTTCCAACGGAAATATTATTTATATTTTTATTTTCATTAAAAAGTGGACTTTCCCCAAATTCTACAAGATTTTTGCAAGTTTTAAAAATATCAGATAATTCTTTATAAATACTTACGGGGCGATTATTTCCGTTTTCATCTGCAAGCATTAATTCACATTTTACATTATCAGCAAGGTTTAAAACTCTATTTATATAGACACTTGGCACTTTACCAATTAAAGAATTTTCTAATTCTTTTCTTTCAATTTCTTTACATTTGTTAAAGTAGAAATTTTCTTTTTCTGTTATAGAATTGGAAAAATTAAATATAATATCATTTTCAAAATCAGCAAGATTTAATTCATTTTGTGGAATTTCTAACTCTTTTAAAATTGTTTCCCTTACTTCTTTTATTGCAGGGGGCATTTCTCCGAGTAGTGCTAAATGGTGTAAATAAAATTCATTGTTTGCATTTAACTTTGCACCGATTGACCACGAATTATAGAAGCCGTTATCTATTGCATTTGCTAAAACAGGTTGTAAATCTAACAACCCATAAAGAATATTATTTTCTATCCAAATATTAGATACTTCCCCAAATTTAGGATAATTTAAAACTTCTTTTTTTGGGTGTCCTTGTAAATCTAAAGTTATAGGAACATTTCCTTTAAAGTTTTTTTCAATCTGTTGTAAATTTTGAATAGTGATATTTTGAACATTTTCAGCACTTCCAAAACTTCCAACTTTTGCCAAAATTACTTGTTTTTTTACCATTTCCTTTAATCTCCTATGATATATAAAAATCATACAAAAACACTCAAAAACACACTCGAATATAGTCAGATAATTTTTTATATTTTTTGAATTGCTAGGTTATAAATAAAAATGGTCAATTAAACGAAATTTAAATGGTTTTAACGCATTATTTTATAAAATTAGTGTTATTTATCATACTTAGTTAAAACAAGCGTTAAAACGGCATATTTTTAAAATCACAATCTGCAAGTTTTTCCATAAGTTCAAAAGCTCCAGCATATCTATTTGTTTTTATTAATCTAAATACTTTTTTTAAAGAGATATTCAATATATCTGCTATTTTTCTATAACTTAAATTTTGATTTTTAATTATTTCTTTTATAACTTCTTTTTATGGGTTTTCAACTAACATTATAGAAATTTTATTTTTGCTTTTATATTGCATTTTATCCCCCGTTTTAATTGTTTCATTTTTTTTAAAGTAAACCATATTTTTACATATTGTATTTTTATGGTTTACTTGTAAACCATATTTTTATATATTGTATTTTTATAGTGAACTAGTTCACCATATTTTTATATATTGTATTTTTATGGTGAACTAGTTCACCATATTTTTATATATTGTATTTTTATGATTAACTAGTTAATCAAATTTTACATATTTGTATTTTTTTGGTTACGAACGTAACCAAAAAATGCACACTCTTAATTTTTTGGTTACGTTTAAAAATTTTGCAACATTAATAACAAAAAAAAATAAATATAGTCGTTTCTTTTTTATAGTTATGCACTTTTTTTTAAATGTATTTTTTATGTAATAAAGCCCCGTAAAATTACGGGGCATAAAATTAAATCATTCTGCACATACCAACAACGAAGCCGATAATATTATTTTTTTCAATTATTATTTTTTCTCCGTCAATTATTACATAATATTCTTTATTTATTCGTTCACAAAAAATATTATATGGTGTTAATTTACCATTACATTTTAAAATATATATACCGTCAATAAAAGGCAGATTATTTTTAATGTCTTTGTAAATTAAAATATCGCCATATTTTATATTATTACTGGATAAATTATTTATGTTTCTAACCTGAAGATATTTGATAGTGTCGGCCGGTATTAAATTTAAATATTTATTCATTATCTACCGCCTTTTCTGTCATATTAAAAAAATCGTCTACTTTTTGAATTTGAGATTCGCTTTCTTGCAATAATAAAAGGATTGTAGACAATGCACCAACTAAAGTTTTATTATTCTTAACGGTTACGTCACATAATAATAATGTTGTTATTGCTTGCAATTTTTCAACATTACCACTTAAAAATAAAATGTTATCTTTTGCATTTGCAAAAATTTGTTTTTTTGTATCCATTTTTGAATACTCCTTGATTAGTTTGGTAAAATAAGCAATTTAAAATAAAAAAGGGTTTAAACTGCTACCACGTCAACCAAGCGACGCCCCAGCCCTCACGGAATCCAGGACAGTTTAAACCCTATTATTTCAATAGTCGGAATGCTTTTAAAAATCTAAAGTTTTAAAAAGCGTTTTATATTATTTAAACCGTTCTTTTTGTAATGGCTCACGGCTTGCCACTTGGTTTTTAGGTATTTTTAGAATACCATGAAACAACAATTAAAACAAGTTTTTTATTTTTATCTTTCTATTTTTTCATCTTGTAAATTGTCTAATAATTCTATTAAATCTTTTCTAAGTATTTGTAGGTGATTATCTTCTTTTATTAAAAGTCCTTTTTTTCTTAGTTGTTTAAATAATCTGTATATTGTTCTATCTGATATTTTTAAAACTTTTTTAATGTCGTCTTTATCACAAATTACAGGTATTTCTTTTTTTAGAAAATTATATATTTCGGGGCTTAGATTTTTTATATTAATATTCTCCATAAACTACCAATCTTAAACGCTTCTATTTTTCCCATTCCCATTCTTAAATGATAATATATTTTTGAGATTGGGAGTTTTTTTAATTCTGCATATTCATTAACGGTTATTAACATTTATTACACCTAAAAAAAGAATCCATTGTATATTAATTCTTTGATCCCCACGAAAAAAAGAAAAAACACACAATGGACATTTAATAAAAAGAAAAAATCTTTTATAGGAGATCTTCTATATATAAAGATATGATACTTTTTTGATATTTTTTGAAATAAAGGCATATATAAAAATACTTGTAAAAGTATAAAAGGATATTTTATAAATCTGAAATTTCTTGTTACGGTAGTGTTACGAGTGTAACAACGTTTTTCATAGTATGAAATTTCTTGTTACGCTCGTAACAATTATTATTTTGGTATTTATTACGGGGCTTTTATTATGTTTTAATGTAGAAACAGTTTAGTAAACGGTTTTATATTTTTTTGTATCTTTTTTTGCTTAAAAATAGCAAAATTTGGGATTTTTCAAAAAATAATTTTTTTTATAAAAAGTGAGCTAAATCATTGTTATATAAGGATTTAGGGCAATTTAAATTTTAAAACTAAATACGATTTTTTCTCATTTCACGTGAGAAGTAACAGGTATGTAATGAATATTAGAAGATATTCAAGTACAACTTTATAGAAAAAACTCGATAAAACGTTATAATAATACATGAGGAGATTCCAAAATGGCTAAAGATTATAAGATTCCACTTTTACCTCTTGATATGGATTTGGAAACAAAGCCTATCCTAAAACAACTTTCTCTTGCCTCCCGTGCACTTGCAGAATTGAAAGGTGTTGCTAAAACTATTCCTAATGAAAATATTCTCCTCAACACTCTTGTTCTTCAGGAAGCTAAAGACAGCTCTGAAATTGAAAACATTGTAACTACACAGGATGATCTTTATAAAGAAGATGTAGAATTCAGCGATACAAAGAAAACTGTTGAACGTGTAGCCGCAAAAGAAGTTCTCCGTTACAGACAGGCAATGCAAAGCGGCTTTGCACTTGTTCGTAAAAACAAGCTTTTAACAAATGCTGTTATAAAGCAGATTCAACAGGAACTTGAAGAAAACCGTGCCGGCTTTAGAGCTCTACCTGGAACTCAACTGAAAAACGGAAACGATGAAGTTGTTTATACTCCACCACAGACAAAAGAAGAAATTGAAAGCTATATGACAAACCTTGAAAAGTTTATAAACGATTCAAGCTTCTGTGAGCTGGACCCTCTTATTAAACTTCCAATTATTCATCACCAGTTTGAGAGTATTCACCCGTTTTATGACGGTAACGGAAGAACTGGAAGAATTATCAGTGTATTATTCCTCGTAACAAATGATTTGCTTGATTTGCCGATTTTGTATTTGAGTCGATACATCAACCATAACAAGGCAGAATATTACTCTTTGATTCAGGCAATCAGAAACAATGCTCCTGATAATCATAAGGATTGGGAAAACTGGATTTTGTTTATTCTGAAAGGAATTGAGCAGACTTCTAAGGAAACTGTAATTCTAGTACAGGAAATCAAAAAACTCATGGATGATTACAAACAGAAACTTAGACCAATGTTTGGAGCAAAATATAATCATGAGCTTTTGAATAATCTGTTCAGACATCCATACACCAAGATTGAGTATATTGAACGCGATTTGGAAGTAAGCCGATTTACTGCTGCTAAATATCTGGACTCAATCGTTGAAAATGGACTAGCAGAGAAAATAAAGATAAATACAAGCAACTATTATATTAATAAGAGTCTTGTAGACTTGTTTATTAATCAGGCTGATTTATACAAATGATATGTTGAAAAAAATGAAAATTTTCAACATATGAAGAAGTATATGTTGAAAAAAATGGAAAATTTCAACATAGGTCCTTTGAAATGTAAAAAAAAATTGAAATTTTCAACATATTAGTAATTAGATATGACAACAGTATTGGGATAATAATTGTCATTCGAAATGGAAATAATAACTTCTTGATTGAAAATTAATTACTCAGAATTACAAATTAAACTTAATCATATAGTGTGTTAATACGTTTCTTATTCTCTAAAGACAAAAAAATATTATGACCTAAAAGGTTAAGAAATCTGAATCTTTTTGCACACGGCTTTGGGCTTACACTTGAGCTATGAAAGTTCAAGGTAGAGACTGCACACTGACGATAGCAAAAGACGGCGAATATTATCCATTACCCTACAGCGAGGAAACTGTACGCACTGCGTCTAAAGGCTACGCTCTGCCTGGAGTGATTGGCTTAAGGAGCAGAGAGAAGCTTGTTGAAAACGGCAAGGCAATCACCGGCTGCGTGGTTACGAGACTTGAATATAATAATATTCTTGCTCTGTTTCTTTTGCTTTTTTATTCAAATGATAAATTTGATATTCTTGTTGACCGCGTTTGTGAAAAGCTGATTTATAAAAATGTATCTGTAAAAGATTTTGAACTTCGTGCAGAAAATAATGAACCACTTTATTTCAGGCTTGATGTAAAAGATAACGATGATTCTTTTACAACAGGCTGGGATATTACTACATCCTCTTTGCCTTGGAGCGAGTGCCGCACTTTTTATTATGATGGTCATAGTGTAATTGCCGACTTAAAAAAGCTGCCTCTAGTTTACCGTTTTGAGCTTATAGGCAAGTTCAATGAAAAAGTAAAGTATCAGCTTACACTCTACTTTCCATTAAGCACAGAACATTACCCGACACAGAATAAAATCGAAAAACTTTCTATTACACTGGACCAGAGATTAGGAATATGGTTAGACCTTTATGATTTGAAGCCACTTGATGATATGGCAGACATCAACTGCGCTGACATAGTGCTTTGTTACCAGAAGTTTGAAGTAACAGGAATTGTTGTTTTTAATATCCGTAACAGTGAACAAAACACACAGGTGGTATTATGAGATTTTACGAGTTACCACCTGAAGTTGAAAATAAGATTTGCAATACAGATGCACGTCCTTTTGTTCGTATTGTTCTGGAACTTAGTAGCGGCGATGTTTATATTCCGGACTCTGATATTCTTGAATGCGTTGCAACTTCTTATAAAACAGAAGCTGGTGGAATTGTGAACTGCGGCGAGCTTCTTTTGAAAGGTATCTACGACATAGAAAAGAACTCGGAATATGTTCCTGGCCTTGGAGTTCAGATCTGGTATTGCTTTGATGACCGGACTAATACATTTTTCCGCTTTCATATGTTTGTGGATGACAGCGGATTTCAGAGTCAGGAGACTGGCTTTCTTGATAAGACTACCAAAGTACGTCTGATTGATTTGAGCACAAAACTTGATGACACTAAGCTGCAGCGTAACTGGACTGATGCACAGACTATTGTTCACTCTATTGTTTGTGACAGACTGCAGCCGGAGAGATCTCTTGTTCATATTATAGCGGCTCGTGGTGGTATCCGGGCTAATGAAATAAACTGTGGCTCTTTGCCTTTTGACATTCCTTATGTTGTCGTTGCAGATTCTGCCTGGAAGGAGCTTTGTGCTCTGGCTAAGGCTTATGACGCTGTTGTGGAATGCGGTAAGGATTTGACGCTGAGTTTTATAGAAAGTCCTTATGATACAGAAAATGATTACAGTGAAGATTCTGATTTTACTTTGGACGAAACTCAAATTACTCATTACAGATTTTTTAATAACAATGATAAGTATGCGAATAATGTTCGTTTGAAGTATGCACGCTATGTACAGACTGAACGCCAGAAGCTCTGGAGCTACTCTGATGCGCCGGTTTGGTATGACGAGGATATGAAGCCTTATTATCCGTTTACGGATGATTCGAGAAAAATTATTTCTGATAATGATTACCAGGCAATCTACACCGCTAAGAATGATGAAGGAAAAACTAGAAATGTTGTGTATGCGGATGAGATTACCAGTGAAGAAGAATTTATCCGTGATATGCAGATCGCTGACCGAGTTAGCTCCCCTAACGTCGCCGGATCAAGCCCGACGATGACACCATCGTTTGAAATTATGCAGTACGATACTACGACTTACAAAGACAGAGCGATTGTGCAGCTTTCTCGAAATGGAAATCTGATTGGTTTGTATAAGGCTGCGATTTATGGTCGGGCAATTATTTCTGAAACTAACTACAGCATTTTTGTAAAAGATGATAGCGAGATTGCAGCTAAGGGGCAGATTGTAAAAAACATTACTTCGAAATATCTGTCAGATGATCTGTTTGAAGATGAACCTTTCTGCCTGCGTCGTGCGAAGGATCTCCTTGATGATTGTATCAACTGTAAGGGCGGCTATTACCTGACAACTTATCTTCCTCTGATTCATGCTCGTGTGGGGGCTTTTATGGATATTCGGCTTAATGCTCAAAGCGGATTTAAGAAAGTGAGAATTGATGAGCTCACTTTTAGATATAAAAAAGAAGATGCGTTTAGCTCTGAAATATGGGTGACTCGTGTATGAGGAGGTAAAGCTAAAAATTGCTTTCGCAATTTTTTTAACGGTTTGCTATAGAACACCGGCCGCCAGCGGCCTTACACAGGAGGAAATTATAGAAAACATTGAATTGTTAGTTAAGTCTATGAATGGCTTACAAGTTGAGCTTTCTGGATTCAGAGCTGAAATGAAAGAGTTTAAGACTGCCGTTGAGAAAAGAATGGATTGTCTGGATAACAGGTCCACGGCCTGCCAGTTTAATCCAAATGTTTGTGCAACAGCTCGTCGTCTTGAAGAACATATCAAGGCTGACAACGGAAAAGCCGGAAGAAACATGGCTGTGATTGCCTGTGTGATTTCCTGCTTTAATGTGGCGGTTACGGTTATCACTTTGATTGTGAAAGGAATGTGATATGGACAACTCTAATTTAAGAATGAGACTGATGCTGGAAGCTGAAAAGGAAATTGTGGAAGGACTGACTGAAGCGGAACGTTACCGCTCCTTTCTTGGAAGGATGCAGTTTTTGAAATATGAAAGTGGTAAAGAAAATCTTTTGAGTTCTGATTGTTCAGGCTCGGTTTGTCTTGCCCTCTTGCTTGCTACTGGTTGTGCTATTCGTGTTACTGCGGATGCATTGTTCAAAAAGTATTTCACAAAGAAGAATCCCGAGAAGGATGATATTCAGGCGGCTTTCTTTGTGACTTTGTATGACAGAAAACTTGGTTCCAGATTATACAAGGAAAATGAAGTTTGTCATGTGGCTGGAGTCTGTGGCCGCGATGTTGTTCTGAACTGTGTAGAACCTTATTCGGAGCTTCGTTCTCTTTCTGATATGAAGCCTTATTATCAGGCAAATGATTATCGGGTAATTGTTCGTGGCTTGGATAGAGAGGCTTTGCAGAAAGCTAGTGATGACAACGTGGATTTGTTTGGAGCTGATTATGAATATGAAATGATTCGTAATGCAATAAATGGAAAAAGGTAAAGCTAAAAAATTGCTGTATCGCAATTTTTTTTAACGCTTTGCTATAGAACACCGGCCGCTCTGACCGGCGGCCTTACACAGGAGTTCGTGGATGATTAGTTTTAGATTTCAGAGATTGATTGAAAAGCTACTTAGCGTGAAGTTTGTAATCTTTGTTATTGCGACAGTGCTTCTTTGTTTTGGAGTGCTTGGCGGTGGCGAATGGTTGACTGTGGCTCTTACTGTTATTGCAGGAAGAGAGATTCAGAAGTTTAGAGGAGATCGAATTGAAAAAGAAGAAGGATAAGCTAAAAAATGCTGGCGCATTTTTTTTAACGCTTTTCAATAGAACACCGGCCGCCAGCGGCCTTACACAGATGACGAAGCTTTGGGAAGTGATTAAGAAAATCTTTATTTGGCTGGGAGCTGTGTTTGTTGCTATATTCACGGTTCTCTTTATAAAAGAACGTGAGGTGGTTTCGACAGGCTCAACCACCGAAGGAGATTCAGATGAAATCAATAAAAAAACTGCGGCTAAGCGTGATGAAGCGATTGCTCGTATTGAGCGTGCTGATGCTCGGACTATTGCAGAATCTTACGGCTCAGTCTGCGATGCAATTGCAGACGGAAAAGAAAGATTCCGAAAGCGATGCCAGCGAGCTGACGATTGAGGAAGTTATGCAAATTGCAAAAGAAGAAATTGAACGCACTGCTCAAGAGGCAGTTAAGGCTGTTTTATTGGAAACTGGTGGTGAGCTTGCTTTTGAAAAAGAGAGAGCTGACCAGTTGAAAAAACAGAAGCTTGCTTTGGAAATGGAAAACAAAAAGTTGAAGGAAGCTGCAGAAAAGAAAAAGAATCAATTCTTTTATGGAGCTTTAATTGGTGGTACAGGCGGCGTTGTTATTACGTCGCTTGTGTTTGGACTTATTGGAGGATTTTGCAAATGATTAGTTCAAAAGGAAAAGTTCGTGGATTGGTTACGGTTACTATTCGTGACTGTAATGGTAATGTGAAATATTTTAAGAACGGCTTCTGGCGTTCCCTTCTCCGAATGAAAGAACGTCCGATGATTTTCAAACATCATAATACTATCACAAGTCAGGGTGATGGTTTGATTGCTGATTTGCTTGTTAGTAATCCGACTCAGAATAAAGTTGATTCTACAAATGGTTATATGAGAGTTGGAACAGGATGGACCGGTTCTACTCCAAAGAACAACACTGGAGTAAATACTCCGACAGGTTCTTTCAAAAAGCTGGATTCTACATTCCCTAAAACTCAGGCTGCTTTTGGCTCTTCCGGACAGAACGTTGTTTTATACAGAACATCTTTTGCTGCAGGTGATTTGAACGCAAACGGAATCAATGAAGTTGCACTTATGAATGGAAACACAAGTGCTGCTAAATGTCTGGCTTATGCGCAGATTACACCTGCAGTAAATGTGACTTCTGCAGATTCACTTCAGATAGACTGGCAGATAACTGTGAGTGGTTCTTGATATGAGTTACTCTATTGTTGGAAACAACAGGACTCCGGATTTTTTTCTTGCCTGGTATGAAGTTTGTATAGACGAGGATGAAGATGAATACGCAGATATAGAAGGAGAAACTGTTGATGAAGAAGATATTTTTGGACGTAGAGCAATTGTTCCAAAAAACTCTAATTCAAATACGGTAACTATAGTCTTCTATTATTACGCTCCAACTTCTGAATGGTATTGGGATTATAACTATGGCATAGATTATAAACCGGTTATTCCTGTTGTGTTTGCAGCGGATTCTAACTGGCAGTTAACACAATGTCTTAATGCTTCTTTTTATGAAACATCTTTTGTCGGACAAGCTAACGGCTGGAAGAGCATGAATGTGACTCTGACGAGAAAGCTTGTTAAGGATGAAAGAATTGTTTTTGGTGTGTATTCGGATTTACACGGATATGCTTCAAACGGCGAAGTCGAAGATCCAAATACAACCATGAGTTATTTTTACTGGACTCGTGCTCATCGTAGGGATTACGCTTCTCAGATTGCTTATATAAGTTCACCAGAATTTATAAACCAGCAAAGAAATATTACTAATGACTATGAAATATCTTTGTATCTGCAATATGAAAATGAAATTGAATCTGTTGCTTATACAAGGACTGTACTTGGAAACGTGAGACCTGCTACTGCAAATAACAGGAAGCTCATCTGGAAAAGAAAGATACCATCATTATGGAATCTTAGTTCGAGACTGACAAGGAAAACTGATTGGAAAAGAAACGCTTTATCTGATGGAGTTCTTTCTGCAGGAGCTTTTAGATCTAATCATTTGTTCAGGGCTGCTAGTGACAGCAAGAGTTTTTCTGATGATTCTGATAAAAGAATTTTCTTTTTCAGAAGGCATGAGGACCAGGAAGGAATTACTGCCAGGAACTCTCGTTCTAATAGAATGAAGAAGGAATATTCTGATGGTTGTTCATTTTCTGATTCCCTACAGCAGCTTCTTTTGATTATTCGTTCTGTGTTCTCTAATGGCGAATCTTTGGATTTTTCAAGTCATGTTACAGACTACAAGAGACTGCCTGAATCTGTCGTTGATGATAAAGAATTGATTATTCGCTTTGGAGATAATTTCCGCAGCTTTACTGATGAAGTTGATTTTGAAGCTTTACCGTTCGCATCCCGTTTATTCTACCGTTCTGTTCAGACAGTATTGAGTTTTTGGGATTGGCTGCGTGGGAAAATCCGTGAGGCAAACAATGTTGTAACCTTGTTTACGCCCGTGGTTCTGGAAATAACTTTGAATGAGAAAAATATGAAAAGGATTTATAAGGGAAAAACTAAGCTTAGAGTTTTGTTTGATTGTGGTTGCGATTTGTCAGGATATGCAAGTGTGAATCTTTGTGGTCGTAAGCCTGATGATACTGTTGTGAGTTTTCCTGCAATTGTGAAAGACGCTGAAAAAGGAATCATCTTTTATGATGTTCAGTCTGAAGATGACTTTGACCAGAGTGGCTGGTGGACCTTCTGGCCGGAGTTTGTTTTTGATGATGACAGAACAAGCTGCGGAAAAGCAATCAGGCGTTTTGTTTATGAGGTCGGAACATGACAAAACGAAAAATCAAAATGCCGGATGATTATATTCCCATAGACATCTGGCAAGAGGCAAAAGACTTTGTTGTAAATATTGGTGACGACATTACGATTTATAAGTCATTCAAAAATTTTCCTAACTAGAAACCAAGTGAGGAAGCTGACAAGTTTTGTGCCTGGTGGGATTTTGGACGATTCCGAGATTATCCGCATTCTTTAATTCTTCTTTATGAAAAGCTTGATGAAATTTATAAAACGATTGGAAGTGATGATGTTATGAATGGATATGAACAGCTTACATATAAGCTTGTTCAGTTTTACAGAATCTTAAAAGAAAATGGAATGATTGATGACTGATAAAGAACTTGAGAACATGGCCAGAGAAGCTGCAGAAGCAATTGGTCGTGATATGAAAACCAATAAGTTTGTTTCAGGTGAAATGCAGTTTACAGACCTGACTAACGCATCGTATTTTATTAAGACTTACGGAAACATCATAAGATACTGCATTACCTGGAACAAGTTTTTATTCTGGAATGATACTTGTTGGGAAATTGATAACCGCGGCCGAGTTGAAGAACTCATTCCAATCTTTGTTCATCAGGTTTACAGAAGCCTCCGTTTTATTCAAGACCGCTTCCAGCAGGAATCTTTTGAAAAGCATCTTATAAAAAGTGAAAGTTTTAGAAGACTCCAGGCAATTGCCGGTATTCTTAAAATGAGCAAGGAAATAAAAGTTGAAGACTGGGAGCTGGACAGCGATAACTATCTTTTTAATGTAGAGAATCTGACTCTGAATCTTAGAACCGGAAAAGCCCGTGAGCCTAATACAAAACACCTGATTACAAAGAAGAGCAATTTTATTTATGACAAAGCTGCGGACTGTCCTGTGTGGAAAATGTTTTTAATGCAGATTTTTAATAAAGATACTCAGCTGATAAAGTTTATTCAAAAAGCAATGGGCTACACTTTGAGTGGCGATGTAAGTGAACAGTGTCTTTTTATTTTGTGGGGAACAGGTGCTAACGGTAAATCAACTTTCTTAAATGTTCTGCAGGAGCTTTTTGGAGATTACTCTTGTTCGGCTTCTACAGAAACTTTTATGAAAAAGACTTCTGAACAGAGTAACGACCTGGCACGTCTTAAAGGAATGAGGCTTGTTACTACAACCGAGGTTGAACAGGGAAAGCAGATGAGTGAAAGCCTTATAAAACAGATTACAGGTGAAGACGAGCTTACAGCCCGATTCTTGTACGGTGAGTATTTTTCATTTAAGCCTACATTCAAAATCTTTATGGCGACAAATCATAAGCCGAAAATCCGCGGAGCTGATAACGGAATCTGGAGACGAATTAAAATGATTCCTTTTACTGTAACTATTCCTCCGGAGCAGAGAGATAAGAAGCTTACGGAAAAGCTGATTGCAGAAAATTCAGGAATCTTGAACTGGCTGATTCAAGGCTATGCGATGTGGAAAAAAGAAGGTCTGACCGACGAGCCGGATGCAGTACGTGAAGCAAATGAGGAATACAGAATGGATATGGACAGCGTTGGAATGTTTGTTACTGACTGTCTTGAAATTGACGCAAGCCTTAAATGGCGGCTTCCGACTGCGCTGCTTTATCAGACTTATATTAAATGGTGCAACAAAAACAATGAGCGTATTATGAGTCAGAAATGGCTTGGCGGAAGAATGAGCGAAAAAGGATTTAAGAGAGTGATTACCAATGGGCAGAGGCTCTGGTGCGGCCTTTGTGTTAAGGGTGAATGGCTGGCAATGAGATAAAATTTCTCTGTTGATAAATGGATGAACAGTAAGGCGGGAGACAAGACCTCTGTTTTCGCAAAACTTCTTGATGCAAAACTGAAAGTCTTAAGCGATTCCGTCAGCAGTGAACCTGAGCAGAGAAAGAAGAAAGCTCACAGACGGGATTATGACATGGAACGATAAAAATTGATTTATGTCATTTGCTTTTTACGAGAACTGAGTAATGACATTATTTTAAGGTCAGATGACAGTTATCCATTCGTGGATTTTTAGGTCTGTCATCTGGCCTTTATTTTTTGATTGCAGAGATAAAGCAATGTTACGCTATCAGAAAAATCAACAATTCCCCGATAAAAAAGAGCCCTTTGGGCACACCCAGAACTTGTAGCCAAGTTCTAACACAATAGAAGTTTGCCCGCTTTTTTTCTCCACTTCATAGCCACCAAAAGGCTCTGCCCTTTGGAAACCCGAGAAGGGCAACGTTGCCCTTTCTAAACCTCCGCCAACAAGACTCTGTCTTTTTGGATTATTTGCCAAAGACCGATGTTCTCTGGACTCTTTATTATCTTTTTACATGTTCTTAACAATTTTTACATTGAAACTTAACACAACTCCTGTAGATTTAGGACATCTTAATAAAGAGATTAAAATCTCAAGGAGTTATTATGAAAATCAATCTACAGAAAATGATTCTTGGAGCAATTTTGGCTACATCGATTTGTTCGGTTTATGCTGCTCCAAAATTTACCAGCAAGAAATCAATTACAGTTTTGAGTCGGGAAGACGGATCTGGAACGCGGGGTGCTTTTATTGAACTTTTTGGTATTGAAAAAAAAGATACATCAGGTAAAAAAGTTGATTACACAACTGACGAAGCTGCAATTACAAATTCAACTGCAGTAATGCTTGCAAGTGTTGCCGGTGATAAATACGCTATTGGTTATGTTTCACTTGGTTCACTAAATGATTCTGTAAAAGCCGTAAAAATTGACGGTGCAGATGCAACTATTTCAAACATCAATAATGGTTCGTATAAAATTAGTCGTCCGTTCAATATTGCAGTAAAAGGGGGGCTTACCCCGGTTGCTCAGGATTTCGTTAATTTTATTTTAAGTGATAAAGGACAAAAAGTTATTGCTGCTAACAAGTATATTCAAGTTACAGCTAAGTCTTACATTTCTTCAAAAGCCAGCGGAAAAATTGTAGTTTCAGGTTCATCTTCAGTTTCACCAGTTATGGAAAAATTGATTGAAGCATACAAAAGCGAAAACCCAAATGCAAAGATCGAACTTCAGACTTCCGATAGTACAACTGGGGTAACAAACGCAATCAACGGAACCTGCGATATTGGAATGGCAAGTCGCAGTCTTAAAGATTCAGAAAAATCAAAGGGCGTTCAGGAAGTTAAAATTGCAATTGATGGAATTGCCGTAATTGTAAACAAATCAAATCCAATAGAAAACCTTTCAAAAGCCCAGGTAGAACAGATTTTTACTGGAAAAACTTTGAAGTGGAATGAAGTAAAATAATAATCACCAGGCAATACGACGAGTCAAGGCACACTACGTTGAATTATCCCCCAAATAATTGAAAACCTCCAGCTAAAAAACTGGAGGTTTTCTTTTTTAACATAATCTTAACAAATCCTTCCTTGTATCTTAACAATCTTCATTTATATTAGAGCCATGAAAATTAAAGAGAAATTCTGGGAAATTATTTTTCTCCTGGCGGCGGGATTCGGTTTTCTTGCTGTTCTTTTAATCTGTCTGTTTTTATTTGCAAATGGTATTCCGGCTATACAAAAAATTGGAGTTGCAGATTTTTTGTTTGGAACTAAATGGAAACCGGGAAACGATCTTTATGGCATTTTTCCCATGATTTTGGGAAGTTTATATGTAACTGCAGGAGCCGTTATTTTGGGAGTTCCAGTTGGACTTATGACTGCAGTTTTTCTGTCAAAGTTCTGTCCTGAATGGCTGCATAAAATTCTTAAACCTGCAATTGATTTACTGGCGGGAATTCCAAGTGTAGTTTACGGATTTTTTGGACTTATGGTAATTGTGCCTGCTGTCCGAAATGTTTTTGGAGGAAATGGTTCTTCTATTCTTACAGCAAGTATTCTTCTCGGAATGATGATTTTACCAACAATTATTTCTGTTTCTGAAAGTGCCTTGAATGCTGTTCCTCAAAGCTTTTACGAGGGAAGCCGTGCTCTTGGTGCAACCCATGAACGAAGTGTTTTTAAGACTATGTTGCCTGCAGCAAAATCTGGAATTATGGCTGGAATAATTCTAGGAATTGGTCGTGCAATTGGTGAAACAATGGCGGTTATTATGGTTGCCGGAAATCAAGCTCGAATCACGGATTCAATTTTGAAAGGCATAAGAACTTTGACAGCGAACATCGTTATTGAAATGGGGTATGCAACTGACCTTCATAGGGAAGCTCTTATTGCGACTGGTGTTGTTTTGTTTGTATTTATTCTGCTGATTAATTTGACTTTTAATCTTGTAAAAAACAGGGGACGCTTATGATGAAAATTGAGTTAGGGATTGGAGCACCTTTAGTCGACCGCAGCCGGAACGGAGTGGAGACGAGGACGATGAGCGCTAGCGAAGTGCGGAAAGCCCGGCGACCGCTTGCGGGCGCAACTTCCATAAAAACAAAATCTGGATTTGTCAGAGCCGGTGTTTATTTTTGTTCAGGAATCACTTTTGCAGTTTTGATTTATATGCTTGTCTACATTTTTGTAAAAGGCGTGCCTTATTTGTCGTCATCACTTTTTAGCTGGAAATACAATTCGGAAAATTGTTCGGTGGTGCCGGCTCTTGTGAACACTTTGATTATGACGCTGCTTGCATTGTTGATTGCTTGTCCTTTGGGAATTGGAAGTGCCATCTACCTTGTGGAATACGCCCGTAAAGGAAACCGCTTTGTGAATGTGGTTCGCATGACTACAGAAACTTTAACAGGCATTCCTTCTATTATTTATGGACTTTTTGGAATGCTGCTGTTTGTGGAATTTTTGCACTGGGGATATTCGCTGATGGCTGGAGCCGCAACTGTTGCAATAATGATTCTTCCAACAATTATGCGGACTACAGAAGAAGCTTTGCTTGCGGTGTCAGATTCATTCCGGGAAGGAAGTTTTGGACTTGGAGCCGGAAAATTACGCACGGTGTTTAAGGTAATCTTGCCAAGTGCTGTGCCAGGTATTTTGAGTGGAGTAATTCTTGCAACCGGGCGCGTTGCAGGTGAAACTGCTGCCTTAATTTACACTGCGGGAACTGTAGCTCAGGTGCCGGAAAATCTGTTTGGGTCTGGACGAACGCTTGCAATTCACATGTATGTTTTGAGTTCGGAAGGACTTCATACCGGGCAGGCCTTTGCTACGGCTGTTGTGCTTTTGGCAATGGTTGTGGGGATTAATGCTTTGGCAAATGTGGTAGAAAAAAGAGTCAAAAGATAATGGAAGGACGATATGAATAAAATAGAAATTAAAAATCTTGATTTATTTTATGGCAGCTTTCATGCCCTTAAAAAAATAAATCTTGAAATTCCCGAGCATCAGATTACGGCGTTTATTGGGCCAAGTGGTTGCGGAAAATCTACTTTGCTTAAATCCATAAACCGTATGAATGATCTGGTGGAAGGATGTAAAATTAATGGGGAGATTCTAATTAGGAATGGATGGAAAGTTTCCCCTTACGGCCGCACTTCGTTGCGTCCTATCCTCTCTAGCGGGGACACCCCGCAACACTCCGTTTTCTGGAATATCCTCGAAAAATCCACCGACGTAAACCTGCTTCGTAAAAATGTGGGAATGGTATTTCAAAAACCTAATCCTTTTCCTATGAGCATTTATGACAATATTGCTTATGGACCACGTACTCACGGAATTAAGCGGAAAGCCGATTTAGATGAAATTGTTGAAACTTCCCTACAGAATGCGGCAATCTGGGATGAATTAAAAGATAACCTGAAAAAATCAGCATTGGAATTAAGTGGAGGTCAGCAGCAGCGGCTTTGTATTGCACGTGCTCTTGCAGTAGAACCAGAAGTCCTGCTTATGGATGAACCAACTTCGGCTCTGGATCCAATTTCAACTTCAAAAATAGAAGACTGTGTTCTTGGACTAAAAGAAAAATACACCATTGTAATTGTTACCCACAATATGCAGCAGGCAGTTCGTGTAAGCGATAAAACTGTTTTCTTCCTGTTGGGAGAAATTATCGAGTCAGGTAATACCGAACAGATTTTCAGTAAGCCTAAGATGAAAAAGACGGAAGACTATATAACCGGACGTTTTGGTTGATGGAGAAAAAAAATGCGAGAAAAATATGAACAGGAATTAAAGAAGCTGAACTCAGCTATTATCAATATGGGAAAGATGATAGAAATTGCCATTGAAAGTTCCATGATTGCACTAATGGGACGTGATACTGAAGCAGCAAAAACTGTAGGTCAGAATGATGAAGCCATAAATGAAATGGAAAGGGAAATTGAAGCTCAGTGCATGAAGCTTTTGCTCCAGCAGCAGCCAATGGCAACAGATTTAAGAATGATAACAGCGGCATTAAAAATGATTACGGATATGGAACGAATCGGGGACCACGCGGCTGATGTGGCAGATTTGGTTTTGAATGTTCCTGACTGTAAATATGGGAAAATGAATGAAATAACCGAGATGAGTTCTGAAATAATCAAAATGCTTCATGATGCGGTGCAGTCATACATAGACAAAGATTTTAACAAAGCAAAAAATGTAATTGCTCACGATGATGTAATTGATGATTTGTACCACGTAATAAAAAAAGACTTAGTTGAAAAGATTCGTGAAACGACAGAAGGAGAAACAATTCTTGATTATCTTTTGATTGCAAAATACATAGAACGTATCGGTGATCACGCTACAAACATTGCAGAATGGGTAATTTTTGCGTTGACTGGGGAGAGAGGATGAAACATCGATTTTCTTTTTTGGTTGGAATTTCGATAGTTATTGTCGTATTAATATTTCTTCCTACCGGTTTTGAAGGTGCTCTTCAATTTAAGGATGCAGAAAAATGCAAAGTGCTTGTTGAAGAGGTGGATAATTCAAGCCTTATTGATACAGGATTAATTCGCACCGGTCAACAGATTTGCAAAGTTCGTTTTTTAACTGGCAGATTTGAGGGACAGACCTCGTTTGGCTAGAATATGCTGGGAGGTTCTCTTTCTCAGGATAAACTTTTTAGACCAGGAGATAAAGCTCAGGCTGTTGTACATCATGACGAAGGAGAAATAATTTCTATCAATCTAATTGATTACTACCGCCTTGATGGCGAACTTGTTCTTGCAATTGCTTTTGCACTATTTCTGATTTGCTTTGCTCGTGGTGTTGGCCTTCGCTCGGTTTTGTCTTTTGTAATCACGATTCTTGTTTTGTGGAAGATTTTAGTTCCGCTCTTTTTAAAAGGTTATAATTCGATTTTTGTTGGACTAGTTGCAGTTGCCATAATGACTTTCGTGATTCTTCTTTTTGTTTACGGGCTTGATAAACGGCTTTTATCTTCATTCTTTGGCTCAATGAGCGGAATTATTTTTGCCATGATTCTTTCAATAATTTGTAGTAAAGCTTTTCATATTCACGGAGCGGTAATGGCAAATTCTGAGGCACTTTTGTATTCAGGTTTTGCCGATTTGAACTTAACTCAGATTTTTATGGCCTCTGTTTTTATTGGGGCCAGCGGTTCTGTAATGGATCTTAGTGTTGATATTACCTCAGCTGTGTCTGAAGTTGTACGAAATTGTCCGGACATTTCAACAAAAAAAGCCATAAAATCAGGACTTGCAGTTGCTCGTGCCGCCATGGGAACAATGACAACTACACTTTTGCTGGCATATTCTGGAAGTTGCATCGCTTTTCTTATGACTTTTATGGCTCAGGGAACTCCAGTTTACAATATTCTGAATAACAATGTGGTAGCCGCCGAAATCATCAACACAATTGCAGGAAGTTTTGGACTTGCAATGACAGCTCCATTAACCGCCTTTATTTCTGGAATTCTTCTTACAAACAAAGACAATTTTACAAAGGCTTAACACATCCTACATTAAGGTTTAATACACATATTTTATATTGACCTTGTTATCTGAAAAAATCATTTGTTCCAGATGGTTAAATCTATTTCAGGTAACAAGGATTTTTTATGAAAAAATTAGAAAAAACAGCTTTGGTTTTTGCTACATTGCTGGTTGCTTCTGCAAGCCTTCATGCAGAAGCAAAAATTACTGCTCCAGTTACAGGAAAAGGGACTCCAAAATACATGTTTGTTTTTGTAGGGGATGGAATGAGCTATCCACAGATTCAGAGTGCTGCTTACTATGCAGGTAAAGATGCAGCAGGAATTGTTGATGTTGTAAAAAAATCAGAAAATCCATCTGATTCACCAGAAATGAAAGCTTTAAGTTTTTATCAGTTTCCTGTAGCAGGTTCGGCAAGCACTTACGATGCAACTTCTTTTGCACCAGATTCGGCTTCAACTGCCACATCAATTTTTACTGGCTACAAAACTCATTCTTCTTCAATTAATGTGGACATTACAAAAAAGATTAAGTACCGCACAATTGCAGAACAGCTTCGGGATCAGAAAAAATACAGGATTGGTGTAATTTCTACAGTAAACTTGAATCACGCAACACCCGCAGCAACTTACGCTCATCAAGCAAGCCGGAAATCAAACTATGCAATTGGTGAAGAACTTGTTGTTTCAAACTTTGACTATTTTGCTGGTGGTGCTTTAATGGAACCTCAGGACAAAAACAAAGACAAAACTTCAATTTATGAGCTTGCTAAGCAGGCAGGTTACAAAGTTTGTTTTGATCAAAAATCAGCGGATGCACTTAAAAATGGTGACAAGGCAATCCTTGTTGCGGAAACATTGGCTGATGCAGATTCCATGAGCTATGACAACGACCGAAAATCTGGAGAGTGGTCGCTTCGGGATTATGTTCGCAAAGGAATTGAAATTTTAGATAACAAAACAGGTTTCTTCATGATGGTAGAAGGCGGAAAAATTGACTGGGCTTGCCATGCTAACGATGCCCGTTCTTCAATTGCAGACACATTGGCTTTGAGCGAGGCCGTAGAAGAAGCAATCTCCTTCTATAATAAACATCCTAAAGAGACACTCATCCTTGTAACTGCAGATCACGAAACTGGAGGACTTACAATCGGCTATGCCGGAACAGATTACAACTTGTTCTTCCGAACATTGGACGGACAGAAAATCTCATACGCAAAGTTTGATTCAGATTATGTTTCGACTTACAAAAAGAACGGTACAAGTTTTGAAACTGTTATGGCGGATGTAGAAAAACTCTTTGGTCTTAAACTTCCAGGTTCAAATGGTTCTGATAAAAATGGCGGACTTGTTCTTACAGACTACGAACTTGGACGTATCAAGACAGCTTACGAGAAGACAATCAAAAACGACAAGAGTCGAAATCAGCAGGAATATGATTTGTACGGAACTTACGAGCCACTTACAATTACAATCACTCACATTTTGAATGCAAAGGCAGGATTGGGCTGGACTTCAAACAGTCATACAGGTTTGCCAGTTCCAGTATTTGCCTTAGGTGCAGGTCAGGAAGAATTCAAAGGCTTCTACGACAACACAGAAATCTACAAGAAAATGGCAAAACTTACTAAGGTTGTGAAAGACTAGAGGCCAGATCACTGATTTTCTGGAAATTACCACCTAAATTACCCGAAAGTGTAGTTTTAGGTGGTAATTTTTACCTGATGCCCCTTTCTCCGTTAGTAGCAACATTGAGGGCAGCGAACACAAGGGAACGGCCATGTTTTACAAACACTGCAAAATCGAATAAACACAATCGCCGGCTCGTTCAATTTTGCGAACCATATCCATGTAATTAAGTTCTTCTTTTACATCGGCACCAGATTCAAGACGTTTACGGCTGGCCTTTTTGAGCTCTTTTTTAGTTCTGTCAATCTTTTGTTCAATTGCTTCGCCGGAAAGTCGTTCTTCGGCTGAGGAACCGATTGTGAAGTAAACACAAGTCTGTTCAAAGAAAATGCGGACACTTTCAACATAATCCATGATTTCGTGACTGCGTTTTGAATCCGTTTTGTATTCCGTGTCAGTTACATATTTTCGGACTGTGAATATTAGTTTTGTTAAGTTTATGTAAAATTTACATTGGAAAAATTACCGTAAAAGTGCTGCCTTTTCCAACTTCGCTGTTTACAAGAATGCTGGCATCGTGATATTTTGCGGCGTGCTTTACAATTGAAAGGCCAAGCCCAGTTCCGCCGTTTTGTTTTGAGCGGCTTTTGTCTATGCGGTAAAAGCGTTCAAAAATTCGGTCTTTTTCTGCAGCTGGAATTCCGATTCCTGTATCTTGGACTGTAAAAAATACGCGGTTTGATTCCATTAAGTTTTTTATGTTGATTTCTACTTTTCCATCTGGAACATTGTATTTTACGGCATTGTCTATCAGGTTAAAAACCATTTCATAAATAACAGGCTGTACACCGTTGATTAAGCCGGAATCCCCCGTAAGATTTATTGATACATTTTTAGCTTTTGCGTTAACAGAAACTGCTTCGATTGCTTCGCGGCACATTTCTCTTAGACTCAAGGCTTCTTTCTCAAGACTGATAGATTTTTCATCGAGTTTGCTTAATCTGATAATGTCGTTTACAAGATTTATCATCCGCTGGCTTTCATCATAAATTGATGAGGCAAAATCTTTTGTTGTGGCTTCATCTGTTCCACCAGCTTTTAAGATTTCTGCAAAGCCTGAAATGCTTGTAAGAGGGGTTTTTAATTCGTGACTTACATTTGCCGTAAACTGCTGACGAAGTTCTTCCCTCTGCGCTTTTTCGTAATTTTCTTCTATGATGCGTTTGGTAAATGGTTTTAATTCTTCATAAACTTCTGAAACTTCAGGATTTTCAAAGTCAATTGTGTTTAATGGTTCTACAATTTTTTTGCTAATCCAGTTAGCCGACAAACCTGAAATGATTACTGCGATAACCAGCATAATCAACAAAATCTGACTCATCCCTAAAACAAGAACCCACACAGAATGCTGATTGCAACTGATTCTAAGGACATCCCCATTTGAAAGAAGCCGTGCAAAGTAAAGAGTTTTTTCTGTCATTGTGGAAGAGAAACGGGAAATTTGAAATGAGCCGTTGTTTTTTGCCTCAAGGAATTCCTGTCTTGCTCCATGATTTTCAAGTTTGGTGGCATCAACTTTATTGTCAAAATAAACGGTTCCGTCAGAGTGGATAAGTGTTATACGATTTTCTGTTTGTACTTCGGAAAGATGGTCCAGTTGTTGATTTAAGACTGAGTTTTCCAAAAATAAACTTTCGGTTTTAAGTTCTGAAATAATCTGCTTTTCAAAATATCCGTACATATTTGAAATGAATAGAAACGCACAGATAAAATAAATAAGAGTTCCAACAAAAAAAGTGTTGATGAAGATTCTAAAGGTCAGTGATTTTGGTTTCATGTTGAGCTATCTCCTTTATGTTAATGCGTGAGTGCATGGAGCAACGCGAAGCGATGCCGAAGGCATTGGAGCGACAGCGGAATTGCGGAACGCACGACGGCAACTTGTTGCCGGCACGCCCAATTCTTAATTCCGCTTTCTGCATTCCTAATTAAACTTATATCCAACTCCGCGGATTGTTTCGATATTTTTTTCATACTCACCAAGTTTTGCACGAAGAGTACGAATGTGAACATCTACGGTGCGGCTTTCTATCTCGGAAGAAAGGCCCCATACAGATTCAAGAAGCTGTTCACGGGTAAGCACATTTCCGCGATTCTTTATAAGCAGGACAAGCAGGTCGAATTCCTTGACTGTAAGAAAAAGCTGCTGGTTGCCTGCAAAAACTGTATGCTGATTTTCATCAATTTTAATTCCGCCAGCCTCAAGAAGTTCTTTATGGGAATCTGATTTTTCGTAGCGGCGAAGAACTGCTTTTATGCGGGAAACAAGAGCCATCATTCCAAAAGGTTTTGTAACATAATCGTCAGCACCAGAATCAAGGCCTGTAACAATGTCGTATTCTGAATCTTTTGCGGTAAGCATGATTACGGGAATTGTAGAAGTTTTTGGATTTGAACGAAGCTTTTTTAGAATGGAAATACCGTCTTCTTCAGGAAGCATAATATCCAGCAAAAGTAGATCCGGGTTTTTAGTTTGAAGAGCAGACCAAAATGCAGTCGGCAGTGCAAAATCCTGAACTTCAAATCCCTGACTTTTTAATGAATAATTGATGAGCTTACGGATGTTGTCATCGTCTTCAAGAATATAAACCATATCTTATTTATAAATGATTTAAGTAAAATTGCAATTAAAGAATTGTTAAGTTTGTGTAAAAAATTTAAAAAAATGAAACTTGATCTAAAATGCTTTAGCCCGCAGATCAAAAACCTACGGCTTACGAATTTATTGAAGTTTAAATTAGATAATACTTGAAAGAAAAATTATTCCCATATAGTACTCCATTTTAAGTAAAGACCTTAAGTAAAATCTAGAATTGAGTGAGTTCAGATGAGTCAAAATGAATAGAACTTTTTCGATTTTTGTGCTAAATTAAAAATATCTAGGCAAAAAGTCATAAAATTTACTTATCTGAATCCATCTGAACTCAATCGAGTATTAAAAATATTACAGGTTATGGCGTAAAGCCCGAACCCGCGCAAGCGGGGGCACGCCCAAGAAATATAGACCTTGCTAAATACAAAATATACCTCTATAATCTACTTAAAGTGGTAAAAAATCATAGATTAAGTAGATTATAGAGGTGTTTTTATGATTATTGGACGAAAAGAAGAAATCAATCTTCTTAAAGGCATTACAAAAGATGACAGGTCTCATTTTGTTGCAGTTTATGGCCGTCGTCGTGTCGGAAAAACCTTCCTTATTCGAGAATCTTATGATTATAAATTTACCTTTCAGCATGCCGGCTTATCAAACGGCGGACTCAAGGAACAGCTTTTTGCCTTTTGTTCATCACTAAAAGATTCGGGATATACCTTTAAGAGAAAACCGGAAAACTGGCTGGAAGCTTTTGAGGGGCTCAAGGATGTTATCCGCCAGTCTCAGGATGAAAAAAAGATTGTCTTTATTGATGAGCTTTCCTGGATGGATACTCCTAAATGTGATTTGATGATTGCTCTTGAAAACTTCTGGAACGCATTTGCTTCTGCAAGAAAGGATGTAATACTTATTGTATGTGCTTCTGCCACTTCATGGATGCTTTCAAAGGTTGTTCACAATAAAGGCGGCCTTTATAACAGGCTTACAGACCAGATTAAGCTTCAGACTTTTACACTTAAAGAATGTGAAGATTATATAAACGCAAACAGTCTTGCTTTTACTAGAATACAGATTCTTCAGTATTATATGATTTTTGGTGGAGTTCCTTTTTACTGGAGCTTTTTGAAAAAAGGCTTCAGCATAACTCAAAATATTGACAATATTCTTTTCGCAAAAGATGCCCCGCTCAAAAAAGAATTTGAATATCTGTATGCTTCGATTTTCAAAAATCCGAAAGTTTATCTTAAAATAATTTATGCACTTGGTACTAAGAAAATCGGAATGACTCGTGAAGAAATCATTGAAAATACTGATATCCCTAATTCTGGAGATTTAACTGTAAAGCTTGATGAACTTGAAAGCTGCGGCTTTATAAGAAAATATACTGCTTTTGGAATGAAAACCAAGAATTCTATTTTCCAACTTATTGATAATTTTACTTTGTTTTATTACAAATTTCTGCAAACCTATCCGACTGATGAACATTATTGGGCAAATCAGATTAATACTCCTGCCTTGAATAACTGGTTAGGGCTGGCATTTGAAAGGATTTGTCTAGAACACATAAATCAAATAAAAATGAAGCTTGGAATTTCAGGTGTTCATACAGAAGTTAATTCCTGGTACTGTAAGGCAAATTCCGAAAAGGGAATTTTTGGCTCTCAAATTGACTTACTGATTGTAAGAGATGATCAGGTGATTAATCTGTGCGAAATGAAATACTCGGGCACAAACTATACTATTAAGCAGGAAGACGATGAAGCTATACGTAACAGGATAAGCGATCTGATTAACGTAACAAAAACCAGGTGCGCAGTTTTCCCAACGCTGATTACCACATACGGGCTTGCTGATAACGGGTACGCTTCTAATATCCAGTCTGTTGTTACGCTGGATGATTTGTTTGTGTAAACATAGCGATTTGCTATTGAACACCGGCCACTCTGACCGGCGGCCTTACATACCCCCGTGCCCCCGATAGGCTTCGCCTTTTATGCGTTGCCAAGAATAAAGATATGAAAGCGGTCTTTACGCTTGATTGAAATTAATGCGTTGTTCGCAACGCATTAAAAAGCGTATACGTTGCAAAAGTGTTGTTGTTTTTGAGTTTGTTAGATAAGAATTGAAATATTATTGAGTTGTTTTGAGTTGCTTTATTTTATAAATTTTCTTTAGCAACGCTTTACTAAAGGAAAAAGATAAATATTTATAAGAGTATAGATATTTATTTTAAAAATACGGATATAAACAACTATGCGTTGTTTTAATTGGACGTTACCAGATTAAAACTTTTTGCAAATTTTTCAAGACCGCTGTGCGCTCCCCCAAAGAATTTTTTTGCGAGTGTAAATCATCACGTCGCCGCGGAGCGGCGACATCGTGAAGTGTTGAGAACTCGAAAACGAAGGCCGCACACGGACGTGCGGCTGGAGTGTTTGAAGTTTTCACGGTAAGGGCGAAGCGTTAAGAAAAAATGGCAACAGCCATTTTTTTAGCGTAGCCTGTCTGGAGAACTCGATGTGGCGCAAGTTTTGCTTCCTGTTTTTCTTTCTGCGCCACAAGGAGAGAGCGTACCAGGCTTGTCCTGGTATGCGAACGACTCAGACGGCGTAACAACGCCGCCTTGCTGACGAGTGCGGTGGCTAACAAGCCACTGCGCGAGGAAGCAACTTTCATACACAAGAATAGTTCCCCAAAAAGCCGCCATTGTAAGATTAACTGAGCATCTTAAAACGGTGGGACAGCTGCAATGCTGAGCAAAAGGTTGCCCCCTTAATCCCCCCGAGAGCGGTATATAGCATTCATTATTTTTTGGAAGGGGGTTGTGGGGGGGTGCCCCGCGGCAGGGGGAAGGGGGAAACCTTTTGCGTGCCCACCGTTTTAAGTTGCGACACCCGCGGACGACACATTTTATTTTCACGACCAGTTTACAGCGCGAGACAGACCTTTGGCGGCTTCTGCAAAAAGAGTGCTTACTGCAACGATGGGCCCGCCTGCGGAAACAGGCAGACCACAAAGCGTAGTGCTACTGCGAAGCAGATGCACGAAGCGACTGGGCTGACTGTACTTGCATTGCTCCTTGCGCCGCTTTCACAAAGGCCACCTTGCGAGCTTCCTAGTATATGCAAAAAGTCTGCGAACGAATGAGCAGAATGGAGCGGAACGAAGTGTAGCGGAATTATGCGAATGAGGAGCACTCTGTTTGCTACCTTTCTGGAAGACGGAACGTTTAGACTTCGTTAAGTGTAGTGAGTGGAAGCGGTACGAAGTACGGCTGGAACGAACGGCAATTAACGGCA
>JAEDCY010000032.1 GCA_016293915.1 Treponema sp. | reverse complement strand
ATTACAGCTTTTTTCGTCCGCCATTAAATTCTCATTCTTAATTATAAATAACAATTTTTGAATACTTACACAGTTTTTCAAAAATTTTTTTTTTATTATAAGTCTTCAATATATTCTTCAAGTTTAGGAATAAACTCGTTAAGAGTTTTATATTTTTTTCGATTGATTATATAATCATCAAAATAAGAAGCGATTTGAGGCACATAAATGAATTGTTGATATTCAACAATTTCTTTTTCAACAAGAAGATTCATAGTAGATTCTGGTAATTGTCTTTCCAAAAATTTATTTGCACATGCTTGGGTTATTGTTTCATTTAATAATGCAAAACCAGATGAATATCCATGCGATATATACATAGAAGAATTCTTAAAAAGTAAATTATTAAATATATTTTGAATTTTTTCATTCTGGTATAGTTCTTCGCACATTTTTAACGTACAAGGATGCAAAAACTCATGTGAAATTAAATATAAATACATATTTTTTGTTTCTCCAGCATAAACAACAATATGTGGTATAGGGGTTCCTTTCGAATTATATATAGATAATCCAAAGTTCCCTCCACCTGTAAGAAACGAAACATAAACACATTTATTTTCTTTTATTTTATATCCATAAAATGTCTCTAACCATTTATTAAATTCACTCTCAATAAGAATAGTTACTATATCTTCTATCATAACTTCATATAGATTTCTATGATTTTCAAAGAACTTATCAAAATTCGATTTAACTTTAAAATCTCTTATTTCATCTAAATATTGATTTGAAGCATAATATCCTATTTTTTTAGCAGGTATATCATTTCTTCCTTGAATTTTAAAATTTTTATTATTTAAATCAAGAATAAAACCTGAAATGTCTTTATTCATATACATGCCAAATTCAGGTAACGAACCATAATTAAGGTTATTTTTTTTTGTTGATTCAATTACAGGCTCCAATTTATAGTGTTCAAAATATGTATCGATCTCGTTAATGTATTGTACAGCTTTTTGATTAATAAAATTATATGGAACAGCCCCAGCTAACCTACCTATTATCATCATTAATTCAACATTTGGATCAACTTTGACTTCTATATTATTTGTCTTTTTGCTTACCGATTGTAAAGAACAAGGTTGCTTATTATGTTTACAAGAAAAAAATAAAAGAATTAAACTGAAAATAAAACAACTAACACATCTTTTCACCATATTAATTTGCTCCCCTCTAAAAGAAGTATAGGATTACTACCCTATACTTCTTTTAAGAGTTTTTTAAATCTTATTAGACTATTATTTTTCCACCACAAGGGCTAACATAACAATCTATGAAGCAACCTGTTCCTCCACCACAACTACCACCAATTACATCTGACATTTCAACTTCAGATACTTCTTCAAATAAACCATTTTTCATTCCAAATGATTCCAGGACATTAAAACTTTCGATTGTTTTCATTTTTTTCTCCTAAAATTTATTCTTTTATAATTTCTTATAAATCATCATCTAAAAATATATCCGGATTATATTAATATTCAGATAATTTATAATTAATTATTCACAATAAAGATGTCGTTTCTTATAGTTATAATATGATTCTAGAAACTCTTTAGGTTCGTTCTTAATTGAAAAACAGACAGGATTTAATTCTTTACCTAATTTACGATTTTCAATTCGATGCTTTGGACAGCCTCCCATACAGGAATAAAGAAATAAACAATCCTTACATTCAAAATCTTCAAATCCTGAACTTTCCATAACTTGCCAAGCAATTATATTTTTTTCATCTCTTATACCTTTTATCACATTACCTAAACTCTTATCCTTTTCTGAAATATCTTCCCAACATCTATATATATTTCCATAAGAATCGATTACATAATTATTTACATATTGTATCTTACATCCACAAAATCTATTACGTAATGGAAATAATTGATTAGTAATAATATCTTTTTTATTTGCTAAATCCAAAATATAAGCACTTGATTCTAACGACGACATACAATTTTCAGAATGACAATCTAATTCTGAATTTCTAGATACAAAAGCAGGATATGCATAAAAAAAGTTAGGATATTTTGAACGAATTAATTCATACACTTTTTTATAACATGATATATTTGTTTTATCCAAATTTACTCTTAACAACACTTTTATATATGTATTATTCTTTTTACAATATTCATAGATATTATCTAGAGAAGATAGTATTACTCTATAAGAATTACCACCATTTTTCATTGGACGTCTAGAATTATGAATTTCTTCATCGCCATCTAAAGTTATTTGAATAAAATCAAATTTTCGGTTATCTATAAATTCAAGAATTTCTTGATTTATTAACGTCCCATTTGTCACCATGGAATATTTAATACTAGAAATTTCTAATTCCTCGATTTTCTTAGTTATTTCTACAACTTTATTCCAAGCACACAATGGTTCTCCGCCATACCATATTATATTTAATGTTTTCGGCCCTATTTTTTTAATAAATCCGATTAAACCATCTATAACCTCATCTGTCATTGTAATATTCTGGACTCTATTTCCTTCATAGCAATAAGTACATTTAAAATTACAGGCCATAGTTGGAGCAATTGTTAATGATAATTCATTAGGATTAAATCTTGTCTGATAAGAAAACAACTTCAATCTCTTAAATCTTTCTTCATCTGATTCAGGAAGCAATACACCTGACTTTATAAATTCTTTTTTTATATCTTCCGGTAACTCTGAATCGTCGCCTGTGTCAAACATTTTCTGGACATGAGGTACATTTTCCTCATCTACCTGATAAAAACTGTTGGAATTTCCACAGAACAACAGATAGCCATTTTCTTTGGATTTAAAGAATAGATTTCTTTTTGAAACAAACATTTTTACACCTCTTTTTTATTTATTTTCAAATATTGTATTTTTATTAATTTCTGCAAAAACAGAAGTCCAGCTGTTTTTATCATTTAACATCATTAGTTCTTCTTTACTAATTTCCACTTCAGTACAATTTGATAGAATTAATGACACCAATGAATCTGTATCTATAAGCCTCTTATTACTTATAATTTCTGGTCGCAATTTTCTTTCTGAATCATAAGGATAATCAAAGTCACCGATTGCATTTACAATTTTGTAATTTACATTGCAAATATTTGGGTACTAATAATCTTCATACAAATCAGACGTTGTATAAACTTTCAAACCATAAGCTGCTGCTTCGATAAGATACGGATTGAATTCCCGTGTTTCTTTTAGATCTACAAAAATTGAATTTCTTTGAATTAACCTGTCTATTTCATCCAGCATGCCATTTGAATTAACTATTTGAACATTTTCATAACTGCAAACATTCTGAATAAAAGATTGCAGCTTATTGCAATAATCTGCCTGATATTGTTTTACTCTGCTTATCTGTCTCTCAAATAATTCTTTGGGCATATGTAAAGCAAGATTTTTATATATTGAAAATTCATCTTTCATTGTATTTCCAATAACAATTGTTATTGGTATCATTCTGACCTTTGAAGTATCATTTCTTATAAGTGAAATAAAGTTCTGAATTATCTCTGCATTATTAAGATTTAAATCTATAAGCAATATTCCTTCGCTTTCTCTACCAGAACTTTCATCAAGATATTGATTTATTACTTTACTTCTTATTCCGGGACGTAAATGTTCAATATAGCTCTCACTCTTTCGAACTAATAATTTTGTATAATTACGTTTACTCTGTAAAAATAGATTTTCATCCTGGTTATAATAAGGGACATCACCCCACCATATTAGATTATCTCTGTAGCCTCTATTATTTCCCGCTACTAAAGAATCAATAACTGAATATACCTTCTCATTCAGTAAACGCAAATTTCTGTAATAAGTTTTTTCTAAAATATCATTATTTGAACAAGATAAAAATCCTTGCTTATCTTTTAGTTCATCGTAAGTTAATTCCAAACTTGCATAATAACCATTTTCATTTAAAGCTTTTGTAAGTTCAAAATATAAAATATTTTTCTCTTTATTTTCTGAACCAGGAGTAGCTACAATTCTTACTTTCTTAATTTCCTTGAAAGCAGAAACTGTATATCCAGTTATAGATTTCCAAAAATCATCTAATTCAATCAGTTTTTTATTACTCTGAACTTTTACAGTTTTTCCTACACGTAATAATTCCTTTATAATTTCATATAAAAAATCTGTCTGGAAAATTGAATATCCGTCACTTAAAATCACTTGTTCAAAACTTGAATCACTATAAGGTAAATGACTTCCAATTAATTTATACTCTGCCAGTTCATCATCTGTTGAAATTAATCTGTTGTTTTTCTTATAAATAGATTTACTTGTTTCTTTAAATCCCACAAATAAAGTATTTTCTAAATCAGCTGTATTTATTTCTAATTTTTTAAGATGCAGGCCTTTATATGCAATATCATATAATCTGGTAATGCTTACGGCATCTTGCAGATGTTGCAACATAAAAAGTTCTGGTTCGAAAGATTTATATTTATCAAAAAAGTATTGCAAATTATCAAGATATTGATTTGTCTTATTATCAGAACTTCCATGTGCAATATGATAAGACATAATCGATTCATCAAATAAGAATCTTCCACCTGCTCTATAAAGCTGCAGACAAAACTCTATATCTTCAGCACCCCATCCATTACTGAAATTGTCATCTTGCCCCTCAATTGATTCATACAAAACTTTATTGATACCAATTGTATGTCCATAAGCAATATACCATGCACGTGATAATTCAATATCATATTTTTTATGTGCATATATCATAGGGATTCTTTCATCTAATTCACATGGCATTGCTTCAATAACAGAAAAGTTATTTCGAACAATCTCTGGAGTAACAACATTAAATGAAAAAGGATTTAACAGGCGTCGATATCCTAAAGATATAATTTCATCACCTTTAGATAAATTCGAAATATGCTTTTCAACAAAATCTTTTGCAGGAATCATATCTGCATCGTAAAAAACAAATTTTGGACTCCTTGCTAATTTTGCTGCTAACTTTCTATTGTGTGCTCTATTTCCTGTATGCTCGATTTCTTGAAGATGAATTAACAAACCCCGATTTATGTATTCATTGATACATTCTCTTATCGAAGCTTCGCTTCCATCATCAATTATAATTATTTCAAAGCGTTTACGATCTATTGTTTGATTCAATAATGATTCCAGCAATAGTTTTATTTCGTTCACTTTGTTGTAATACAAAATTAATATGCTTAGCTCACATTTTGTTTTGTCTAATACTTTTTTCATATTCCGTCCAAAAACAAAAAATCTGTTATGATTTGTTGTTTATAATTAAATGCTAAAGCATATTTTCCAAAACGCAACCCCGCTAAATCCGTTTTATGACGGATGTCATAGGAATTTTCCTTAATTTGTGACAAATGTCATTATTTTTTGTGATTTTTTACTTTCAAAGTGACGGATGTCATAGTATAATTCTTTAAAAATTAAAAAGTATGGAGTAAAAAAATGACTAACTGTGCCATTAAAATTGAGGAGCTTGATGTTCCTGAGTGGGATTATTTTGTTTCTGAAATCAAAACAATCTATCGCCTTACAGATGAAGAAGCTGCTGAATTTGCAGACAGTAAAACTGCAAAAATTATTGCTGCTATTCCATTTGTTGCAGGATGTTATCGTCCAGAAGTAACAGCAATTGCACATCTTTCGCTCTATGTGAACGAAATAAAAGGTTTTCAAAAGTATTATGCATGTAATCCGCTGGATGATATTGATTTGTTCGAACGTCTTGAACCAATTTCTCATTTCCGCGGTGGAGATAAAAAGATAATTGAATGCGGAATGAATACTCTTGCATACATTATGATTGAGGGCTATCACAAATCTGAAAAATTTGATGCTGAAAACGGTAACTATAATCCTTTTGTTTCTGGAAACTGGAATTATAAAACACTGAAAAACAATCTTGGTAAAAAAGTTTTTGTTAGTTTTAATCCATTTCTTCCATTTATTGGCATTTCATTTGGCTGGAGCTAATAATGCCAAAACAGCATATTTATACACAGAAAAATTTAAAAGCTATTAAAATAATTTCGTTAGCGATATTAATACTAATATCGCTAACAACGCCTTTTAAATTTTATAAAATGTTTAAGGAATTAGAAACTATCTCTTATTCAACTTTAGAAATTATACTTTCTATATTTAGTTTCTTACTTAATTTTTTACTTATAGTATTTTCAGCAATTTTAATTAAGTTTCCACAAAAACTCTTTTTAATCGGAATTGAAGCTTTAGCATATTCTCTTGGAATGTCTATCTTTGATTCTGAAGCAATAATGAGTCTTTTAATGCTCTGCGTGACATTTTCTACACTATTGCTGCGTGGTAACTTCAATAATAACAAGAAAAAGATTCTACTTACGTTTATTATTCTCTATCTTTTTGAATTATTAATTCCTCTTAGACAAGGATTTGAAATATTTATCAACGTTTTTTTCCAAAAAATAGGAACAACAATATTACTTGGAATAATTGGTTTTTTTTCATTTGAATATTGCAGGCAAATATTTTCGAACGAATCCACAAACGAAAAAATCATGAACATCGCAAAATTCAAAGGCCTCGACCGCAGCGATATGTATCTCTTACAACAGGTTCTTGATAATAAAAAATATAAAGAAATTGCGCAGAGCATTCACGGAAGTGAAGGTGCTCTGCGCAATAAACTTAGTAAGATTTATAAGATTTTGGAAGTTGGCGACCGTACAGGTTTTCTTACGATTTACTCCGGCTATGAACTGATTTATGAGCCGGAGCAATCAGAAACTGTTACAAACTAGCCTTAGCCCCAAGCAAATCATTCTTGCTGAAAAGACTTGCACGGGCAGCTGCTGCGGCAATATCATCAAGCTTCAAAGTGCCGGCATCACGAGCCCCGGCTATTTCTTCATCTTTTTTCCAGGCACACAAAATACCGCGGCTGGAATTTACCGCACCGCCTGCTTTATCAAGCAAAGTTGCAGCAATTCTTGCAGCCCCTCCCTGAGCACCGTAACCTGGAATCAAAAAGAAGATATCAGCATACTTGTCGCGAAGCCAGCGTGCATCTTCTTCCTGTGTAGCACCCACAACCGCTCCAAAAATACCGCAAGTCTGGTCGTTATAATCTGCGCAGGAATAGCGCCATTCTTCGCCGATTCGCTGAAGTTCTGCACCAACACGTTCAAGCAAAAGGCCACCCTCTGCAAGCTCCTGATGTTCAATATCAGTCATACCAGGATTACTTGTACAGAGCAGGACAAAGGCTCCTTTGCCACCCTTGTCTGGTGAACTGTAAGCAGTAAATGGCTTTAGGGTATCAAAACCCATATATGGATTAACTGTTATAATATCAGTTTCAAAATCGCCGGTAAAATGAGCACGAGCATAAGCATCTGAAGTAGCTCCAATGTCGCCGCGTTTAATATCAGAAATCGCAATAAGACCTGTCTGGCGAATGTACTTGAGAGTCTCTGCATAAACCTTCATACCCTCTAATCCCATTGCCTCGTAGTAAGCAATCTGAACTTTAAAGCAGCAGGCAGACTTATCTGTTACAACTCGATCAATAATTGCTTTGTTGTAAGCGAGAACAGCTGCTGCCGGCGACTCATACTGAGCACGGATATTTTCCGGAATATAAGAAGGATCAGTATCAAGTCCAACACACAAAGGACCATTTTTCAAAGAAAGCTCCTGAAGGAGCTGCATATTATGTTTCTTACTCATAAAAAAAATATACCACAAAAAAATACTTATGACGACCAATAAAATTATCTTTTTTACGACTTTTATAGTATAATTAACTTGTCATCCCCATGACGTAATATAAAAAGGAGTTAAACAAATGAAAAAAACTATTCTTACCCTGCCCCTTCTAGCAGTAATTCTCTCAACATTACTTTCCTTTGTTTCCTGTTCCAAAAAAGCGGAATTACCCCCCGTCACCTTCAAGACACTTGAAGTTAAAAAAGACAATATCACTGTTTGCGTTGATCCCCGAACAGAGGTGCTTCTTATTGCCAGCCGTCTTGCAGAAATCTCTTTCTTTGCAAATCATGATATGGACGGTGACGATTACATTACCGGTATTGATAAAATTATGGAAAAGCAGAAAGATCATGAATTTGTAAAACTCCTTAAGTCTATGACAAAAAATTACAAAGGCGGAATATATCAGTTACTAACCTTAAGCAAATATATTTCCGAAGATTTTACCGAAATCAATTTTACAAAAAAAACAGTTCCAGCCGAAATTGAAGCTTTATGTAAAAATCTTGATACAAAGAAGTTCATTACTCTCTTAAATGATTTTGTTAATGCCTCAAATCTTTCAAGAGTCTGGCTTTTATACGAATCTTACATGAAAGCAAATCTTTTCGACGTTTCAGACTTTTATGATAAATATCCAAAAGTTACCCGCTGGATTTCTGAATACTTTTTTGATGCGTCAACTAAGCAGATTTTCAAAGTTCATGTTTCTCCTATTATGAATTACTATCACATCCTGACACCATATTCCACTTATGACGGTGTAAATAATTTTTTCATCTGCCAGTCTCCAGGCTTAAACAAAGTAAATAATTTTTCTGATATTAACCTGGCCATTACAATGTGCGGAAGTTTTTACATTACTTACCTGCGAGAACATTATAAAAGTTTTAAGAATTACATTGAAAAAATGATGAATGACTGGGCTGTTAAAAACAACTACACTGAAAAATTCCAGGATTTTAATTATATCGGATACGCTACAGACTGGATCTCTTATGTAACAATAATTAATTATATAGAAAAGTTTTCTCCAGAAGATTCAAAAGAACTGTACATCTCTTCTATTGAATCAAGCCTTCCTATGGAAGAGCTGATAATCCTCAAAGATGTTTTCAAATATTATGACGAAAATCGTGCAAACTACCCGACAATGGAAAGCTTCTTAAATAATTATTTAGCTGACTATCTTTCAAAATTAAACTAAAAGAGGCCCAATATGAAAAAACGTCATCTCTTCTGGATTATTCCTGCATGTATGATTGCGGGTCTTCTCGTCTTCAGTTTAGTTGCTCATCTGATAAGCCCAGTAGAAAGCAAAAGGATGGTAAAAAAATCTAAGGTTCTGAATGAGCTTACTTTAGAGCAGCAGAAAAAAGATCTGAACTACCTGCGCTATTATCTTACCCAGAATTACATTAATTACGACACAATGGTTGAAAATGGTTTTGATATTGATGACGTCTTTGACCAGATTGAAAAAGCTCTTAAAAAAGATCGCCGTAATAATAATACAATTGAATCTAACATCTTCAGATCTACTATCTCAAGAATCGTAATTCAGAATATTAATATTGTTGATAAACATTTTTCTGTTTGCGGCGTTGGTCAAAAAGATAACTTATTTTATTTTTCTGATATTTACATCAAAGCTCAGGAAACCACAAATGGCACTAAATATATTGTTGTAAAAAATCAGGAAGAAGACTTTCCTGAAAATGTAAAAAAATATATTCACAAGCTGGAGCCTGCCGACATTAAACCAGGCCAGGAATACACAGGTTCAACTGATAACCTTTACCAATGGTTTGATGGCAAAGAAAAAATCTACCGCTTTGGAACAATAGCAAAAGGCGACATAAACAATGTTTTCATTCAGATTGATGGTAAGCCGGTAAAAGCTCCCGTAAGAAGCACTTACTCTCTTTCAAATGTTAAAGCTCAGGGCTTTAAGGAAACTGAAAAGAGCCTCTATCTTTCTTTGAGCAACTTTATGTTTGAGCAAGCTTCAGGTTCAACACTTCAAGAAAGAAACAAAAATGAATTTGATAAACTTATAAAAAATGCAAAAGACAAATCAAAAGGAAAAGAAAACATTATTATTGATTTACGAGGTAATCCGGGTGGAGAGCTTCTTAGAAGTGCTATGATTCTTGGAAACCTTTTTTATGATGAAAAAGATATTTCAGCAGATTTGTTTCAATTTCTAACAAACCTTATAGATGATGATTATGTTTTATATTCGCCTTCTCTAGGCAGTAAATACAGATCATTATTCTTTATGCAGATAAAAAATTCCTTCAAAAACAGAAAAAACAGTAAGAAGAATGAAAAACATGAATCTGAAATATATTCAGAAGAGATTTACAAAAAGTTTTTCCATCAGAGAACCAGAAACGCTTTTCTCCAGTTACTGATTCCACACAGAAAAATTGTTAAGTTTCCTTACAAAAAAAGTTCAATTACCCGGTTACCAGAGAATAGTTTCCATGGCACAATCTATCTTCTTACAGATCCATATTCTGCTTCCTGTTCAGAATACACGGTAGCACTGGCTCACAATATGGCTAAAAATACAGATGTAAAAATTTGTCAGATTGGCCAGAATACAAACGGTGCAGTATTTTATTTTAATCCTCACGCTGTCGTATTGCCTTACTCAGGCGGCTGGCTCACTCTGCCAACAGCTGTTAATCGCACTAAAAACTTTGATTACGATAATTTTAAAGGAGAAGGCTTTGGCTGGTTCCCGGATTACTGGTCTTCAAATCAGAACATTGCAAACACTCTGGTAAATCTTACCGGAGACAATCAATTACAGGAAACTCTAAAAGGCCTGGAAAAAGGACAATTATAAACAGCCCTAACAAAACCGAACAAAACAAGATTTTCAGACTCATAAAAAAAGGAAACCGAGCGAAGCAAGGTTTCCTTTTTCCTGCACCGAGCGCAAGCAAGGTGCCTATGGGTTCTGCCGCAAACGAGCGAATGCGAGTTTGTCGGCAGAACCTGATTTCTCCCGCGCGTTAGCGTCGGGAGATTAAACATGATAGACTGTAGGCACGAAAGTGGCTGTCAGTCTGATCAGCGTTTATTTTTTAGCAGCTGGCTTTTTAGCAGCAGTTGTTGCCTTTTTAGCAGCAGGCTTCTTTGCAGAATCCTTCTTAGCAGCAGCATTTGCCTTAATAACAGCCTGAGCACCAGCAAGACGAGCAAGTGGTACACGGAATGGTGAACAAGATACATAGTTCAAACCAATCTTGTAGCAGAGAGCGATAGAAGCTGGGTCTCCACCATGCTCACCACAGATACCAAGGTGAAGATTCTTCTTAACTGAACGTCCCTTAGCTTCTGCGATTTCCATAAGAGCACCTGGACCATCTGGATCAAGTGTAGCAAATGGATCGTCTTCGAGGATTCTCTGATCGAGGTAAGACTCGATGAACTTACCATAGTCATCACGAGAGAAGCCGAATGTTGTCTGTGAAAGGTCGTTTGTACCGAATGAGAAGAAGTCAGCGAAGTTAGCAACCTTATCAGCGATAAGAGCAGTTCTTGGGAACTCAACCATAGAACCGATAGCAAACTTAAGAGTTCTACCAGTTTCTTTGTTTACCTTAGCAATTACTGCTTCAGCCTGTCCACGAATCTGTTCAACTTCACGGTAAGAAACAACGTTAGGAATCATAATCTGAACTTCGTGAGCTACACCTTCTTTGTCGAGCTGAGCTGTTGCACGAGCAATAGCTTCAACCTGCATTTCGTAGATTTCTGGATATGTGATAGCAAGACGACATCCGCGGTGTCCGAGCATTGGGTTGTGTTCGTCGAGAGCAGCAACCTTAGCAGCGAGAACAGCTGGCTTCATATCAAGTTTCTTAGAAAGAGCGTTGAGCTGTGCCTTATCTTCTGCCTGGATGAACTCGTTAAGAGGTGGGTCAAGGAGACGGATAGTTACTGGGTAACCCTTCATAGCCTTGATGATTTCGTAGAAGTCTTTCTGCTGGAGTGGGAGGATCTTTGCAAGGTTAGCCTTGCGGTCTTCTGTGTTTTCAGAAACAATCATCTTCTGGAATGCAGTAAGTTTTGGTTCGTCGAAGAACATGTGTTCTGTACGGCAAAGACCAATACCCTTTGCACCGAAGCGGAATGCATCTTCAGCATTCTTTGGTGTATCACCGTTAGCGAATACATCGAATCCCTTAACTGTCTGACCAGAAGCAGTCTTACGTGTTGACTTAGCGCGAACTTCGTCTGCCCAACCAAGGAATGTTTCGAGGTCACCAGAGATAGTAGCAGGTTTTACAGCAACCTGTCCTTCATATACTTTACCTGTAGCACCATCGATTGTGAGGAAGTCACCCTTCTTGTATGACTTGCCCTTTACAACGATTGTGTTAGCGTCTTTGAATGTAACGTCAGAACATCCACAAACACAAGGAGTTCCCATACCACGAGCAACTACGGCAGCGTGAGAAGTACGTCCACCAGTTGATGTAAGGATACCCTGTGCAACAGCCATACCTGCGATATCATCTGGAGATGTTTCCTTACGAACGAGGAGAACCTTCTTTCCTTCTTTTGCCCAAGCTTCAGCTTCGTCAGCTGTGAATACAATCTGTCCGCATCCAGCTCCAGGAGAAGCGTTAAGACCAGCAGCGATTTCTGTAGCCTTCTTTACAGCGTCCTTGTCCAACTGTGGGAGAAGAAGCTGGTTGAGCTGTTCTGGTTCTACACGGAGAAGAGCCTGCTCTTTTGTGATGAGCTTTTCTGCTACCATGTCTACAGCCATCTTAACTGCAGCGGCACCAGTTCTCTTACCATTGCGGCACTGGAGCATGAAGAGTTTTCCTTCTTCAACTGTGAACTCCATATCCTGCATATCGTGATAGTGCTTTTCGAGACGGTCACGGATCTTGCAGAGCTGGTCATAAACCTTTGGATTTTCTTTTTCGAGCTGAGAGAGCTTCTGTGGTGTACGAATACCTGCTACTACGTCTTCACCCTGAGCGTTCATAAGGTATTCACCCATGAACTCATTCTTACCTGTTGAAGGGTCACGTGAGAAACATACACCAGTACCAGAAGTGTTACCCTTGTTACCGAATACCATTGCCATTACAGAAACGGCAGTACCCTTAAGAGTTCCTTCCTTGATGTTGTTGAGCTTACGATATGTGATAGCACGTGGGTTCATCCAAGAACCGAATACGGCACCGATAGCACCCCACATCTGTTTTTTAGCATCCTGAGGGAAGTCTTCACCCTTCTCCTTCTTGTACATCTTCTTGTATTCTTCAACGATCTTCTTGAGCTCGTCTACGTTCAATTCTGGGTCATCTTTGATTCCACGAATCTTCTTTACTTTGTCGATGATTGCTTCAAATTTGTCGTGGTCAACGCCCATTGCAACGTCACCGTACATCTGAATAAAGCGGCGGTAAGCATCCCAAGCGAATCTTTCGTTTCCTGTTTTTGCAGCAAGACCAAGAACAGCCTTGTCGTTAAGACCGAGGTTGAGGATTGTATCCATCATACCAGGCATAGAGATTGCAGCACCTGAACGTACTGAAACGAGAAGTGGATCCTTTTCATCACCAAGCTTCTTGCCCATTGCCTTTTCGAGCTTTGCAAGATACTTGTCAACTTCAGCTTCCAAACCAGCCGGGTACTTGCGACCGAGCTTGTAGAATTCCTGACAAACATCTGTTGTGATTGTGAATCCAGGTGGAACTGGAAGACTTAAAGGTTTCTTTGCCATCTGAGCAAGGTTTGCACCTTTACCACCGAGTTCAGCGCGCATTGACTCATCACCGTCAGCGTCGCCGTTGCCAAAAAAGTAAACATACTTTGTTGCCATTGATTTACTCCATATCTAAAAAAAGATTTACTATATTAGTCTTTATATTTTATAGTAGAATTAATATACAGTCAATGAGTGAAATAGTGTGTCAAGAGGTTAAACCCCTTTATTCTACAGAAATTACATCTCTTAAAACGTAATTAAAGCTTGGTGCAGACTGAAGTGCATTTTCTATGTAAGGATTTTTGAGGTTCCAAATATCATCAGGATCAAAAGGATTTACCCCCATATAATTACCTTCAAAAACAATTATTCCTTTACTCTTAAACTGTTTGATTTTTGAATCTATAACTTCTTTTGTACCAGGTGCGGCAATCAGTTTATTCAAGCCAATCATATCGCACCAGCCTTCTTCAAAACCAGCTCCTGCATCATTACCAAAAATCTGGGCATTAACAATCGATTCAATTTTCTTTTCTTTGATTACGGCTTCGGTTGCTGCAACAAAATACGGAGTCCAGTTTATTCTTGTAGAAATCAGAGAAGTTGTAGGAGCAACATCTGTCATTGTCTGATTATAGCCTGCATGAAAAACCAGTTTTCCATCTCGAGTACTTGCCGTCTCACAAGCCGTAGCCGGTCCTGTCGTATCTGAATGCTGGGCAATAACAATGCAACCCTTATCAATCAGTTTTTCAGCTAACTTACGTTCGGTAGTTGTATTACTCCATGTATTTGTGTAGCTCACTGTCATAAGCGCTTCTGGAACTACACTGCAAACACCAAGAAAGAATGCAGTATAACCAGAAATAACTTCTGCAAGAGGAAAGGCTGCAACATATCCGATTCTGGCCATATCCGGAGTTATCTTTTTTTGATCAATAAGCTCTTTCAGTTTCATGCCAATAACAATTCCAGAAATATATCTTCCCTGATAAATTCTTCCCATAAAAGTATGATAATTAGAAAGAACTGGTTCCACATTTGCATTAGAACAGGTTGCCTGACAAAACTGTATTCCAGGATTTTCGACCGCAAGCTTTTTCATCACTTCGCCATAGCCAAAGCTGGTTCCAAAAATCAGACTACAGCCCTGGTCTACTAAATCACGGATCGCCGTCTCACAGTTATCTTCCGGAATATTATATTTTGCAATTGTTGTTACGTTATCAGAATAATATTTTTCAAGTTCATTTTGCGAACGGATAAAATTATTGGTATAAGGAGTTCCACTGTCACCAATATAAACAAAACCAACTTTTATATTTTTTGAAGAATAATCAGTTTGAAAAAAATGCATTCCAATTCTGATAAGGCAGATGGTTATAATTGCGGTAACAGCTGTAAGAATATATTTCCTTTTCATATTATTCCTCTGCCTCCACACTCAACTGGTTAATTCCAGAAACATCTATACGACCAGAACCTATTAAGCCAAGCAGTATATCTACAAGAGACGGATCAAACTGTGTTCCCTTTCCTTTTTTTAATTCATCTATTACATGGTCCATAGATATTGCTTTACGATAAACACGATTAGAAGTCATTGCATCAAAGGCATCTGCCAGTCCAATTATACGGGCTGTAAGCGGAATCTCTTCGCCCTTGAGTCCGGTGTTATAACCTTTTCCGTCATAACGTTCATGATGATATTTTGCACCGTCTGCTACATTTTTAATATGTGTAAAATCTTTAAGAATTTCACCGCCAATATCAACATGAGTTTTCATTATGTTGTATTCTTCTTCTGTGAGTTTTTTAGGTTTACTCAAAATAGAATCAGGTACTCCAATTTTTCCGATATCATGGAGCAAACCTATCTGCCGGATATTCTCAAGCTCATCTGCATCAAAGCCAAGCTCGGCTGCAATAAGCATTGAATAAACTGCAACACGAAGGGAATGGCGGCCCGTTTGTTTATCACGAGCTTCTACAGCATTAGCAATAGAAAGAATTGTTTCATTGCTCATACGAATCTGCTCGCGAACATGAGAAAGCTCTTTTTCCTGTTTTTCAAAACGGAGATTCTGGATTGTTGCGGTAACGTACCATGTGAGCCAGGCAATTGCCATTATCATTACAAAGAAGGCATAAACCTTGAACCACCAGTTGTCATAAATATGATACTGCTTTTCTATTTCGTAAGTATTTTCTTCTATTACATTTAAACCTTTGCTGTCGAGTAACGAAATATGGAAAGTATATTTTCCTGCCGCTATATTCGAATAGATAACACTTGCAAGTTCATTCTGTGTCATTATATTCGGATGCTCATCTATGCCTTCCATGTATAAACTGATGTAGGGATTGTTAATTGAATAATTTATGATTTCCGGCACAATTTCAATGCTGTCACTATTTTCTGGAATTACGAATGGAATATCTTTTTGTACGAGATAACGCTTTCCATTCACAATTACAGATTTTAACTGCATTCTGTAAGAGCGGTTGTTTTTATCGTATGCATCAAGATTTAAAACACTAGCCCCTGTATCACAGGAAAGATAAAGATTATTTTCTTCATCGATATAGTTCCAGGAATTTGCTGTAAGCGTGCCTAACAAACCACGCCTTAAATCCAGGAGAATATAATCAACTTTTTTACCCGAAAGAAGTTCGTCTCTTGTTACAACAAAAATTCCTGCACTACCGAGAACAAAAATATTTCCGTCCTGGCGCACAATCATATCGTAATTATTTGAATATGGAAAATTTGTAAGCGGATGAATCGAAAAATCTTTATCAACATAATTAATTCCGTTACTTGTGATTGCGTAGAATGCACCTGTTGGAGTATTACCATTGTAATCATTAACAGTACGCAAAATTACATTTGAAGTTAGTCCATCCTGACGGCGCAGTAATTTTACTATACTCTGCTGCTGAATGATTGCGATTCCGCCGCCGTCTGTGCCGGCTATGAGAGTTCCGTCGCTAAGCTCGGAAAGTGTAAGTACAAACCCACATACGGTTTTTACTATCCTGCATAAGGCAGCGGATTCTCAGCCCCTTCATTTTATTTGTAAGTTCATTTTCTTCAGGCTCACCACTTTCTACATCAATCATAGAAAGTCCTTCATCTGTTCCAAAATAAATCTTATTGTTAAATTTTATAACCGTGTTTACAACGGCTTCTGAAAATCCAGCCGAAAGATAAATTTCAGCAAACGCTGTTTCGCACATTCTTAAAAGGCCAAGTCTCGAAGAAGAAAACCATAGATTTCCCTGATAGTCTTCTATCATGTTATCAATTGAATTATTAAATAAATCTGTATCAACCAGATGAAAAGAATTATCTTTTTTATAATCAATATAACCTACACCTGAATCTGAACAGAGGAAAAGAACATTCTCATAAAAAGAAAGCGAATTAATATGATTCATGGAACCACAGTTTATTGTTTGCAAAAACTGCAGGTTATTTTCGTCTTTTATTGAAAACACAAATATCTTATTGCTTTCTGTTGCAGCAAAAAGTTTTCCATCATCAGAAAACTCAGCAGAAATAAATTTCTCATCATAAGCAGAAGCTGTTTCTTTTACCTTCGAATTCTGAAGGATTATCAGTTTTCCACTGGAGGTAACTGCTGCAACATGTCCTTCAGAATCTGCTGTTAGACGCAAGGCAGAACTAACATCTGGTTCTTTTGCAACAATTCTGATTCCATCATTTATTTCCACAACCGCAAGCTCAGCTGAAGTACCAATATAATACCTTCCATCTGAAGCACTTGTTATACAGCGAACTGAATCAGAAGGAAGTCCATTTTTTTCAGTCAGAACATCTGTTATTTCTTCGTTAATTAGTATTGAAAGCCCATTATCGTTAGTACCAACAAACAACCTGCCGTCATCATCAACATAAAGGCAGCGTACTGTTTTGATAGATTCATATTCATTCATCAAACGAAACTCTTTTCCGTTATGACGATAAAGCCCAGCATAAGTTCCAATCCAGAGAATTCCATCTGAGGTACTGGCAATATCATTTGCCACGCCGCCTGGAAGTCCATTTGTATTGTTGTAAACAGTTTTTATATATGAATCAAACTTTTTTGAAGAAGCATAAGCTTGTGAAGGAAAAATAAATCCAAATGCAAAAATTAAAAATACAACGAGCAGAGTTTTTGATGACTCCTGAAGAACAAGAAAATTCGGAAGATATTTTTTTATCATTCTATAAATTCTTATTGAATAAAAAAGTGCCCCAAGCGTAATAACCTTATCTACAAAATCAACATAAAATTCACCAACAATAATCTGAATAAATCTTGGCTGCTTCAAATGCTGGAGCAGTTCTATCATTCCGTCGCCCCAGTAATTATTTGTCATACCATCATAAAAAATCACATTTAAAATACAGGAAATGATAACACAAACACCGGTCACCATAACACTAAGAGACATCGTCTTGAACAGATTTTTCATCCATCCATATTTTGCGAGATAACCAACAAGAAGTGCAATTGAAATACTTGTAATTGAATATGCAAATGAAACAGGATTTATAAAGCCATATAAAATATTTCCAGCAACTCCTACAATTGCTCCACAGAAAGGACCGACAACATAAGCCATGAGAAAAGTACCAAATGAATCAAGCCACATTGGTAATCTGAATTTTTCTGCAAACACTTTTCCTGCAAAATTAAGCAGAATACTTACCAGTGCAAGGAGAACAATCTGATAATCCTTATACTTTTTCATCCTCAATCTCTAAACATTTATTATACACCCATAATTTGCAATTTAATAGAAAATTTTACCTATATAAAACTGTCAGTTTTATTATATAATAGATATCTATGAATAAGGTTTTATTAACTCCGGCAAAATGTGCATTGGATATGGGAGACGGCAGCGAACGCGGTCTTTATGTTAATCAGGATTATATTCTGCAAAAGATGAAAAAGGTGCATCGTGGCATAAGCCTCATGTATACTTACTATCCCAACGATAAGGAATGGCCTACCCGCGCCTGCCAGATTGATACAGGTCGAGAATCAACAGGCGCATGGGATTCTCCTTATGAAAACTATTTTCCTTACCGAGGTGGACGTGAAGGTTTAAGAGACGGGGAACCTTTTAATTTTATGAAAGATATCCGGCGTCATGGTATGGATGTTGTTCTTACTCTCACAATTGATCCTCACTTAAAAGAAGAAGATATTATTCTACTTGCAAAAGATTTGCGCCCTTATGGCCGTCTTCTGCTTCGTGTAAATCATGAATGCACAGGTGACTGGTTCTGTTACACCAAACGTGCAAGCTATCAGGAAATAGCAGACTTCTTTGTTATGGTTTGCCGTGTAATGCACAAATATGCTCCCAACGTAAAAATGATTTTGTGTGCAGGTATGTGGCAGAAAAGTACAGGCAAACTTGAAATGGAAGATATCTTCCTCGAAGCTCATAAGGCAGCGGACATCTGGTCTGGCGACAATTACCTTTCCCTTCACTGGGGCTGGCCAAATGACCATGTTTCAAAAGAAACAGCAAATTATGCACGTTACAGTGTTGCCGAAGTTTATGAAAAAGCAAAGATGACTTTAAAACGCCTCCGCAAAATCACAGGGCAAGATAAGCCAATGGTTTTAAGTGAATTGAATGCTGACGGCGATGTAGCTGGTCCTTATGTTCAGTCAAATATGATGAAGCAGTTTATGGACTTACTTCAGAAAGATAAAGAAAACTGGCTGAGCGCCTTTACCTTCTATCAGTTCCGAGACGATGGAAGACTTGGTATGGAGATTACTGACCCTAATAACAGTGAAATTGGAATTGAACAACCAATAATGAACATGTACAAAAAGCAGCTTCACAAAGCATTCTTCTCTCAGAAGATTATTAAGGCGGAAGGGGGAAGTGAACTGCCTGTAACTTTGCGATGGGGTGGTTCTGAAGATGCAGAGGGAATTGAAGTCCCGGTAAAATTCAACAGAACTCCAGTTTTGTTTGAGCTTACCTTTAATGATAAACTTTTGCCTCTTAACATGATGATTGAATTTAACGGCTGGTGGTTTTATAAAGCCCCTGGTACAAAGTGCATAGATTTGATGAGTTACTTTTATGAAAAATCAAATGCAATTAAAAAGCCTGGAACCTTCAAGCTGAGATACTTTCTGCCGCCAGCTGACGGTATGAATAAGCCAAAGACTGGTGATCCATACGAGGCAAAGGACGGCGACTGGCTTTACAATTATTATGCTGAATTGCCAGAGCTGCCTGAAATCAGAATTGAAGAAAGTCCTGTGTGCCGGGGAATTACACACTTAAAATAACAAGATGCTGAAACAAGTTCAGCATGACCCTTACAGAGTCCGCAGTGCTTCAGCCAGAAGTTCTGCGGCTTTTTTATGTGTTACCGCCGAAGGATGCCAGTCTGCAGCTATTCCATCTTCTTCGAGCTGCTGTGTAAACAATACAGCTTTTGCTGCAACGTTCGGGAAATCCTTTTTGAAAAGATTTACAGCCTCTTCAACAGATGCATTCAACTGTTCTCCCATAATTCCAAGACAACAGCAGATTTTTGCCCTTGGACTGCGCCGATGAACTGCTTCTATCAATTGACGAAGCTGCGCTGTATATTCCAGGCGACGCTCTTCCATTCCGCGTACCCAGCTTATATCATTTGTTCCAAGATGAATCACAACAATATCCGGCTCATAACCAGCCCCATCCCAAACTTCAGGTTCAATGCCTAGCCTGAGCGAGAGAGACTTATCTGTATAAGGCCAGTTAGCCTGCATTAACCAGTGAGTATCTGGCAGCATAATAGTTTCCGGATCAACGTAATTCGAAATTAAACCTATGCCGCTCCAGCTGCAAAGCTGAACCTGAGCACCTAGCGCCTTGGCAGTAAGAAAAGCGTAAGCTTTATCCGGACGTTCCTGCTGAGTAGTAAACGTATCTTTTTCCCAGACGCCTTCAATTCCATAACCGCAGGTAATACTGTCTCCGATGAATTCGAGTTTGAGCTGACTTTCAGTTGCCGGGGATTCTGGAGAACTCAGCAAATCTCCCTCCAGTTCAAGGCTTTTAAAACCTGCATATCCAAAAGCGGCCTCGCTGAATTTCATAACACGTACGGTCACTGTTTTTTCAACAGGCGAATCAAAAAGAACAATATGATTTTCACGTTTGCTTAAAGTAATTCGTGCTGTCGGTTCTTCCGGAATTGCAGCAATGCTTGTATCACTTCCTTCAGTTACAAAAATACCAAGCACGCCCTTGTTCGCTTCATCCCAGGAATCAGGGTCACTTAAAATCACAGTCTCGGCACGCTTGCCTTTCATCACAAAACAAAAGCCGCTTGCTGAATAATCAAAATAACGGATTCCGTTATGATCAAGGTAACGGCCGCACCAGATAAGATTCTCTTTTTCTATAGTTTTCATTTTTCCTCCGTTTCTCTTCATTCCGAACTTGTTTCTGAATTTCATTGTAAGGATGCTTGCTCCTTCAGCATGACATTTTTCTTTTTAATCGATAGACCTTTGAGCCGCGGCGCGAATCCCAGAGTTTACGGCGCTCTTCTGGAATTGATTCAAGAGCATCTTCTTCAAAACCTAATTTTTCAAACCAGTCTGCAGTCTGAGTTGTCATAATAAAAATAGAACTGGCTCCACCCTCACCTGCCTGTTCAATCAGAGTATCAATCAGTTTAGGTCCGATTCCCATATGGGCATAATTTTCATCTACTGCCACTGCGGCAATTTCTGCCTGCCCGTCTTCATAAAAATGAAGAGCTGCACAAGCATGAATTCCACCATCCAGTTCGTAAACTATATAATCCTGCAATCCTTCTGTAATCTGTGCCTCTGTACGAGAAAGAAGTTTTCCGCTTTCAACAAAAGGTTTCATGATTGCAAGCACAGAAGGAATATCTGTCCGTTCCATCTGACGAACTTTTCCGTAGCCACCTGTGTAAATCATTGTACCCGAACCAAGTCCGCTGAAAATTTCGCAAGGCATAACGCCATCAAGATTCCCATTCAAAATATGAACACGGGTTACTCCGGCCCGACAGGCTTCCTGTGCTGCCTTAAGAATATTTTTAACTTCTCCGCCAGAAGTAAAATTCTTTTCAATAAAGCGGTCTACTTCCTCAAGATTCATAGCAGGAATATTTCCTGCTTCGGAAAGTGCAAAACCATCTGGTATAGCATATTTTTGCGCACAGATTTCTTCATTAAAAAGCATAAAGAAAAGCTTGTCTGCCTTAAGATTCATTGCAACCTGTTTTGCAAGCAGCATAGATGAAATATTATAAGGATGTCCGGCTGCGTTCCATCCGATACAAGGGAAGATCGGGATAAAACCGTCATTCAAAACTGTACGGATTGCTTCTGTTTCAAGCTTATCTATTTCACCGGCGGTACCAAAATCAAAACCACCAAGCACACCTTTTCCTCGGGCACGAACCCAGTTACCGATTACTGCTGTAATGTTGTTTGCAGCAAGGCTTGTCATAACTGTATTCGAAACATCAAAGGCAGCCATCTTGATAAGGGGCATTGCATCTGCAGTCGTAACACGAATTCCTTCGTTATGAGTCCATTTGATTTTTGCATTATCTAAAACCTCATCAATACGACGACGTGCTCCTGGAATTAAAACAACCTGTAGTCCTGCCTGATGCAGCAAAGCTATATCTCTGATATGAGATGAAAAAAGCGGTGAACTAATAGTTTTATCATCAAGATAAATAACAAGAATGGCATTCTTAAATTTCTGAAGATAGCGGATTACGTCTCGAACGTTTTCGGCTTTTTTGGATGTAGTCATTCTTTTATTATAGCAGAATTCTTATTATTTTTGGAATAAATACAGCCACAATAATCCTGTCGGTACATTCCGTATTCTGCGCTTATTTCAAGACTTCGCTTAAAGCCGCCCTTCTTTTTAAAATCTGACGGGAGCCAGTGTGGAACTTTTTCTGATGACTTTTCTTTTGTTTTACGTTCCAGTTCTTCACCTATTACGTTTAACTTTTCTGCATCTTTAAAAGGACTTATAGAAAGTGTCGTACAAAAAAAATCATACTTATGAGCCAAGGCATATTCAAAAGCCCTCCGTAAACGAAACTCATAGCAGCGGCGACAGCGTTCTCCTTTTTCGGCTTCCTGGGCGAGTTCTGGTTCTTCACGCGTTCTGACAGCCTTAAAAAATTCTTCCGGCTCATAACCCGTTTCCACAAGCTCTACTTTGCCCTCCGTAGCAGGCGGAAAAACTTCGTACAGTTTTTTTAGCTCGGAAAGGCGGCGTTCATATTCTGCCGGCGGATAAATATTTGGATTATAATAATAAACTGTAATATCAAAAAATTGATAAAGATATTCAAGAACATAAGATGAACAGGGACCGCAACAAGCGTGCAAAAGAAGAGTCGGTTTTACTGAATTATTTAACGAACTAACGTTAGTTAGCAATTCATCGAGTTCTTTCTGATAATTCACTATTCTGCCCCATTAAGCGCACTACTTACACAACTGATGTAAACAAGGCTTCCGAGTTCTGCGCCTTTTACAGCCGGGACTACAACAGCATTCTGTTCTATCATCTTCTGAATTATCGGGCGCGCAGTTTCTGCATCAATACCTTCGTTTTCCAGGACATCTATCGACTTTAGCTTGTGGTCTTCTACCGTAACATTCAGCTGCAAATGAAGAAAGCTTGTATAAGTTTTCCCCTCATAAGTTCCATCATTTATCTGACTGAGTTCAATCTTATAAAATGGCAGTGAAGCAGCTTCTCTAAAACGCATTTTCCTGCGAGCAATCAGGTATCCGCCAGCCATAAGGCATATTAAGGCCACCGTCATCAGGGCCTTTGATAATCCATCTATATTTCTATTATTTTTCATTTTACTAATTATAACATAAAAATTAAAAATTTGCGGATCCCACAATTTTTTAATTTTTATGTTATAATAAACCTCAGAGGTCTTAATAGTATGCAGGAAATCAAATGTCCAAAATGTGGTGAGGTTTTTCAGATTGATGAAGCAGGATACGCTGAAATTGTAAAACAGATTAGAAATCGCGAATTTAATGACGAGCTCCAGCGTCAAAAATCTGCAATGGATTCTGAAAAAAAGATGGCCGTTGAACTGGCAGTTTCAAAAGCAAATTCTCAAAAAGAAGACGAAATCAACAAACTAAAAAATCAACTGGCAGCACAAAACAATGAACTCAATAATATGAAAGACAAATCTGCAGCCGAACTTAAAATTGCACTTTCTGAAAAAGAACAGCAGATTACCCAGTTGAAAAGTACAATCGATGCAAATAAATCAAAAACTGAACTGGAAATTAAAACTGCACTCCAGGAAAAAGACAGCCTTATTGCAGACCTTCAGAATAAGCTTAAACTTGAAAAAAGTGAATCACAGCTTCGAGAAACAAACCTCAAGCAGCAGTACGATATTCAACTCAAAGCAAAAGATGAAACCATTGCCTTCTATAAAGATTTCAAAGCAAAAGAATCTACAAAGCAGATTGGCGAAGACCTCGAACAATACTGCCTTTCAGAATTCAATAAAAACCGCGCCATTGGTTTTCAAAACGCCTACTTTGAAAAAGACAATGAAGTTTCAAAAACATCTGGCAGTAAGGGCGACTTTATTTTCCGTGACTTCAGTGGCGAAGGTGACGATAAAATTGAATTTATTTCGATTATGTTTGAAATGAAAAATCAGGCAGATGAAACTGCAACAAAACATAAAAACGAAGATTTCTTTAAAGAGCTCGACAAAGACCGTAACGAAAAGAACTGCGAATATGCTGTTCTTGTTTCAATGCTCGAAGAGGACAATGATTATTACAACACCGGAATAGTTGATGTTTCCTACAAATATCCGAAGATGTATGTAATTCGTCCTCAGTTTTTTATTCAGTTAATTACAATTTTAAGAAACGCTGCTCTTAACAGCCTTGAGTATAAAAGAGAAATTGCTCAAATCAAAAATCAGAATATTGATATTACAAATTTTGAAAGTGATCTTAATCTGTTCAAGGATAAATTTTTAAACAACGTGGATCTTGCAATGCGTCAGCATTCTTCTGCAATTGACGAAATTGATAAGGCTATTAAGACACTTCAGAAAATTAAAGATCTTTTTGAAAAGTCTGATAACAATCTGCGGCTTGCAAACAATAAGCTTGAAGATCTTACAATCAAAAAGCTTACCCGCAATAATCCGACTATGAAAGAAAAATTTGATGCATTGAAAGATTAGACCTTATCTTCTTTTCCTTTCCGGATGTTCATCATAAAAGGCTTTCTTATCCTCATACATATTTGCATCCGCTGTTTTCATTGCATCGTAAATTCTCTGACTGTTTTCTTCCAGGCAAACACCTACAGCAAAGCTTACAGTATCTGTTTGTGAAGCCAGCTCTTTAACCTGACGAGCTTTCTCTTGCAGATATTCAAGAGTTGTGTCTCGCAGCAATACCATAAACTCATCGCCACCAGCACGATAAATCTCCTGTTTTTTGAAGTATCAAAATTTGTTGCCCAGATATATCCTAAAAGTTCATAGCCGGCTTTTAGTGGAAACAGAACAAGACTTTTTACATGATCTTTTTTCAGAGACTTAAACCATTCTTCGCTCTTAGATTTTATAATCTCCAAATCGTCCTCATCTTTAAGGATTATACAATTACTTCCACCAATAACATCGTTCCAGGTTTTAGCGATTTCATAAAAATCTTCTGTAAACCATCCCGGATCATAATCAACAAAATCTGGAGAAACATCTTCGCAAAGCAAAGAACATTTGGCTGCAAGTCCATCTATATTTAAAATTGCACAGTATGCAGCACCACAAATATTTCTGATGTCTTTAATTACTTCATTCATTGTAGTTTTGAAATCTGCAGTTCCCCGGAGCTTTATGCAGGTATTCAAAACTTCAGCAGCTATATCATGCGAAACATTTGACATTTTCTCGGAATCTGCCTCACGAGTAAGTTCCTGAGTATAAGTACAGTAGCAGAAATTTCCATCTTCAAAATCTATTGGGAGAGAAAAAGATTAAACCAGAAATCAAAATGATCGGGATGAACATAAGAATGCTGGGGCTTTTTTAAAACAGCACTGCTATAGCAAAAAAAACTCAAAATTAGGATCCTGCGGAAAATAATTCTGATACTCTGAATTTGGAATGAATTTTTTTTAGAAAGCTTTCGGCATATCCGACATATTTTCAATAGAATCAATGTAAGCTTTGTTTCCTGCAACTATTCGGATTTTACCCCATTTACCATTGCCAAGATTTTCCACTGACATAACGCAAGTCATTGGATGAAAACCATCTACAAATTTCTGAAAATCCATTAAATTTCCTCATGCAAAAGAAAGTGCTATAGTTTTAACATGAGAAAACAGTTTTTTACAAATTTATAAGACTTATACCGCCAGAACTCTGTTATACTGGAGCATTCGCCATATTATACATAATCTGATGCAGAGTCTGCAAAAGTGGTTCAGCTTTTTTCATATCAAGTATATTCTGACACATCATCTGCTGAGGAATATCTGCACATTTCTTTTTCATTGTTTTTCCATCTTTTGTGAGCTGAATAAAAACTGTTCGCTCATCTTTACCGCCACGAGTACGGGTTATAAGCCCCTGCCCTTCCATTTTCTTAAGAAGAGGAGTAAGGGTGCCGGAATCAAGAAAGAGACGGCTTCCAAGTTCTTTTACCGTAACGTTATCTTTTTCCCAAAGCGAAAGCAATGTTATATATGATGTGTAAGTAAGCCCAAGAGGCTCAAGCAAAGGAGTATACTTTCTGATTATTTCCTTTGAACAAACATAAAGCGCAAAACAAATCTGATTGTCCAATGCAAGAGGATTAAAAGTCTGATTTTCATTCATATCTTTCATAATTAAATTGTATACAATTTACTTGACAATTTCAAGAACATAAAGAATGAGGATACTCTTTATACATATCTTAAGAAACAGAAAGGCGGTTTTTGCTTTTGAAAAATCAAATGGAACTTTACAAAGTTTCTCGTTGGTAAGGACGGTCTTTTTTTTATGGCTTGCAGAATCCCACCTCTGCAGGCTTTTTTTGTGAAACTACTAGAACAACTTGCGGTTTTTTGATAGTATGTGATTTCAGTATGAAAACTGAAGCGTGTTTTGACATGATAATTCTCAAGATGAAAAACACAGTTTATACTATTTTTATTTGAATTTCATAGGCGAGTTTCTTTTTTAGGAACTCGCTTTTTTTTTATTCAAGTGTCATTCCCGCGCTTGACGCGGGAATCTGTACTTCACTGTCCAGTGCAGATTATCGGGTCAAGCCCGATAATGACATACAGGCAGGGGCGTTGCGGGGGTGTCCCCCGCAGAGAGGGTAGCCCGAGACACCGCAACGAAGTGAGGAGGCTCGGGCGCAGGGGGAGACTTCCCCCTCCTTTATGAAATTGGTTTTTATAGGAGTTATATATATTATGAAGAGAACAGACATCAAAAAGGTTTTGATTATTGGTTCGGGCCCGATTGTTATTGGTCAGGCTTGCGAGTTCGACTATTCGGGAACTCAGGCTTGTAAGGCTTTGCGCGAACTTGGCTACAAGATTGTGCTGGTAAACTCTAACCCGGCTACTATTATGACTGACCCGGTTATGGCGGACGCTACTTACATTGAGCCGCTGAACGTTGAGCGTCTTTCTCAGATTATTGAAAAGGAACGTCCTGATGCACTTTTGCCTAACCTTGGTGGTCAGACTGGCTTGAACATGGCTATGGAATTGAACAAGGCCGGCGTTCTTGATAAATACGGTGTAAAAGTAATTGGTGTAAACCTGGATGCTATTGAGCGCGGTGAGGACCGTGAGATTTTCAAGGAGACTATGAAGTCGCTTGGTATCGACACTCCTCGCTCGGGAATCTGTCACACTGTTGAAGGTGCTGAAAAGATTGCTGAAGAAATCGGCTTCCCTCTGGTTGTTCGTCCTGCTTATACTATGGGCGGTCAGGGCGGTGGCTTCTGCTACAATGTTGAAGAATTACGAACGATCGTTAGTAACGGTCTTGACCTTTCTATGACTCACCAGTGTTTGATTGAGGAATCTATTCTTGGTTGGGAAGAGCTTGAAGTTGAAGTTGTTCGCGACTCAAAGAATCAGATGGTTGCAATCTGTACTATCGAAAATATTGATGCGGTTGGTGTTCACACTGGTGACTCTTTCTGTGCCGCTCCATTTATGACTATTGATAAGGACCTGGAAAAACGCCTTCAGGAAATGGCATTTAAGATTGTTGAGAACATTGGTGTAATCGGTGGTACTAACGTTCAGTTTGCTCACAATCCTAAGACTGGCCGTGTTGTTATTATTGAGATTAACCCAAGAACTTCGAGATCGTCGGCACTTGCAAGTAAGGCTACAGGTTTCCCTATTGCGCTGATTTCTGCAAAACTCGCCAGCGGTTTGACTTTGGACGAGATTCCTTACTGGCGTGATGGAACTCTTGAAAAATATACTTTGGGCGGCGCTCCTGATGGAGATTACGTTGTTCTTAAATTTGCTCGCTGGGCTTTTGAAAAGTTCCGCGGTACAAAAGACGAACTTGGAACTTCTATGAAGGCCGTTGGTGAAGTTATGGCCATCGGTAAAAACTTTAAGGAAACTTTCCAGAAGGCTATTCGTGGTTTGGAAAACGGCCGCAGCGGTCTTGGTTTTGCTAAAGACTTTAATAAAAAATCAGTTGATGAATTGTGTGAAATGCTCAAGGTTCAGTCTAGCGAGCGCTACTTCCAGCTTTATGAAGCAATTCGTAAGGGTGTTTCTCTTGAAAAGCTTTCTGAAATTACTCATGTAAAAGATTATTTCTTGCAGCAGATGAAGGAGCTTGTGGAACTGGAAGAAGAAATGCTCAAAAACATTGGTTCTGTTCCATCTGATGAACTTTTGATTCAGGCTAAAAAAGATGGTTTTAGCGATAAATATCTTTCAAAAATCCTCAAGGTTGCTGAAAAAGATATCCGCAAGCGCCGCAACGAGCTTGGTATTAAAGAAGCATGGCTCCGCGTTCCTGTAAGCGGTGTTGAAAATGCCTGCTACTACTACTCAACCTACAATGCCGAAAAGGACACTTCTGTTGCAACAGACAACAAGAAGAAGATTATGATTTTGGGCGGTGGTCCTAACAGAATTGGTCAGGGTATTGAGTTTGACTACTGCTGCTGTCATGCGGCTATGCAGCTCAAAGAACTCGGCTACGAAACAATCATCGTAAACTGTAACCCTGAGACTGTTTCTACCGACTATGATACTTCTGACAAGCTTTACTTTGAACCTGTTACTACAGAAGATGTTCTTCAGATTTACGAAAAGGAAAAGCCATTCGGAGTTATCGTACAGTTTGGTGGACAGACTCCACTTAACATTGCCCGCGAACTTCAGGAAAACGGCGTAAACATCTTGGGTACTTCAATTGACTCTATCGACATCGCCGAAGACCGCGACCTCTTCCGCCATATGATGGAAAAACTTGAAATCCCAATGCCGGAAAGCGGAATGGCAATTGACTTCAACGAGGCTAAGGCTTGCGCTGATAAGATTGGTTACCCTATCATGATTCGTCCAAGCTTCGTTTTGGGTGGACGCGGAATGGAAGTAATCTACGACGAAGCAACTTTGAAGGAATATGTTGAAAAGGCTGTTGGCGTTACACCTGACCGCCCGCTTTTGATTGACCGCTTCCTTAAAAACGCTATTGAATGTGAGTCTGACGCTCTGGCTGACGGTAAAAATGTTTATATTCCGTCTGTAATGGAACATGTAGAACTTGCAGGTATTCACTCAGGTGACTCAGCTTGTGTTATTCCACCAGTTTCTATCTCAGAAGACAACCTTAAAACAATTAAAGAGTACACAACAAAAATTGCTCAGGCCCTTAAAGTTACAGGTTTGATGAACATGCAGTATGCAATCGAAAACGGAAAAGTTTACGTAATCGAAGCTAACCCACGTGCATCTCGTACTGTTCCACTTGTATCAAAGGTTTGTGATACTCAGATGGCCCGCCTTGCTACAAGATTGATGCTTGGTGAAACAATTGAAAGTCTTGGGCTTAAAGATAAAGTAATTCCTTACTACGGAGCAAAAGAAGCAGTTCTTCCATGGAGCCGATTCCCTGGAGTTGATCCAATTCTTGGTCCAGAAATGCGTTCGACTGGTGAAGTTTTGGGACTTGCTGAAACTTTCCCGCTGGCATTCTATAAATCACAGGAAGCTGCTGGAAGTGAGTTGCCTCATGCACCTGCTGCCTGGGAAAACAAAAAAGTTTTAATTTCTTTGAGCAACAAGGAAAGCCAGAAAGATCAGGTTTTGATGATTGGAAAAACTCTCAAAGATTTGGGATTTACTCTTGTGGGCACTCAGGGAACTGCCGACTTCTACAACGCAAACGGAATTAAATGCGAAGTTGTAAACAAAATTGGTGGCGGCCGTCCTGATGTTGTAGATTTGATTATGAACAAGGAAGTTTGTCTTGTAATCAACACACCAAAAGCAAAACGCAACTACGCTGAGGACAGGAAGACAATCCGCAAAGTTTGTTTGAAGTACAAGGTAAGCTACATCACAACACTTGCTGGGGCTGTTGCAGCAGTTAAGGGAATTGAAGCTGTTAAGAATGGTATGGGAGGAGAAGGAGGTGTTCGTTCACTCCAAGAGTACCATTCTTTAATCA
>JAEDCY010000072.1 GCA_016293915.1 Treponema sp. | reverse complement strand
GATACTGCCTTCGTGGTGGGAAAGTAGGTAGCTGCTGGCTTTTTTTTGTCCTAAATTGCAGCTGCAGCAGTAATATTATCTATTACTGCCTGTTCAAAATATGAGCAAACAAAATCATCATCTACAGGAAATACTCAGGGTGTTCTTTACAATAAAAAAGTTTTCAAACAGGCTGGATTTACAAAGCTGCCAAAAACAACAGGCATTAAAACTCATCAAAACAAACAAATGCAATTCATCTGTATATAAATTATGCAGCCGGCTGGACAATGGGTGCCTGGGATGCATATCTTGGTTGTTCTGCAACAGGTGATGCAGATTACATGAATAATGTTGCATTTGTTTCTGATAATCCTGCTGCAACCGGCGAATCAGATTTGTTCAATACACTTAATTCTAAATCAGAACTTAATATAAATGCAGGTGGAAATCTAAAAGTACAGCAGATAATTGAAAATGCTGCAAATGGTACAAAAAGTTATGACGCAATCATGGAAGAATGGAATACTGCCTGGTCTAAGGCACAGACAAGTGAAGGGTTGAAATCAAATATTAAGCATTTTATATAAATACACATTACTGAAAGGTATTTTGGCTGTGGTTGTTTAGTCACGTCTGCCGCAGACATTTTTTAATAAAGGATATATTTTATGAATATAAGAAAAATCAATCTTCGTTATTCAAAATGGGCAATAATTTTAGCTTTTATAACGCTTTCATAATTTTTGCTGTTTACTTTCATGTATCTTCCTTTCGGAGAGATGGTAGCATATAGCTTATATAAGATGAAATATATAGGGGAGCAAACTTTTGTAGGGCTAAATAATTATAAAGATTTATTTACAAGGGATAGTATTTTTATTTCTCTAAAGCTTTCTCTTTATTATATGGGGGCTGTTGTTCAGCTTGTTTTAGCTTTACTTCTGGCAACACTTTGTGGAAAGTCTTACATACTGGCTCAAAACTCAGGGATTAAATAATGTCTCGCTCGTAGGAACTTCTGTAAGGAGATATTTAGGCCAGGATTAGGTTGCGAATATAAGTCAGAAGGTTGGACTTGCATCTGCAATGGCAGTTCTCTTACTGCTTATTATTTATGTTGTGACAATAATTCAAAAGCTTGTGCTTAAGTATGCTTTCCGCAATGCGAATACAGGAAGTGGAAAAGGGGATATACTATGTTCGTGTTTTAAGATTTACTGGAATGTTATCCTTCCTTTGCTAAAACCGGCCACAGTTACAAGTCTGATTCTGAAGGGAGTAAGCTGTTATAACGAGTATTATTGCGCAAATCTTTATTTACAAGATGTAAAAATACGTACGGTTGCAATTTCTTTGTATATTTTACAGGTCCGCTCGGTATTAAGTATATTCTGATTTGTGCCGGAGTAAATATTTCGATGATTCCAGCTTTTATTGTGTTTATACTTTGTCAAAAGCAGATTTATTCAGGAATTACAAGTGGAACTGTTAAGGGGTAAAACCCTTAGCAATTCTTGAAAGTAATATTTATCATCAATTTTTTTACCGCCGCAGGTATGGCCAAGCTTGCGGTCTGCTCGAATTTTTTCGCCGTGAAAATCACTGCCGGCTGTAATTACAAAGCCGATTTTACGGCCTAATTCTTCAAGGCGGAGACATTCGGTGACACGAGCTCCGGGATGAAATGCTTCTATTCCGACTACTCCTTTTTCATAGCAGTCTTTAAGAAAATCAGGTAGCCGACCCCAGGAAAGATAAAGTGACATTGGATGAGCAATAACAGGAACTCCACCGCTTTCACGTATTGCAACAATTGCTTCATCAAGATTTGTGCAGATGCGGGGTACATACCATTTTCGTCCACGGGCCAGGTATTGATCAAAGGCCTGCTGTCTGGTTTTTACCACTTTATATTTTACGAGTTCTGCCGCAAAATGCGGGCGCCCTATAACTGTGTCTGGAAAATCTTCTTCAAGTTCTGCAAGTGAAAGAGGAACACCGTCGGCATTTATTTTTTCAATAATCTGAAGATTTCGTTCTGTTCGATTTTTTAATACATTTTCTACTATATAATTAAGTGATTTTGATGGGTTTTTAAGTCCTAATCCAAGAAGATGAAATTCGCCGGTTGGAAATGTGATGTTGATTTCAATTCCTGGTACAACTGTTACTCCCAGTTTTTTTCCTTCATTTTTAGCTTCTTCCAGGCCTGCGGTAGTATCGTGATCTGTAATTGCTATTACCTTGATATTTTTTTCAGAAGCTTTCTGGATAATCTGAGATGGTGAGTATTGCCCGTCTGAAGCTGTTGTATGGACATGTAAATCTATCATAAGATTATAATAGCATTTTTTTAGAATATGTGATACAATGAAGAGATAGTAGGAATACTGTATTTAAAAGGGGTTGTATAAAAGTATGCCAAAAGCGATGCAATATACAAAAGGGTCTATCATCTATTTTGAGGGAGACCACGACGAACGCATTTTTATCATGCAGCAGGGTGCTGTTCTTTTAACAAGTACAGATATAGAATCTGGTCAGCCTGTTGCTGAACAGGTAAAGAGTGGTGAGTTTTTTGGCGTAAAATCTGCTCTTGGTCATTTCCGCCGTGAAGAGACTGCAACGGCGCTTGTTCCTACTGTTGCTGTTGCCCTTACAATTCAGGAATTTGAAATTCTTTTTAGTAATAATAAAGCTTTGATTATGAAAATGCTCCGTGTATTTTCTAATCAGTTGCGTCAGATTCATAGAAAGACTGAGTCTATCCTTAATAATGTTCAGGAAGATCAGCAGTCTGGTATGCTTGCTGTTGCAAAAAGTTTTTATGCTGAAGAGCAGTATCGTTCTGCCTGTGATGTTTATTTGAAATTTATGAAACGATATCCGAATAACCCGCAGATAGCAACGGTTAAAAAACAATATCTGGATGCAAAGCTTCGTAGCGATAAACTTGCAGCTACAGGTCGCGGTGCTCCGATTGATTATGAAGATGAAGGTGGAAATTCTTCTTTAAAGTTATTTTCTTTGCCTGCATTTGAGCGTTTTGCCAAAACTTATGAACCTGGCGAAGTAATTATTGCTGAATATGAGCCTGGAGATTGTTTCTATCTGATTCAGAGTGGTCGTGTTCAGCTTGTAAAATGTGTAAATGGCAGTAAAAAGAACCTTGATGTATTAAAGCCTGGTGAGTTCTTTGGTGAAATGGCAATTCTTGATAATTCTGCGCGTTCTGCAACCTGTATGGCTGCTGGTCGTGTAAAGTGTCTTGAATTCAATAAAGAAAACTTTGAACTTTTGATTACAGGAAACCCACAGATGGCTTTGCTGCTTCTTAAACTTTTCTGTAAGCGTATTTACGATCAGAAACGTCGCTTTAGAATTCTGGTTATTAAAGATTTACAGGCTCGTATTGCAGATGTATTCATGCTTTTGGATGAAATGAATCCTGTAATGAACGAAGCAGAAAAACAGCGTCGTTTTAATGTTACAATTTCTGATGTTGCTCATTGGGCGGGTCTTAATCCAGAGGTAACACGCGACGAAATTTATAAGTTTGTTGAACGCCGAAAGATTGAGGTTTACGAAAATTACATGATTGTAAACAATATCAACGATATGAAGCGTACTGTTGATACCCGCGGTGGAGCAAGAGGCACTGGCCTTTAATTTCTTACCCAAATTATGTACATTCGCCGACTTAGCTCACCAGGTAGAGCAGCGCACTCGTAACGCGCAGGTAGTCAGTTCGAGTCTGACAGTCGGCTCATATTTTATTAACGGAGTTCTCAACGGGCTCCGTTTTGTTTTTTTATAGTCGCCATTATATCGATGAACCTAAACTGGCCCGCTGACGCAGCCCAGTTTTTAACGGTTCTTCGATTTTGGGCGGGTTCAAGTCCGACAGTCGGCTTAAAATAGTACCGTGCATAAAAATATGCGCGGTTTTTTTTATTTAGAGGACATAAAATTTTGAACCAACTAGCGGAGTGAGCGCCAGGAAATTGCGAAGGCTTGGAGCAATTTCCTGGAAAAGCCGCCAGGGAGGGCGGCGACAGCGAACGAAGACGCCCGGAAGGAGCAGACACGAAGTCTGCGACTTGAGGGGTCGGGTTCGAGTCTGATATGTTTTTTAACGGATTCTCGATTTTTCGTCGCTCGATTAATCTCGCGAGCATTTAGTAGGTAAACGCTAAAAAACAGTCCCGATGGACTGTTTTTTTTAACGCGTTTTCGATAAGAGCATTACTTAACCTTCATTTCAAAAACGCCGTCCCATTTTTTAGGCGGCGGGTTAATTTTAAAATGTGCTATGCGGTCAAGGAAGATAACAGACGGCATGTCCTGATATTTTTCATTACAGAGCTGGAACATTTCTTCTGCTTTGTCCCAGGCTTGTTTGCGGTAGGCAGTAAGACCTTTTTCGAACAAATCTTTTATATCAAAAAGCTTGTCTACAGCGGCTGCTTTTGTCTGTAAAATCTCATAGATTCTTACAGGTTCACTCTTTCCTTTTACTTTTATAAAGTCGAGCTCACGGCAAACAAAGGTATCTTTAAGCTTTTCAAATACAGCTTCTGTAATGATTGCCTTAGAACCGTAAGCTTTGTTTGCGCTTTCCAAACGTGCTGCAAGATTTACTGTGTCACCAATGGAAGTAAAGTCCATGCGGCTTCTTGCTCCTACTGAACCAAAAACGACACGTCCTGTATTGATTCCTATTCCCATGGAAATATAATCTGAGCCGTCTGCTAAGGCCTGCTCCTGCTGAAAACGCATAGCAGCCCGGATTTCCATAGCGGCTTTACAGGCATTGTATTCTTTTTTAGGGCCTGCAAAGAAAGCCATCATTTCATCACCTACGAATTTGTCTACATCGCCGCCATTATTAAGAATAATTTCTGTTTCTATATCAAGGTAGTGATTTAAGATTTCTACGACTTCCTGAGGTTTTTTACCTTCGCATAAGGTTGTAAACCCTCGGATATCTGTAAAAAGAAAACACAATTCGCGGGAGGTTGTTGTTTTTTTAGTATCTTTATCTGCAGCCTTAAGTGTTGAAAAGGAAATATATGGAATTATTCCACGGATGATTCCGACCATATTTTTTATTTCTTTTGAAAGGTCTTTTGTTTCATCACGGGTCTTAATGGAATCAATAAATGTAAGCTGGTCTGCTGTGATTTTTGAATTACCATCAAGAATTTCTCCGAGTGTATCAGCTGATTTTCGGACATTTGTTTTAAGATATAAAAGAGGATTTGTAATAAAGTCTGCAATCAAAAGAGCAAAAATAATTGCAATGTAAAGGAACATTACAACCATTGTGAAAACGTAAATCTGCACATGGAAATAAGAACGCATGAGGATTTCTGTTTTATAAGTTACTATTGAAAAACCTGTAAGCTTAAAGCCTGCTTTTCTTGTAAAGGAAACCGGGTAAATGTATTTACAGTAATCACCATCGATAACTGGCTGTTTTTTATAGTTTCCATTCATAAAGTTTGCAAAATATTCGCGGGCTTTTTCCGGGCTGATTTTCTTTTCACTTTCCGGGATTTCTTTTACGCGGCCGATTGCTGTTGTATATGAGAAAACATCATATTCAGGCCAGTTAATATCTTCAAGTTTTGGAATTGATTCATCTTCGTTTGTCGTGAAGGTAACTTTGTCTCCTTCTTTCTTAAAAAGAATGTTTCCCGGTGTACTTGCAGTAATGATATCAATTCGTTCAAAAGGACAGTCTGCGTAACTATTTGCTTCTTTCTGCTGGGTAAAGTATGGGGCAATTTTTTCGTATTTTCCTTCTGCAGAATCGTAAACGGTAGAGGTTTGTTCTGCCTGAGAGCGGCCTACATCACTAATAGCTTCTGTAAACATTTTTTTATAGCTGTGTAAGATTAGAATTGTAAAGAAGACCATGATTACAGCAATAACGCTGATGACAGCAAAAGTGACTTTTGTTTTTATAGAAATCTTTGTTTTTTGTTTTGATTCTGCCTGAATTTTTTTGTACTCCGCAAATTCCGGATTCATCTCTCTTAAAAAGAGAATTCCGAAAATCGACATAAGTGCATGAGAAATAAAAGCACAGCCAAAAGCAATATAAACAGGAATTGGAAGATGAAGAAACCATCTCCAGCAGTTTGCAAATATTACAAGACAGGTTACCGAACAGAAAAGATAGAAGGTAAGACTGATGTATGTAATCACATAAAGAAGAGTGTTTACCTTACCTTTTATAAAAAGCGAAATTAATAGAAAGAGCGCAGTAAAGGGAACAAAGTAAATAATAAAATAAATGATATGGAAAAAAGAATCCTGTATCATTTCTGCCTGTGTAAAGGGCAAAAGATATGGGTAGATAAGATTTGCTGAACTTTCAGCATCTCCCAGGCTTATACTTTGCATTCCCATTGGAAGGAGGAAAAGGGCTGTCATAAATGCTGCCGGGATAATCCTGCAGAAATAAAAAAAGAATTTTTTTGAATTAAATTTGATTTTGTTTTTAGATGATGAACGTGTTTTTTTAGACTTAGGAGCCTTGGCTTTCATTTTTGTGGTATTTCCAGTTTTTAAGAATAATATTCTTCTATTATATCCGAGATTTTGTAAAAAAGAAAGATTTTTTACTG
>JAEDCY010000071.1 GCA_016293915.1 Treponema sp. | reverse complement strand
CCAAACCATTACAAGTTCGGAAAGTCAGCGTTTTTCCGCCAAATGAGAAAGTTGTGTATTTATCAAAACTACTTAAAATCGCAGTATTCATTAAATGTATTATAAGTCAAATATTTTGAATTTTCCACTAATAAAAATGCGTTAGCGCTGTGAAGGGCGCCGAAGGCGGCCACCTAGGGAGCGACGGCTGAAAGCCGGCAAAATGCTCCAGTGGAGCATTTTGAGCGAGTCTCCGAGCAGCTATGCTGCGAAGGCCAGCGACAGCTGGGGTGGCTGGAGCGAAAGCGGAACCCGTAACATAGCGCCCCGGAGCGACCGAACATAGTGAGAGAGCGCAGGGGAACGCCCATATTTATATTTACTATAAAATACTTCAACGAGCACATCGAGCCGCGGAATGCTCCTTGCCTGCGACTACACAGAAGACGGCAAAGAAAAGGTTGAACTCCTCACTGCTCCATGGGCAGAGCCAGGAACAATCATCCAGATTGAAGGTGCCGAATACACCGGCGAAAAACCAGCCAAAATCGACATCGACCACTTCTGCAAGATTGAATACCATGTAAGCGGCAAATGCTTTACAATCGCAGGAAAGAAGGCAACTGCAGCAGGAAAGCCTGTTACTACTAACAAGGCTGATAACTGCGAAGTTTGCTAAAATAGATGCTGAAACAAGTTCAGCATGACGTATAACGGTGGTTGAGTAGGCGAAGCCGTATCGAAACCACAAGTACTAAGTGAAGAGGTCAGTTCGAAAAACTCGGGCTGGCCTCTTTCATATTAATCGTAAACTGTAAAACATATTCCGATTCTAGCTTTTTTGATTATTATGTCCAATTCTTTATTGGTAAACCATTGCCATCTTTACCTGCTCCAAATCATTCTGCAAAGATGCTACTAAACGAAGCTTATGACAAACTTTCTTTCCATGATAAAACTATTCTAGTAAAAATTGCTGATGCTATGAGCAAATAATTCTTTTACAAAAATCAACTAAATATGATACAATAAAATACAACCGCAAAGGAGTTTATTTGTACACAATTGAAGATTTTAGGAAAATCAATAAGAGCGAAAATATCATTATTTCTTTGCATGGTCAATTACGTTTGAATGAACGAAATATTACTGTTGATGATGTAATGAATGCGATTGATAATGGAGAAATTATCGAGCAGTATCCAGACGATTTTCCTTTTCCTAGTTGTTTGATTTTAGGGTTGTCCATTAATGATGTTTATATTCATATTGTTGTTAGTATGAATGATGGTAAAATTTATCTGATAACGGCTTATGTGCCTAACACAGATAAATGGGAAGCTGACTTAAAAAATCGCAAGCAGGAGGTAGAAAAATGAAATGTATTCGCTGTGGAAACGCAACTTATAAGAGCACTACGACTGAAGCAATTGAACTTGGCAGTGGTGTGCTTGTTATTCGAAACATCCCTTGCTTCAAATGCGAAATTTGTGATGAAATTCATTTTACAGGAGACGTTGTAAAACAGCTTGAACAAATCATTGCTGCCGCTAAGCAACGAAAGGAGCAGCTCTCTGTTGTAGATTTTTCATCCATTGCAACAGCAGCATAAGACAACCCTAAAAAACTACTTCACCTCATTCACAAGCTCTTCGCCGCCCGCAAACGCTTTAATATTCTCCAGCGTTGTATCTGCAAGGTTCTTCAAAGCATTGGTGGTCAAAAATGCCTGGTGTCCGGTAATTATAACATTCGGGAAGGTCAAAAGGCGGGCAAGGACATCATCTGTCATGATATCGGTTGACCAGTCGCTAAAGAAGTATTTACTTTCCTCTTCGTAAACGTCCATGCCGATGCCGCCGATGTGGCCGTGCTTTAAGGCGTGAACCAGAGCCTTAGAATCTATGAGGGCGCCGCGACCTGTATTTATAATCACTGCATCCTGCTTCATCATCTTCATTGTGTCGTGATTTACGATGTGTTTTGTTTCTTCGGTGAGCGGACAGTGCAGACTAAGCACATCGCTCTGACGGAAGATTTCTTCTTTGCTCACATAGGTTGCACCGGTCTCGCCGGCCCACTTTTCGTTCGGATATGGGTCATAGGCAATAATCTTCATTCCAAAGCCTTTGAGGATTCCAGCCATAATCTGGCCGATTTTTCCGGTACCCAAAATACCTGCGGTAAGCCCGTGCAAGTCGCGGCCTGTCAGCCCGTCAATATTAAAGTTAGCAGTCTTTGTACGAAGGTATGCCTGAGGGATATGGCGGGTAAGGGAAAGCAGCAAGGCCGCTCCATGTTCTGCAACTGCATAAGGCGAATAATCCGGAACCCGAACAACTTTAATTCCAGCCGTCGCAGCCGCCTTCAAATCAACATTATTGAAACCGGCACAGCGCAGTGCAATCAGCTTTACCCCGCACTTTTTCAGCACTTCAATGACTTCTGCATTTACCACATCATTTACAAAAACACAGACTACATCAAAGCCCTGTGCCGTCATTGCAGTATTTTCATTCAGCTTAAAATCACGGAAATCTATTTCGTAATTAAAGCCACCATCTGAATTCGCTTTTATAAACGAAGCCTTATCATAAGAACGTGTATCAAAAAATGCAACTTTCATATTGTCAGTCTCCTCTAACTCTATGTATAAGTTAACATCGAAATACATTAGTCGTCAACATTAATAATCAGGCCAAACCTAAAGCCATAAGATTACTGATTATCCATGACTTTCTGTAAATCCATAAGATTTTTTTTAATGATTTATTATCTGGATATTTTTCCAACCCTTCTTCGAGTATTTTCTGCGCTGCATCGAAATTACGTGCATTTGATTTGCTATAGCCATTTTCATAATCACGAGTGTTCATGTATACATTCAAAATTTCTAACCAATAACTTTCCAAATGAAGCTCTGTTCTTTTCCAGCGAGCAGCTCCAAGAGGCACCGCTCTCTCAAAATTCCTGCTCTTTATATATTCCGAAGTAAGATTTCCAGCAATGAGCCCAGCTGCCTTTGTCGCAGCCATATACAAAACTGCTGATGAAACACAATTATACGAATTGCATCGGTTCTAGGATTCACTTCCTTTTTCACATTCAGAAAATATTAATGATATTTCAAAGAATTCATCAGAAGAATAAAGAGAAGTTTTTATGTTAGTTGTAAATAACGGCTCAAAAGAAGGATGATGTATTTGAGCCGTGAGTAGATTAATAAACCCTGAAAGAAATAAAACGTAATAAGTTTTTAACTGAATTTTTTTTCAGTAATATAACAACGAAACATCTCTATCTCTTTTACAGATTTTTTAATTCCTTATCGTAAGTTACTTTCATACCAATAAGGCTGGCAACAAGAGAGGCTCCCTCAGCAATAATAAAGGACCACCAGATATTGTTTACATCACCGGTAAGCGAAAGCAGATAAGCAGCAGGCAGCAATACAATCACCTGACGAACGAATGAAACAATCATACTCATCAAGCCTTTACCAAGAGCCTGGAAAACAGAAATCAAAGTAATACAAACTGCAGCCACCGGAAAGTGAATTGCTATACGACGAAGAGCCGGAACACCAATAGCATACATTTCATCAGATGCATTGAACATAGCAAGCAGCTGACGAGGGAAAAGCTCGAAAATCAAAAGACCGGCAACCATAATCATAACTGCGGCAATTGCACAAAGCTTAATAGAACGCATGATTCTGTCTTTACGCTTTGCACCATAATTATATGCAACAATTGGAACAATACCATTATTCAAACCGAATACCGGCATAAAGATAAAACTCTGCAGTTTAAAATAAACACCATAAACCGCAACAGCAGTCATAGTAAATGCACCAAGAATCAAGTTGATGAGGTAAGTCAAAAGCGAACCAATAGAACCAAGAAGAATAGAAGGAACACCTACCTTGTAGATGTCGGCAATTGTCCTACCGTTCGGTCGGAATCCTTTTACTGTAAATTTGATTTCTTTGTTCTTTGTAAGATTGAGGGTAAAGGAAATTACAAATCCTACAATCTGACCAAAAACCGTTGCCCAGGCAGCACCAGCAATTCCAAGTTTAGGGAATCCCAAAAGTCCAAAAATCAAAAGCGGATCAAAAATTATATTTGTAATTGCACCGGCAAGCTGAGAAATCATAGAAAGCACAGTGCGGCCTGTAGACTGTAAAAGACGTTCAAAAAGAATTGCCCCATAAAGACCAAAGCTGACAATCATACAGATAGAAAGATACTGAACACCGTATTCAATAATTTCAGGATTGTTAGTCTGCGATTCAAAATACCAGCGTGGCAGAAAAAGTCCAAGGGCCGCAAAAACAATCATAGTAACGGCATAAAGAAAAATTCCATTAAGGGCAGAGTCTGTAACACCCTTTTCATTCTGTTCCCCAAGACGGCGCGAAAGAAGAGCATTTACACCAACACCAGTACCAACTGCTGTAGAAATCATCAGATTCTGAATTGGAAAAGCGAGGGAAACGGCTGTAAGTGCGTTTTCCGAAATCTGTGCAACAAAGATGCTGTCTACGATATTATAAAGTGCCTGAACCAGCATCGAAATCATCATCGGCAGTGAAATCTGAACCAAAAGTCTGCCGACTGACATAGTTCCCATCTTGTTTTCTGCAGGAGCAACCACTACTCCTTCTTTAATTTCATTATTTTCCATTATTAAGTCCTTAGTGCCACATATTAACAAAATATGAAATAAATTGCAAAGAAATAGGAGGATTCAGTAAATTTTAGTAAATCCTCGTTAATTTTTTAGAAATAATCATTGTGATTTTTGTAATTGAGATTTACTATTTAACTACAGGAGTATTAAAAAATGACAGTTAAAAAACTTGAAGGAGAAGAACGCTTTGAAGCTCACAAGCTTTTTGTTTACTGTTTTCATCAGCGAGTAGATAATATTGAAAATGAGCGTCAGAAGCAGGAAGCAGAAACCCAGGAAGACTGGGGAGCTTTTGATGATGATGGAAAACTGATGGCTCGCATAATAAATAACCACTATTATTTTCATCTTGATGGCCAGGCTGTAAAAACCGGCGGAATTGGTGGCGTTGCTGCTTACCCAGAATACAGAGAGACTGGTGCAATCCGGGAAATTTTTAAGGCCCTGCTTTTAGAGGCTTATAAAAATGGCGAAGTGCTTTCTGCCCTTTTCCCTTTTAATCATAAATTTTACAGAAAGTTTGGTTATGAGGTTGTACCTTTCAGAAATGAATATAAAATGCATCCTAACGTTCTTAAAGACTACCATTCGTTAGCCACAGAAGAAAAGTGCGAGGTTCGCAGATGGCAGGAAGAAGATGGGGTTATGGACTTTTTGAATGTTTATGAGAAGTTTGCCTCGGGCTTTAATCTTTCTGCTCTTCGTACCGAAGAAATGATGAAGGAGCATTTGAAATTTGAAAAAGAATACATTGACCGTAAGTTCTCCTATATCTTTTCTCGAGACGGGGTGCCGCTGGCTTATCTGATTTTTAAGGATGAGTTTAATCCTCAGGCAGCGGTTTTGAAGGTTGAAGAATGTGCCTGGACATGTCGTGCTGGCTTTAATTCAATTTTGAATTTTCTTGCCCGCTTTTCTGCTGACTATGGTTCTATCGTGCTGCCTCTTCCAAAAGGAATAGACCTGCTTAAAATTATACATGCGCCTAATGCCTATGAAATAGAAAAGCATGCCTGCCAGCATTTTATGGTAAGGGTTATGAATGTTTTGAAGCTTTTTGAAGTTATCCAAAAACCGGCTGATTGTGATTTTACAATTAAAGTTGAAGATGAGCTTATAGAAGAAAATAATCTGACTCTCAGGGTTCTGGCAGATAAGGTTGAGATACTGGCAAGTGCTGACACTACCGCCGATGGCATTGGGCTAACTAACGTTAGTAAGCCTGATATAGAGCTTGATATTCGTGCCCTGAGTCAGCTTGCTATAGGCTGCACAAGTCTGGATGAAGCTTCCCTGCGTTCAGACGTCACGATAAATGGCAATGAAGAGATGCTGCGAAAAGTGTTTATAGAAAAACCAATTATAATTACAGAAAGTTTTTAAGGTTTTTTAGGAGCTAGTAGAAATATTATGAGAATTATACTAATTCGCCATGGCGACCCGAATTACGAAAAAGACTGTCTTACCGAACTCGGCCATAAACAGGCCGCAGCTGCAGCCCAGAGACTTTTGAGTGAGGACATAGATGAAATCTATTCTTCACCCCAGGGAAGGGCTTTTCAGACCGCTGAATATTTTTCAAAGGCATCAGGCATAAAAGACATTCATGTCCTAAATTTTATCCGCGAGATCCGCTACGGCCGCGAAGGTGAACTTTACGAAGACGAATGGCATCCCTGGAAAGGTGCCGACGAGCTTATGTTAGAGGGCAAGAACCTGCAAAGCGAAAACTGGCGGGACTACCCCGTTTACAAAGAAAACTTCGCCACAATCGATGCAGACAGAATCGGCGAAGAAACAGACAAGTGGCTGGCGGGCTTAGGCTATGTTCGCGAAGGCCTCTATTACCGCAACAAGCGGCCCGACGACCGGCAGAGAACTCTGGCAATTTTCTGCCACGGTGGAGCCTCTTCTGCCTTTCTCGCCCGCGTCCTCAACCAGACCTTCCCCTACATGTGCGCCCTCTGCCATTTTTCCCACACAGGAATAAGCGTCCTCCGTTTCGACAAAACCCCCGGCAGCCTCGCAATGCCCGTGCTGGAACTTTTGAATGACGACCGGCATTTGAGGGATGTGGAATAACTATGACAGAAGAACTGTTTAATCAGATAGCTTTGCGATACAAGATTTACTTTGCAACTACTGATTTGAAAGATATTGTCTTTACGCCAAAAACAG
>JAEDCY010000031.1 GCA_016293915.1 Treponema sp. | reverse complement strand
TTAAAATGCGCGGTGAATGGGTAGAATAATTTAGGCTAGAATTGACGGATACAATGAATCAGATATAAATGTTAAAAATGAAATAAAATCTGAAATTATGGAACTGCTTGCCCGCTTATAAATATTTCATTTGTCGCTTTCAAAACGACCACTTTCTATTCAACCTATTGTATTCTTTTCTCAAAGGAGGAATGCAATGCCTAATCAAGAAAAATACGAAAATAAAGAAAAAGATGAATTCTTTGAACAATTGAAAAAGGTTGAAATTACACCCTTACCTTATTTTTCAAGTGAATTACTTGCTTTACCTGAAGATGTTCTTAAAGAACTGAGAAATACGGCTGACAGACATAATTGTACTGTAAGTTATGTAATAGAACACTTTCTTGAAGATTTTCTTTCTAAAATAAAAGATATTTCTGAAATCACGCAAGAAAGCCTGCTTCAGGTTTCGAAAGAGAAATCTTTTCTTTTTATCAAAAAAGATGGAAAACCTTTTGCTCGAGTTTCTTTCTTTGGAGAAAATGAAAAATGGACAAAGGATTATGCTTTAAAAGAAAAAGAGTCTAAATAACCTTTTCTCCATAATGGTCCAATATCTGATTTACAATTATGACATCAAAAATCTTATGTCCAAAGCAATAACGTAAAATCAGATCTGACCGCAGGCTTTTTGAAAGAGAATAACCGGCAGATTTCAGCAGATTTTCTGTTTCGTCTGTATTTAGATTCATTGCGAGGCATAATTTGAGCAAAGTGTTTTTATTCGGATGATAATCTGGCTGAGTTCGGATTTTTGAGAAAAGCTTGCGGTCTACATCGGCCTTTTTGTAGACTTCGACTTCATCAAGCTGCTTTGAAAGAATAAGGTTACGAATATTATCCTGCAGAATAACGTCAGCTTCTTTTATGAAGTCATTGATTGAGCTGTAATTAGGTGTTGGTTCTTTTATAACAAATGACTCTTTATTTGCCTCATAGCAAAACTCATGTTTGATATATGAGTCTATTTCTTCAAAGTTGATTTGCATTGGATTCTGCATAAATAAATTATGTAGAAATTTTCTATTTTATTAAAGAGTGAGATTGAGATATGGAAGAAAAAACTGAAGTAATTATTGATGAAAAATTACTCAAAGACAAGATTTACATTATCCGCGGTGTTCAGGTAATACTGGATTCTGACCTGGCAGAGATTTATGGATATACAACAAAACGATTAAATGAACAGGTAAAGAATAATATTGAAAAGTTTGATGAAGAAGACTTGATGTTTCAATTAACGAAAGAAGAAAAAGATATAACCAATAACATAAATCTAAGGTCGAAATTTTCGACCTTAGAACAAGGAAAATATTCAAAATATCTCCCCTACGCTTTCACCGAGCAAGGCGTATACATGCTAATGACTGTCCTCAAAGGAGAACTTGCCACAAAACAAAGTAAGGCACTTGTCCGCCTGTTTAAGCGGATGAAAGATTATATTGTAGATAATCAGCAGATGATAAATCAACGTGATTTTCTACGGCTTTCTTTACAGACTGCTGAAAATGCTCAGAATATTATCGAATTCCGCCAAAAACTCACAGAAATCGACGATAAAGTAGAAAATGTCGTCAGCAATCTTGGAGACATGGTAAGAAAATCTGAACTTTCACCTATAATGTTGAATCTTGGAAAACCAGAAATTCCTCCTGGATGGCTTATTCTAAATGGTCAGCCTGTAGAAAGTGATTTAGCATACCAGCAGATTTATACACTGGCCACCAAATCAATTGCAATCATTGATAATTATATTTCTCTGAAAACTCTCGTACTCTTTAAACACGCTAAACAAAATGTTTTTATAACAATCTATACTAACAATATAAATAACGGACTTCACAAAGTTGAGTTTGATGATTTTTGTAAAGAATATTCTGGAAAAAAAATCGAGATAAGAAAAGCAGATAATATTTTTCATGACCGCTATATAATACTTGATTACAATTCGCCCGATGAAAAAATCTATCATTGTGGTTCCTCATCTAAAGACGGCGGACGAAAAGTTACAACTATTACTAAAATAGATGATACTTCAATTTATAAACCCTTGTTAGCACAATTACAGAAAAAACAAATCTTAGTACTTAAATAAAAACGACTCGGGCAAAAAAATCCCGCGCAGTTAAATTACCACGCGGGACAGTATATGTAATCACCCCGGAGCTAAGCTTATACGGGATGGAAGTTCAAGCCGACTGGCGCAGGGCCGGACGGCGAGAAGCCTACTGAAAGTTGGTTTCGATACGGCCTTCGGCTTACTCAACCACCGGTTTTTATTACACGTAAAGTGGAGCAACCTGGTCGAGAACCTTGTTGTACTCAGCATACGTCTGGTCAAGGCACGCTCACGCTCAAGGCCTTGACTCAGCCGTTTGTCGGGTTTCCAAAAATTGTAAACCCGCCATAAGCCTTATTCAGCCTACTCATATAATGGTTTTATAGTATCAAGAATTTTATTGTACTCATTATATGCAGTATTATAAGCAGCAACATTCTCAGGAATTGGGTCTGCGCTCTTTGATGTATCGAGGGTGATGTGTTCTGCACAGAGTTCTGCGATGTCGCACTTGCCGTTCATGTTCTTAAGACACCAGAGGGCCTGAACTGCTCCTCCGAGGGCAGCTGCTTCGTCCAGTGCTGGAACGCGGATTGGCAGGTTCATTATGTCTGCGGCAATCTGGCGCCAGAGTGGAGACTTCGAACCACCACCAATAAGGCGGATTTCGCGAGGCTTAAAGCCGAGTTTGCGGAATGCATCCAATCCACCGCGCATTGCGAATACTGCCGATTCAAGTGAAGCGCGGGCAATATTTGCACGGTTAGTATTAGCCGAAGTCAAACCTGTAATGCTTGCGCGTCCGTTTGGCAAGTTTGGAGTTCTTTCACCATTGAAGAATGGCATAACAAGAACACCTTCAGATCCGCAAGGAGCCTTAGCAGCTTCGCCATCAAGCTCTTTTACGTCCATCTGGAAAAGTCCACGAACAAACTCAGTTGCTACAGTACAGTTCATTGTACAAAGCAAAGGCAGCCATCCGCCAGTGCTTGAACAGAAGCCACTCAAACCGTTAGCAGGGTCGTTAATAGGCTTGTCAGAATATCCGTAAAGTGTACCAGAAGTTCCCATAGACATTGTAAGGAATCCGTCTGCAACAGTACCAGTTCCAACAGCACCCATCATGTTGTCTCCACCACCAGCACTTACCGGAATTCCCTCAGGAATACCATAAGCGGCAGCAGCTTCAGCAGAAACCTTTCCAGCAGGTGCACTAGGCTCAATCAACTTTGGCAAAAGACCAAGCAGGCCACTATCAATAATATCACAAATCTTCTTAGACCAGCAGCGGTTAGCAGAATCAAACAAAGCTGTACCAGAAGCATCACCGTACTCCATAACGTACTCGCCGGTCAACTTCCAGTTCAAATAATCATGAGGAAGCATAATGTATTTCAAAGCCTTAAAAGCTTCAGGTTTATTTTCCTTGAGCCAGAGAATCTTTGGAGCAGTAAAACCAGGAAGCATCAAATTGCCGAGCAGCTTAACAACCTTCTTGTCCCCGCCAGCTTTCTTAGTAATCTCGTCACACTGTTTAGTAGTTGCAGTATCACACCAGAGCTTAATGTTGTACAAAGCCTTGCCGTCTGCTCCAAGCGGAACAAAACCATGCTGCTGACCAGAGACACCAATAGCCTCAATAGTCTTTTTATTTTCAGCAGAAAGTTTTCCAAAACAAACTTCAAGTCCCTTGTCAAACCATTCAGCCTTCTGCTCGCGTGTTCCATCTGCCTCAGAAATCAGCTCCATAGGGCAGCTTGCTTTTTCAATAATCTCTTTCTTTTCGTAGTCGTAAATTACAACCTTCATACTCTGTGTACCAAGGTCAATTCCAGCAACAGTTTTCATAATGTGCTTTATACTCCTTTTTTTGGGTTTCCCTCGTTTCACTCGGGTCGGCTGTTCCACCCTTCGCTAACGCTCACCGTCCTCGCTCTGGTGGTTTCGATACGCCCCTTCGGGCCACTCAACCACCAGCGCTGCGGTCGGCTGCTTCGCAGGGGTTCCATAGCCTAACCTGTCCTTACATTATAACATTTACTTCGCACTCTTTCTACGGCAACCGGTTGCGTTTTTAATCTCTTAAACTTTTTCCTGAGCAAGTGCATCTCTGTACCTTTGCCTGCTTGTCATAGCATCATAGGCATCTGCAACCGCTATAATTCTGTTTTTTTGCCAAACGTCTGTTCATTCTTATAATAATAACATAAAAGGCAAAATATGATATAAAAAATTATTTTATGCTATACTGTGCCCATGACAGGTTTAATCGTTGCTCGTTCAATCAATAATGTAATCGGAAGAAAAGGTTTTATTCCCTGGAAAATTGAAGGAGAGCAAAAACAGTTTAAAGAACTGACTACCGGAAACGTTGTTATTATGGGGCGTAAAACTTACGAAGAAATTGGGCATCCCCTTCCAGGTAGAAAAACAATTGTAATTTCAAAAACCCGCAGCTTTGAAGGTGAAAACCTTTCAACTGCATCATCAGTAAAAGATGCAATTACACTTGCCGCAAAGCTTTATGGAGATTTAAATATTTTTTTTGCAGGTGGGTATGAAGTTTACAAAGAAGTTTTGCCTTTTGTAGATGTAATGTATATAACGGAAGTAAAGCTTGTCATTGAAGATGGTGATGTTTTTTTTCCAGATTTTAATGTAAATAATTTTGAAATAAAAACCGGCGAAACTTCCGGTGATAAAATCAAATATACCAGAATGATTTATACCCGCCGGAAGAAATAAAGCTTACAAAAATTACAAAAATCAGTCACCAAAAAGTGCCTTTGCATCTTCAGTTTCCATTACAGAAACCTTTGTAGTTACAACAGGCTTTTCATCGTTTTTGTTTGCATAAAGTTCGCAGATATAGCGGTAAACATGATTTTCTTCGTCACGGAAATCTTCTACTGCTTTCATCTGAATTGTTGTATTGTTCTTGAGATATCCAACATCCGCCTTAAATTCCATTACGCTAAGAATAAATCCCGGCAGCGGCGTACGTCCCTTAATTGTATTTGTAATTCCAGTAAGAGCTGAGATACACTGGGCCATAAACTCAAAACCTGCCCAGCTTGGCACACCGTCGAACTCCGGCTCATAAAATATACAGTTTTCCGTAATATCATATTCGCTGGTAATTGTATGATTATTTACATCGTGCTGAGTAACACGCGAAAGCAGAAACATTTTTCCTTTGTGAGGAAGATAATTGATAAGTTCGTCATGTTCAATAAGTTGCTGAATTTCCATAAATTATTTTTCTCCTTATATTATATTCCTAAAACCAGACAGGCGTTAGCACCACCAAACGCAAAAGAATTCGAAAGGCAAACTTTAAGCTCACCTGTTTTTCCGCCAGATTTTCCGTCTACTATATTGAGTTCCGGAATCTCTTCGTCGCGTTCCCCATCCCAAACCTGAACAGGAAGTTTTACATTTTCTGTTTTGCCTTTGTTTTCAACCATAGCCTTCCAGCAGATTGCAGCTTCAAGTGCCGCTGCAGCTCCAAGAGTATGACCTGTAACCGGCTTTGTTGTTGAAACAGGAACCTTACATCCAGCCTCGCCAAAAACAGCATTAACAGCCTTGCCTTCCATACTGTCATTAAACTTTGTTCCTGTTCCGTGCAGATTAATATAACCTACTTCCGAAACAGAAAGTCTGGCATTTTCCAAAGCTCGTCTAATAGCTTTTTCAGCACCCACTCCACTTGGATCTGGAGAAGTCATATGATATGCATCTGCACTTTCGCCCCAGCCAAGAAGTTTTACAGCCGGAAGAGTCGAATCAGCAGAATCTCTTTCGAGCGGTTCACGTATCAGAACGAAAAAAGCAGCGCCATCTCCAAGTGTAATTCCGTGTCGGTTTTTACTGAATGGATTTGTTATCTCACTTGAAACTGCTTCAAGCGCACTAAAACCAATCAGAGTTGTATCAGAAGCAATGTCGATTCCACCGACAACAGCAGCATCAACAATGCCTGCCATAATCATTTCTGCACCTTTTATTATTGCACCTGCACTGGAAGAACATGCAGTAGAAAAAGTATTTACAGGGCCAGCCAGTCCAAACTTTTCTGCAATAAAAGTTGCAACATAATCAGCACCCTGAATTTCAAGATTATAATCTGCAGGGAATTTTTCTTCGGCAAAATATTTTCTGTGACCTGCAAGCGAAAACTCTGTTCCATTATCACAAGAGCCAACACAAACAGCAATGCGGTCTGCACCATAACGTTCTTTTACTGCAGTAACATCATTAGAAATCTGTTCAAGCGCAGCATTCTCAATACGCATGATTTTCATTTCATAACGTGCTCCGCTTGCTTTTAAAACTCCTTCATCTATTCTTGCAGCAAAATATTCTTCACCGTTACAGGCTGTTACCTTTTTAATTCCGCTCTGCTTACCACTTGTTACAGCCTGCCAGAGTTCATCAATATTGTTTCCACCACAGCTCATTACACCGGGTTTTGAAAGATATAATTCCATAAATAATCCTTAACAGATGTTTTATACTATATTAAAAATCTTCTGCATTCACAAGTTGATAAGAATAACCACGCAGAAAATTCTGAATCTTTACTTCATTCTGTGAAATTGAAATTTCTTCTATCAGATTTTTCCCGTCAAAAATCTTACGAATTTCTACAGCATTTTCTTCTGTGATAACTACAAACTTTAATCCAGCTGCTTCAAAGTTTTTTCTAAGTTCATCTTTATCATAATATGCATTCTGAATATCACAGATTATATATTCACCCGGAAGAGCTTTTGGAAAATATGCAGTATCAAAAATAACTGATATTCCGTCATAAAAAAGATTTCCCATATCTGCTCCAAAATCATTCATCAAAGAAAGATTAATTCCTTTTGCATCAATTTGTGTATAAGAAAGGAGTGTAAAACTTTGAGAACCAAAACTGCCATTCAATGCCTGAAGGCCTTCAAAAACAACACAAGCTTTTGTGGGATTCAAAAGATTTACTGTTTTTGAATTAGTAATATAAATTGGTCTTAACCCACTTGCTTCTGCTTTCTTACTTGTACATGAGCATAAAACTGTAATTACAATGAAAATTCCACAAAGGTGTTTTAATAAATTTTTCATATTATTTTTCATTCTTATCCTCTTCACCCAATCGTCCGTAAAAGAAAGAGCTTACATAAGCAGTGGCTAATCCAATGAAAATCGAAAGGCCAATTAAATGAACCGGCTTAAAAGAACTTAATGCAAGGGCTCCAAAAGAAATTATTGTTGTAACAAAAGAAACCATTGTTGCAAAAGGTTCCAGAGTTTTTTGTTCCAGGCTTTGACTTTGCACAGAAGACTGATTTCCCTTTTCTTTCTTTTCGTTTTCCATCATGTAAATTATGTAATCCAGACCGAGTCCAAAAACAAGAATTAAACCTGTAACAGAAAAGAACTCCATATTTATTTTACCTAATGCAAATACTGCAACAACAACAAGAATTATAAGCAATGGAACTGAAATAATCTTAAAGGCCTGTTTCCAGGAATAAAAGAATTTCAGCATTATAAACATCAACACGTAGGCTACAACAAAGAACTTGAGAATCATTGATGTGAGACTGTCCAGATCCTTACTTATATCCTGTGACTTACTGATAAAATAAACATTATCATTATTTTCTGCTAACGAACGGTAGTTAGTATAATCTGTTACCCTAGTTGGCAGTAGAACTGTAAAATATTTTCCATCAACTTTTCCAAGCCATGCAGAAGAAATAGCAGATTCGATAAAGTCTGGAACATTACCATTCTCAAAAGATACAAAAATATTTTTTGTAATCTCATAATCATTAATTAATTTCATCAAAGCATCGAAGTTTTCTACATCATCAAAACCAAGTGCCTGAAGCTGTTCCGGAGCAGACTCCATAAGTTTCTTATAAGCTTCGCGAGATTTTTTCTGAATCTCTTTAGAAGGAATAAAACTTGAAGTACTTATATAACCGATTTTGCCTTCAGTCATTTTTTCAAATTCAGCACGCAACTTTTCTTCATTTTTAAGAGCTTCGTCTTCTGTTTCTCCGCTCACAATATACCAGCCGCCAGGAGTATATTGAATTACCTGTGAAGCGATAATTTCATCTTGTAAAAGACGGCCTTTCATATCATAAAGTGTAAGCAGATTATTTTTGATTTTTACATTTTTGTGACAAATCAAGATTGAAAGAATTGAAAATACAAAAAGAACAATAATTACTGCACGGCCTACCCATTTCTGTTCAACCTTAGAAACAATACCGGAAAAATGTTTTGTAAAGCGGATATTTCCTCTTTTTTCAGGAAGCTTAATATACGGATAAATTGCAATTGTAGTAAGGAAGGAACTTACAAGACCTGCAAGACAGAAAAGAGACATCTGCTTGAGGATCGTAAACGGCGCAAACAAAAGAATTGCAAAACAGATTCCTGTAGAAACAATTGCCATAAGCAGGCCGGAGAAAATATGATTTCTAATTTCTGTACTTGATTTTAATTCTGTGTTTCCTGCCCAGTGGGTAAAAAAGTGAAGACTGTAATCTATGCAGGAACCTATAAGAGAAGTTCCAAATACAAGAGTGATGACATGCATCTTATGAAAAACAGAAAGTGTCATTAAAACTGCAACGCCCAGAGAAATCAAAATCGAAGCAACAGAAAAAACAAGAGGACGTACAGAGCGGAAAATAAAAATCAAAAGAATTATTACAGCCAGCATTGAAACCGTAGCTATAACCGAAATCTCGCGGCTCGCAGAAGTAGAACTTTCATGACTGTGGAAAGGAGTTCCCGAATAAATAAAGCTTGTAGAGTCATTATTGTTATTTTCACAAACTCTGTAAATTTCTGTAATAGCATTATCCTTCGAAGCAAGCTTGGCACCTCTGCTGCTAAGAATACCGCGAATCATAACATACCATTTGTCTTCAAACTTCGAAGCAAGAACTCCATCTTTCACAGACATTGCAGTTCCCGCATTTTGCAGTGAAGACAGATAATTCTGAAGATTATATTCAGTGAGCAAAAAAGGATCGGTATCAATATTATCAAGTGGAAGCATTGTAAAACCACCGTATGCTTTTGAAAGAGCTTCAAGAGCAAAATCCTTTGCACCCTGCTCACTTGCAAGAATTGCATCGGCAGTTTTTTCATCAATCAGATATGAACGATATTTATACAAAAAATCTGTAATCTCTCCCATTGCACTTACATCATTGAAAAGAGAAACAGTTTCAAAGTTTTTGCTGTTTTTAAGTTCTTCGTAAACATTCTGAGCAACTTTTTTTGCTTCAGAAAAATCTTCATTCGCTACAAGAATAAAAACATTCTGCGAAGTTACAGACATCATTTTTTCATCTGCTTTTTTTACAGAAGCCATAGAAATGCTTTTAGGCACAAGATTAAAAAGATCAGAATCAATTCCTATCTTGCCGCGGAAAATAATAATTGAAGCCAGGAAAAAAATAAGAACAGCTGCATGATAAAAAATCCAAGCAGCAAAAAGTTTTTTCTGTGAAAGATTTTTCAGAGAATCATTCAACGATAAAGTTTTGTTTTTCATCTGTAGATAGTTCCTTTGGGTATATCTGATTTATAAATTCATAAGTTATTGTATTACCTGAAGCTTCTGACATAACAAGGCGGTTCATTGAAGTTTCCGGTTTTGTAAAACCTGAAAGCTCAAGACTTTTCATAACAGCTGCAATTGTTGAATCCTTTGGAGTAAGAACTAAAGTCCAGCCATTATTTTCATTATCAGAAAACTCGCAGATAAAATTCTTTTTTAGAGCTTCAACATCGCCGGAAAATACAGAACTCAGAGTTTCAGAAATATTCGAGAATATCTGATTATCTTTTCCACTCATCACAGATTTATTTCCGTTTGCAGAAATCTGAACCATAGTGTCTTTAGTAAGAATCAAAGATGAAGGAACAGGTTTTTCTGTTTTCCAGAGAATCCCTTCTGAACAGATTATATATTTTCCAATAGACTTTAACTTACGACCGTTCGTTTGTAAAGTTTTTGTCTGAGTGAAATCTCCTTTTGTATTTGGATGTGAAGCAAGTTGTTCGCAGACACTTTCCAAAGAAACCTGTTTATTTGTCTGTGCAAAACAAAGCGAATTGAAAGCCGCTGATAATATAAACATTGCTGCAAAAATTGTTCTTTTCATACTGCCCCCATAGATTTTTCTAGTTCCAGAAGTTAAAAAAGTTATACCACTGATAAGGATACAGCTTGCAGAATTTTTCCAGTTTTTCTACAAACTCACCGCAGCAATCATTAATACGAGCTTCACGTTCTGAACGTAGACAATTAAAATCTATTTTTGATTTTTCAATATAAATATTATATTTAGGATTAAAAGGAGACATTTTTGAGCGCATACCAAACATATAATAAACAGGTATTTTCATCAAAGCCAGAAGAAGGAAAACACCATAAGGAAATGAAGCAGGCTTTCCAAGAAAATCTTTTACAATTACTTTGTCACGATTATTTGCACTTGTGCGGTCGCCGGCGATAACAATCAAAGCACCCTGCTCTGCCTGCTCTTGAAGATATATCATAGAATCCGGACCTATGTCCGAAGCATTTACAATATTCACAGAATAATTCGGATTAATTTCTTTCATCGTATTTGTAAACTGTTCCGAAACTTTCATATCCATAACAACAACAACCGGAACAACACGTCCACAAAGTTGAGTATTATAATCCTGAAGACTTCTTAATAATTCCATATTTCCAAGATGTGAAGTAAGCAGCAAAGCTCCCTTGCCTTCTTTAAGTCTCTGCAGAATATCTTCCACATCATCATTCTGATATTGAATTCTATCAAACCTGACCTTACCAAGCCAGCCTTCCATTTTTTCCAGAACACAAAGGCTAAAGCTTAATATCTGACGAAAGCCACGGATTTTTGCAGGAACCTTTCCATCTGTATATTCCTTCAAACGTTTCTGATATTCTCTTGCATCATGGCGGGCATGAGAGACAAAAATAAAAAAGAAGAAAGCAACAGGATAACAAAAAATATGAATCAAAAAAGTTGGTAATAACTTAAAAAGAATGAGAACAAATTTTAATGGTTTATTTGATTTTATTGCTTCAGCTTCGTCTGCCCAATGAACATTGTTTTCTTCAACCGAATCTGTCATTAGTTAACACTCCCGGCTGAAGTTTTCTTTTTAAATACTCTTTTTATTTTTCGATAAAGCAAAACAGGTAAATAAAAAATCAATCCAATACAAAGGCGTGCATAGGTTCCAGACACTCTGAGTGTATCTGTAAAATAATTGTAATTTGAAATTCCATCAACCGGATAATAAACCTTTACCGGTTCCGAAATTACTGGTACACCCTGCCAGTACTGTTTAACAAGAACATCAATATCAAAACCCATACGACCATCAATATATAATGTTCTCTTTAACATTTTAATAAAAGGCTTAACAGGATAAATTCTAAAACCAATCATGGCATCTTTAATGTCTTTTGAAAGAGTTACAAAATGAATCCAGCCATTTGCAAACTTACGACCATTTACACGAGATTTTGGGGCATCCTTATCATACTCAGGATATCCGCAAATAATTGCATCAGGATTTTTTTCTGACAATTCTATAAAACGAGCAGCTCTTCCTGCATCATGCTGACCATCAGAATCAAGCTGAAGAATATGTGTAATTCCCATTTCATCTGCTTTACGAATTCCATCAATCATAGCACGGCCTTTGCCACCATTTTCTATTCTGGTCACAACTGTTACAAGCGGATATGATTTTTCTACAGCAGAAATAAAGGCACGGTTTTCTTCATCGTTTCCATCATCAACTACAATAATTGGCAAATTAAAAGAAACGAGGCTTTTTACAACAGCCTCAAGAGTAGATCCATGTCTGTAAACTGGAATTACAAAACCGTATTTCATTCTTCTACGAGCACAGCAAAAGAACCGGATGAATAAACCTTACCCTCAACATCTGCATCTGCCATATTGAAAGTGACTGTGCTTTTCTCCTTTTTATAAATAAGTTCAAGATGAATATTTGTACCAGGCTTGATTGGCGCAGAAAATTTAATTCTTTTAATATTAGGAACGTAACGCTGTGTACCAAAATATTTTCTTGAAAAACGAGTTATTACTTCAAACTGAGCAACAGCAGGAAGCAGCTTGTATTGTGGAAAATGTCCGTCAAAAAAATCACTGCTTGCTGGAATTACAAATTCCAAAACTACGTTATTTTCATCACGGCTGATTATTTTTTCATCTCTTATATCATGATCATTAAAGTTCATACAAATCTCCTTACGTCATGTCATGCTGAACTTGTTTCAGCATCTCTTTGCCGAAGGGGCTGACCAATAAGTTTACCTTCTGGTGTCATTCCGAACTTGTTTCGGAATCTATAGCTCTAAATGTAGTGTAGATGCTGAAACAAGTTCAGCATGACAATACTTTTTAGACAGCCCCGACAGTTATTTTTCCTGTGATTCGAACAAAGCCATAATCTCCAATTTATGTTTCTTTCCCTGAACATCTACAGGAAGCTTATCCATGAAACGCCACTTTTTAGGAATTACAACATTCTCAAAATACTTCATGAGGAAATCATGGAAATAGCGGTTTATCTTAAATTTTTCTTCATTCTTAAACTGTTCGAGTCCTTTACTGTTAAGCACAACTGCAGCAGCAAGATACTGGCGAACATCGTTACTCATAGCAACAACTTTTACATCTTCAACCAGGCCTGTTTCGAGAAGGCGGTTTTCTACCTCTGTCATAGAAATTCTTTTTTCTTCGATTTTTACGATAGAGTCTGAACGGCCTTTCAAAAGGAAACGACCATCTTCAAAGATTTCTGCAAGGTCTGCAGTTGCAAAGCCTTCCGGATTTTTAATATATGGAGAAATGATTCTCAAACAGCCGTCATCTCCAAGCCAAATCTTTGCATTCGCAAAAGGAGTCCAGACCAGCTGATCTTTATTCTGCTGACGATAAGCAATTCCCGAGGTCTCAGTAGAACCATATACCTCAAGCGGACAGAAGCCGAATACTTTTTCGGTCTGTACTGCGAGCCCTGGAGAAACTGCTCCACCGCTTGTAAAAATCCAGACATCTTTCATTGCAAGTTTATCTTCAACTTCAACTGTACGCTTAAGGAAAGCTGGTGTTGCAATAAGAATATAACTAACATCCGTTAGTTTTTCAAATTCTTCAGGGAACTCAACTCTATTTCGGCGGAATGGACATCCCAAAGTAAAAGGTAAAGAAATACCAAAAAGGAATCCATAAATATGATGCTGACTAACAGTCGTTAGTAACTTACGATTTGTAAACTCATCGGCCCACTTTGAAATAATAAAGGCATTATCTTCTTCAAACTCTTTCATGCGCTGAGGAACAGCCTTTGGCTTTCCCGTACTTCCAGAAGTAAAAAGGAAAATACGTGTTTCTTCACCATCAATTTTTGGAGTATCACGATAGAAAGAAACTTCCGGCATTTCACTTTCTTCAACTGTTTTTTGAATTGAAACTGCATCAGCAAGTCCTGCCGCATCAGGTTCTGAAATAGTCTGATCTGTAAGGAAAACCATTCCCGACCTACGAACATCAGCCATAAAGTTTGAAGTAATATTTTGTGTAAGGTACACAGCTTTTTTACACTGAAGCAGAGCAACAAAAGTACACAAAAAGTACCAGTAATCTTCACAATGAAGAATAAACTCGTCTGCTCCAGTTTTTTCTATAAAGCGGCGAAGCTTTGCTGTATCAATCAAAAAATCTTTCCAGGTTTTATATCCGCCGCCTGTCCATGTATCTTCATAGCAAAGAACGTAATCATCCTTACGGGAATCAGCATTAAATTTAGTAATAGGATAAGTTTTAATCATTTTTGCATCTACCAGTTTTCTAATTATAAATTCAACAACAAACAGCGTACCCATCAGCACATAAGAAATGCCTCCGTTATACACTGCCCAGACTCTGCGTGCCTGTTCAGCAGTCAGCCCGAATAATTTATCTGCAAAGGTTGTAACAACTGCTGCAGTTCCATTCAGAATAAAAAAGCAGCACCATACAATCGTCACATTTCTACAGTATAACTTAACTTGATTTTCATAGGAAGAGCCAGCAATTGATTTGTCAGCCAGAGTTGCGAATCTGAAAATAATATTTGGCTTAAGAAAAAGTGTACTTCCAAAAACTACAAGCAGCGTTATGTTAATTACAACAGAATATAATTTAAGAAAAAACTCTTTTCCTGTTATAAAACAAAAAAGACCAGCAGCTAAAAAAAGCACTGAACTAAGAAGCGGTTTCCAGTCCAAAGCACCTTTTTTTTCTCCGGTCTTTTTGCTTCCTGTAGCACTTAAGAAGAAGGCAGCCGCCAATGCAACAATGCACAAAGAAAGAATCTTTGTATCCACCTTGAATACCACAAGCAGTGTAAAAACAAGGATTGGATAAACGGCCGCAATCACATAAAAAAGCGCCTTAAGGAATTTTTTCATCAGTCTTTAGTTTACCTTATGCCATGTATGGAACAAGAGCGTCTACTACATCCTGTACAGTCTTAACTGTCTTGAAAATTGAAGGGTCAACATTTCCCTTATCAGCAGGCATGAATTCCTTCATCTTTACGATAAGGTCGATAGAGTCGATTGAATCCAAATCCAAATCGTCTCCAAGAAGTGCATCAGGAGTTACATCTCCTTCATCAAGTTCAAATTCTGAAACAAGGATTCCCTGGAGCTTTTCAAAAATCTCATCTTTTGACATATAAAACCTCTTATAAAAAAGATTAAGCTTTCTGAGCCGTAATATATTCGGCCAGTGCATTTACAGAAGCAAAATGCTTCTTATTTTCTCCACTCTCCGCAGAAAATTTAACACCGAACTTTTTCTTAAGTGCTACTCCAAGCTCAAGCGCATCAATAGAATCAAGTCCTAGACCTTCTCCAAAAAGTGGTTCTGAATCCACAATATTCTCCGGCTTAATATCTTCAAGCTGGAGTGATGAAATAATTACCTCTTTTATTTCCTTTTTCAACTGATCCATAATCTTTCCCTATTATAATCAATAAATTAAGTAATTTTATTAAATAAGGGAAAAAATTGCAATAGAAAGCATTTTTATTCTTTCAAAATACCTTGAAAAACAAAACATTCTTTGCGGTTTTTTACAAAATTTTGTCGCCTTCTTGAAAAAATAGTAGATATAGTATACTTTTAATCTTATGGATAAAGCTTTTTTTGATATAAACAAATACAAAAATGATGATTTGCGCGCAGTAGACGCAAAATTTGAAGCGCAGAAAATTGCCTTTGCTCCTTTAGCTTTTCAGGCAATTAAAACTATGCTTAACCTTGGAATTATGAAGGCAATCGAAGATGCCGGTGATGATGGTATCAGCCGTGCAGACCTGGCTGCTAAAACAAGTCTTTCTGAATACGGCGTTGGCGTATTATGTGAAATGGCTCTTGGAATGAACGTAATTAAACTTACAGAAGATTCTGCTTCTGATCCTAAGAGTGAAAAATACAAGCTTGGAAAAATCGGCTGGATGCTTCTAGAAGATGATTTGACCCGCGTAAATTTCTGGTTTACAAACGACATCTGTTACGAAGGTGCATGGGATCTTGAAAAATCAATTAAAAACGGAAAGCCAGAAGGTCTTAAAGTTTTTGGTGATAAATGGGTTACTGTTTACGAAGCTCTTTCTACTTTGCCAGACCAGCCTAAAAAATCATGGTTTGAATTTGACCATTTCTATTCTGATATTGCATTCCCTGAAGCTCTTCCAATTGTATTTGCAAAAAAGCCAAAACATATTCTGGACATTGGCGGAAACACAGGTAAATGGTCTCTCACCTGCTGCCGTTATGACCCAGATGTAAAAATGACAATTTGTGATTTGCCAGGACAGGCAAACGTTGCAAAGAAAAATGCAGCTGAAGCAGGCTTTGCAGACCGTGTAGATTTTTCAATGGGAAACGTTCTCGAAGAATCAACAAAGCTGCCTGCTAATCCGGATGCTGTATGGATGAGCCAGTTCCTCGACTGTTTCTCTCTCCATCAGGTAACAAAGATTTTGAAGAAGGTTTACGAAGCTGCAAACGAAAACACAAACGTTTGGGTTCTCGAACCTCTATGGGATAAACAGAAGTTTGAAGCAAGTTCTTACTCTTTGATGGGAACTTCTCTTTACTTCACATGTATTGCAAACGGAAACAGCAAGATGTACCGCTACCAGGAACTTGTAGATGCAATTGAAGAAGCAGGCTTTAAGCTGGACTGCGCTCATCACAATCTTGGAAGTAACGCATATTCGCTGCTTTGCTTTAAATGCCTAAAATAGAGAATCCGTTAAAAAACGAGCCGCAAGGGTCGTTTTAGGATTTTCCACAAAAGTGGCACAGAGGCAAGCTGTGCTTGCCGACTTAATGGATATTATGAAAGAAATACATATTTCTGGAATTACCAATTGGGCTCCCGGCCTTGCAGATGATGAAGCTGCCTGGCAGGGTTGGCTCAATGGTGATGTCCAGATAGAACAGATTAAAGAATCTCCAAAACTGGAATACACAGACCCGCTCTTCCGCCGCCGTCTCTCGCAAATTACAAAAATGACGGTACATGTTGTTCATAGTCTGCTCGAAAAAACAAATATTTCTAAAGAAACAAAACTTGTTTTCATTTCACTTCGTGGCGAAATTGAGCGTGAATTTACAATCAATAAAGGTATCATTGAAGATGGGATGATTTTACCGGCAGGTTTTTCACTTTCTGTTTTCAATACACCCGTTTCGTTTGCGACCCTTGCATTCGGTCTTAAAGGCGGTTATTCTGTATTATATCCTTCCAAAAATAATTTTTCGGAAGCTTTTAAGGCTGCCGTAGCACCTATTCTGGCAGGAACAGAAAAAGAAATCATTCTTATTTATGCCGATGAACTGGTTCCGGAGCTTTATGGAGACAAACGGCCTGAAGAAAATATTCCACTGGCCTTTGCCTGCGTTGTTAGTGCGGAGAAAAAAGACTCCTGCATAACCCTGGATGATTTTTCTGATGTAGGAAAATCACCTTCGGAGTTTTTAAGGTTTTTACTGAAATGAGCAAAAAAGAAGAAATCAGCTACAAGAGCAAACTTCCAAAAATCAAAAATGTTTTTACTTATCCATACTTTTGTATTTCTAAGATAATTGCAATTATTTCCTTCGGCCTTGGGGCTGTTCTTCTGGCAATTTTTGTTTTCCCATTTATCAGACTTTTTACCTTTCATAAAAAAGATTTTGGTATTATTGCCCGAGCTTATGTTTCTCATACCTTCAGAGTTTTTTTGGGAAACCTGAATATTTGTAAAACCTCTTTGTTAAAAGTTGATGATAAAGAGGCCTACCGTAATATTCACGGAAAAATTATTATTGCAAACCATCCTTCACTTCTAGACTTCGTTTACATCATGTCTCTTGTTCCTAATTCAACCTGTATCGTTCGCGGAGGTCTTACACACACACCTCTTCGCTGGGTAATCAAACAGGCTTATATCACTAATACAACTGATTTTAATGATGTTCTTGTTGAATGTAAGAAGCTTACAGACAAGGGCTGTAACGTAATCGTTTTCCCGGAAGGAACCCGTTCTCCGCGTGTGGGCCGTAACAATTATAAAAAAGGAGCTGCAAGAATCGCTCTTTACTGTAACTGTGATGTTCTTCCTCTTTTCATTGGTGGAAGCGATAAATATGGCCTTGGTAAATTTGATCCTTTGTGGTCTTATAATCATGTAGAACCATATTTGTATGACATTAAAATGCTTCCGGTAATTTCTATCGAAAAGTTTAAAGGACTTTCAGAACCAATCGCCGCAAAACATCTTACAGAAGAGATGGAAAAAGTTATTCGCGCTGCCGGCGATGAATATGCAAAAACCTATACCGGCCTTACATTAAATAATTATTAATTTTGTGTCATGCTGGCCTTGAAACAAGTTCAGGTTTCAGCATCTAACTTTATAGACCCTGAAATTTTATCCTGATTTTGTTTCAAGATCAGGGTGTCAAAAAATTTTTAAATAAGCAGGAACACTTTTTCTCTCCTCGCGTGTTAGACTTTAAGACAGGAACAATTTGTACAATGAAAACTTTGTCGATGGATGATTTTGAAAATCTATACCGCCAGTATGGTCCAATGGTACTCAGACGCTGCCGCTTTATTCTTAAGAATGAAGAAAAAGCTCTTGATGCCATGCAGGATACTTTTGTGCGTCTTATTGAACGAAAGGAAAAAATCACAAATGTGTGTTCAAGCCTTTTGTACACTATGGCAACAAATGTCTGTCTTAACAAAATTAGATCAGACAAACTCCGTGCCGGACCAGAATTTGATGTAATTGCAGAAATAATTGAAGATACTGCGAGTGCAGAAGGAACAGAACAAATTGAAACTTCTATTCTTCTGGATTGCATATTTTCAGAACGCGACACCAAGGACAGACAGATTGCAATTTTACACTATGTAGACGGCTACACCCTTGAAGAAACATCCGCAAAAATGAAAATGTCTGTTTCCGGAATTAGAAAGCGTCTGGAAAAACTTAAAGAATACGCAGGAGGAAGGTATGGCAATTCCAACTAGAATCTTGGAGCAAATTCATAACTCCGAGCTTGATGCTAAAGACTTCTACTCACTTTATGGCAAGGAAAACATTGAAACCGCTTTGGACGGCCTTAAAAAATCTGATGAAGAGATTTTTAATACCTATTCTGTACAGGAAATGAAAGCCGCTGTTGCAGGCAAAATCACTGCAAACAAACTTGGTTTTACAAGTAAAGCTGTCAACAAAAATAAATTTAAGTTTACAGGCTTTAAGCTTGTAAGTTACGCAGCTGCCGCAGTGCTACTCGCAGCACTTATTATTCCAACTGGAATTAAGAATTCAAAAATTGGAGCAAACAAGGCACCAACAGAACGCGTAAAAGGTAACGCTTCTGAACAAACTGTTTCAACACCACATATCAGCCTTTATCGCCAGAAAGGCCGCGAAATTCAGGCTTTGAATAACGGCGATTTTGCTCATTCAGGTGACGTAATTCAGATTACATACAATGCAGGTTCTAATGAATATGGTGTGATTTTCAGTGTAGACGGAAACGGTAACATAACACGCCATTTCCCGGAGAACACCTGGCAGGCAGGACATCTGGAACAGCGTAACGATGAAACTCCTCTCGATTTCTCTTACGAACTTGATAACGCTCCAGACTTTGAATGTTTTATCATGGTAACTTCTAAGAAACAGTTCTCTCTGGATGATATTGAAAATAAAATTACCAACAAAACTGATATAGATTATCTTACTTCCCTATCTTATCTGCCAAAAAAGACAGAAGGAATCACTTTCACTTTGGAAAAGTAATCTAAAAGCTGCATAGCAGATTTTTTACGAAGGATGGATTTTATGAAAAAACTTATATTTTTATCAACAATACTTTTTTGTATCACTCCGATTTTTGCTGCAACATCCACTGAAGAAGAATCAACTGGAGTAGAAAGATACGCAATTTACATTGGTTCAAATAAAGGTGGAAAAAATCGCGAACAGCTTTTATATGCCGGAAGCGATGCTATGAATTTTCAAAAAACAATGTCTGAAATTGGCGGTGTTTCAGAAGGCAACAGCTTTATTCTGATTGATCCAAACAAAGAAAAAATCGATGAAACACTTAGTCAAATTTCTAAGAAAATCAACAGCGGAGAAAGTCACGCTAAGCGTTCAGAATTCATTTTCTATTATTCAGGACACTCAGATGAAAATGCTCTTCTCCTTGGTGATATTCCTTATGATTACTCATCACTTAAAACTGCAATCACAGAAGTTCCAAGCGACATTCATGTTGTAATTTTGGACTCATGCTATTCCGGTAATTTTATCCGTACAAAAGGTGGTCAAAAACGCAAGCCATTTTTGATGGATGATTCTTCTGTTGTTACAGGACACGCATATCTTTCTTCAAGTTCTACAAACGAGTATTCACAGGAATCAGATGAAATTGAAGCATCTTACTTTACAAATGCAATGATTACAGGATTGCGCGGTGCTGCAGATACTTCTGGCGACAACAAAGTAACTTTGAATGAACTTTACTCTTATGCCTTCAATGATACACTTTCTAGAACAGAATCAAGCAAGGCAGGTCCTCAGCATCCTAACTACAACATTACACTCGTAGGTTCAGGTGACCTTGTACTTTCTGATATTTCTACAGCTGAAGCTATGCTTTCACTTTCAAAAGAAGCTAAGGGTAAGTTCATTATCCGCAATGAAGAAGGTAAACTGATTTCAGAAATTAACAAATCAGCTGGTCAGCCAATTTTTATGGCTCTTCCTGCAGGACAGTATTCAGCAGTTATCATTGATGAATATTCAACAAAGCAAGGATATTTCAATCTTTCAAAAGAACAGATTTATGTCCTTGATCAGAATTCTCTTTCATCAATTAAGCGCAAGAATAACCGTGTACGTGGTGGAAGTTCAGAAGATGACGATGAATTCCTTTCACTGGATGGCCTTGAAGAAACAAGGGATGAAAATGCAGAGCCTCGCAGAGGTTCAAGAAGACGCTATATTCAGGAGAATGAAGATTCTTCAGAAGAAAGTCCTGCTCTTGAACTTGTTGTAGAAGTAACAAAAGAATCTGAAGAAGATGATGAAGACAAAGATGAAACTCCGACTATAGATTTTGACGAAATGGATTCTTTCCATTTAGCTCTTGTACCAGGTTTCACCTTCCTCAAGATAGATGGTTCACACAATACAGTATTTTCTGCAGTGGGTCTCTTTGGTTCATCAGAAAAGAATGTTTTTGGTTTCCAGATTTCTAACTTCATGAACGTTGCATCAGGTAGTGTTTATGGTGCCCAGTTCTCAGGCTTTATGAACATTTCTTCAAAAGAAGTTAAAGGTATTCAGGCGACTGGCTTCATGAACATAGGAAGGAATATTCAGGGTGCGCAGGCATCTGGTTTCATGAACGTTGCTACTGATGTAGATGGAGTTCAGGCTACCGGATTCCTTAATGTAGCAAAAAAAGTAAATGGTGTGCAGGCTGGTATTATTAACATAGCAGATGAAAACAATGGTCTTGCACTTGGTCTTATCAACATCATCAAAAATGGTGTTCATGATTTAAGTGTAACCTGGAATTCAAATGATATGGTAGATTGTTCGTTCAAAAGTGGTACAAACCTACTCTACTTTACGATTGGTGCAGAAGCTCCACGTCATACAGTTTTCGACAGAGAAAATGCAACATTGTTAGAAAAAGAAACTGGCTTGTTCTATGGAGGACTTGGTTCAAGAATTATCGTTCCTGTTTGCAGCTTTGATTTTGACTTCCTCTGGAAAGTTCTTTTCAATTCTACAAATTACACAAGAACAGAAAGAATTGCCAGAGACAGCATAATAGTTGAACAGATTCCTTCGTTCGGCTTCACTCTGACCTTGTTCCCAGAAAGCCACATTAATTTAATTGGTGGTGTAAACTTTGATATAAAAATAAATGGCTTCAACGACAGAGCTTTCAATATCTTAAACACAAAGCTCAACTGGAACCTCAATAACGATGTTTCACTAAAACCAGCCTTCTTCTTCGGTATGAAGATCAGATAAGCCTACAATCGAAGAACCGTTAAAAACCGAGCCGTAAGGGTCGGTTTAGGTTCATCGAAAGAACGGCTCAGAGCGAGATTTATCGAGCGACTACAATCGAAGAACCGTTAAAAACCGAATCGCAAGATTCGGTTTAGGTTCAAAAAAAAACACGGTGATTTAAAATCATCGTGTTTTTTTACTATTACCAGTTTACTGAAATAAAAACTTTTATTTGCTCAACAGGTTATTAAGATGCTTTACGAACTCTGCCGGTTCTTTTACTTCCATGCCGGCGATCATGAGGGCCTGGGTAAAGAGAACTTCTGAGATGTCGGCAATTACTGCTTCGTCGCTTGTGTCCTTGAGGCGGGCAACAATCGGATGGTCGCCGTTTACTTCGAGGATAGGCTTCAAATCAGGACCTGCCTGTCCCATTGCCTTCATCATCTGAATCATCTGATAGCTTGGATCATTCTCGTCTACTACGATACAAGAAGGATTTTCGCCTGAAAGGGTCTTTGAAAGTTTTACTTCCTTAACCTTGTCTCCAAGTGCCTTCTTGATTTTTTCAGTAACAGGCTTGAATTCTTCTTCCTTCTTTTTAGCTTCTTCTTTATCGCCGCCAAGATCTTCGTCGCTGCCAGAGCGGTTTACAGCCTTAAGCTCGAACTCATTCTTGTACTTGCCGAAGCCCGGAATTACGATATCGTCGATATCATCATCCATGATAAGAACTTCAAATCCCTTGTCTGTGTATGCCTTTACGAGAGGGTTAGCACGAAGGTTCTTTTCATCACTTCCGCTGATGTAGAAGATTGACTTCTGGTCTGTCTTCATACGCTGAACGTAATCTGCAAAGCTTGTGTAGTTTCCGTCGCCTGTACCAGATGCGTCTGTAGACTTAAAGCGTACGATTTCTGCAATTTCATCGCGGTTTGCGTAGTCGCTATACAAGCCTTCCTTCATTGGGCGGTTGAAGTTACGTACGAACTTTTCCCATTTTTCAATTGCTTTTTTGTCATCGTCTGTGCGCTTGTCTGCCCCAACCTTCTTTGCCTTGTCTGCAGCCTCGCCCATCTTCTTAAACTCACTAAGGAGCTTCTTTACGCTTGAAGATTTAATATTGTCGAGGATGCGGTTCTGCTGAAGGATTTCACGGCTTACGTTGAGTGGCAAGTCTTCAGAATCAATAATACCACGAACAAAGCGGAGGTAGCTTGGAAGGAGCTCACGGTCATCATCTGTGATGAATACACGTTTTACATAAAGCTTAAGTCCGCTCTTGTAATCTGCCTGGTACATATCAAAAGGAGCTGTCTGTGGAACAAAGAAGAGAGTTGTATACTCCTGAGTTCCTTCTGCGTGAGTATGAACGTAATGGAGAGGATCCTGTCCGTCGTGGCCAAAGGTCTTATAGAACTCGTTGTAATCTTCTTCCTTGAGCTCGCTCTTTGCACGCTTCCACAAAGCTGATGCTGAGTTTACCTGGTCAATCTTGCTCTCGCTGCCAGTTTCTTTTCCCTTGTCATCATATTTTTTCTGTTCATAGTGAAGATAAATTGGGAAGGCGATGTGGTCGCTATATTTCTTAATTAGTTCTTCAATCTTCCAGCGGCTTGCGAACTCCTTGCTGTCGTCATTCAAGTGCATTTCGATTGCAGAACCTGTGAGTTCAGGTTTATCAAAACCATATTTCTTTGCAGCAGCTGAATCTGCGGCTACTTCTTCAATTTCATAAGAGTTTGTACCGTCAGAAGACCAGTGCCAGATTTTTCCGTCACCTGCAGCCTTGCGGGTATAAACATCAATCTTTTTTGCAGCCATGAAGGCAGAATAGAAACCAACACCAAACTGACCAATCAAAGCTGAGTCCTTAGAAGCTTCAGCTGTAAGCTGTTCCATAAAGGCCTTAGTTCCTGAGCGGGCAATTGTACCAAGGTTGTTTGTCAAATCCTCGTCTGTCATACCGATACCAGAATCCTGAACGGTAAGAGTGCTTTCCTTTTCATCAAAAGTGATGTCGATTCTTGGCTCGAACTTGATGTTCTTAAAAGCCTCATCAGAAACTGTGAGATACTTTAATTTATCCAGCGCATCAGAACCGTTAGAAACGATTTCACGCAGGAAAATATCTTTATTAGAATAAAGTGAATGAATAATAAGTTTTAGAAGCTGATTTACTTCTGTCTGGAATTCGTATTTTGCCATTATTTAACTCCAATTACCTTTAGTGTTAACTTTTAAAATAATAACAAAAAGAAGTTTTCGGCAAGTTTTTTCATCATTAAATTAAAAAAATTCCCTTAATATGGAAACTATATGTCAACTTTTTACTCTTCTTGACCAAGCTTGAATAAATCTTTAATATTTACAGCATGACTAAACAGGCTGATATTCTTACTGAATTTTTAGACTCTAAGACGATTGATTCACTTTCAACTTTTCTTAACAAAGAAAAGTCTTATGAATCATCTGCTGATACAATTGCCGCTGCGTTTGGTTCTGGAAAGGGTTTTTCTAAAATGAAGAATGATGCTGTTGATAAGCTTGTTTCCAGCTTTAAAAACAACCTTACGCTCTTAATTCAAAAAACCTGGGTTGAAAAATCTGACATTGCATTAAAAGACCAGCTGCTTTACCAGCTTGATATTTTCTTAAGCAATAAATCCTGGAAAGATAATTACGTTCTCTTTTTACAGTTGATTAATCAGGCTGTATTTTTGATGTTCGGACAGAAGCCGGACACACCTGATTTTGCAGAATATACTCTCCGCATTGATCCTGAATTCGGAATTTTTTGGTGGTACATTTCAAACCTTCCTCCCAAAACTGAATGGTCAGAAGAAAAATGCCGGTTAGCTATGCTGCTCGGAATGTATTTCCTTGCAAACTACTAAAATTGATTTAAGCAGACCGGGGCTTTTAGAGTTCCGGTCTTTTTTTTTTCCGGTGGTTGAGTGCCGCGAAGCGGTATATCGAAACCACCAAGGAGACACCCTATGGACATTAAAAAAACAACCGATTCCCTTCGCTCTGCCAGCCAGAAGCTTGCCCTTCAGAATGCAAGCGAAAAAAACGCTGCCCTGGCTACCGTTGCCGAAGCTCTGGACAAAAACCGTGCTTCCATTATTGCGGCTAACAAGGTTGATATTGATGCTGCACGCGCAAACGGAATGAGCGAATCTATTATTGACCGCCTTTTGCTTAATGACAAAAGAATCGACGGAATTATAGAAAGCCTCCGTCTTGTAATTGGTCAGACAGACCCCGTTGGCGAAGAAGTTGCCGGCTGGAAAACTCCTAATGGAATGACAATCCGCCAGGTTCGTGTGCCTCTCGGAGTTGTTGCGATTATTTATGAAAACCGCCCTAACGTAACTGTAGACGCCTTTAGTCTTGCTTACAAAAGCGGAAACGCAATTTTGCTGCGCGGTTCCTCATCATCTTATAAATCTAATGTGGAAATTGTTCGTGTAATTCGCGAGGCGCTTGCCGGGGTTGAAGGCGGCGTGCCTGAAGCAATTGAACTTGTTGAAGTTCGCGACCATGACCACAGCGACGTAGACCAGATTTTGAACGCGGTTGGTATGATAGATGTATGTCTGCCACGCGGCGGTAAAAAACTGATTCAGAATGTTGTGCAGAATGCCAGAGTTCCTGTAATTGAAACCGGAAGCGGCGTCTGCCATCTTTATGTTGATGAGTTTGCAAACCTGGAAATGGCCTGCACAATTGCAGAGAACGCAAAAATCCAGCGCCCAAGTGTTTGCAATGCGATTGAGTGTATTGTTGTTCACAACAAAGTCGCAGCCGACTTCCTTCCAAAACTCGAAGCAAAGTTTGCCGGCCGCGTAAAGCTGCATGCAGATGAAAGAGCTTTCGACATCTTGAAGAAGGTGGTTTCGACAGGCTCAACCAGCGAGACCGCACCGGTGGTTGAGTGTCCGCAAGGCGGACGTATCGAAACCACCCTTCTTCCAGCCACCGACGCCGACTTTGGCAACGAATACCTAGACTACGAATGCTGCATCAAAGTTGTAGATTCAATTGAGGAAGCCATAAGCTACATCAATTCTCACAACACAAAACACAGCGAGAGCATTATTTCTGAGAGCCGTGCAAACACCAGACTTTTCCAGTCTATGATTGACGCCTCTTGTGTTTACGTAAATGCCAGCACCCGCTTTACAGACGGCGGCGAATTCGGCTTTGGCGCAGAACTTGGAATTTCAACCCAGAAACTGCACGCCCGCGGTCCAATGGGAATTAAAGTGCTTACAACTACAAAATATCTGATAGATGGGGAAGGACAGGTAAGATAAAAAGCTTTTAGCTAAAAGCTAATAGCTAATAGCTTTTTAAGGAGTTATGGAATGGGAACAATAAATGACAGCTTAAAAAAAGCTCGCAAGATAGTAATTAAGATCGGCAGCAACACTCTGGCAAAAGCAGACGGAACTCAAAACACACAATTTATGGAAGAGTTCGCACAGCAGTGCGCTGAGCTTATTAAACAGGGAAAGCAGATTATTCTGGTTTCTTCCGGAGCTCAGGTTGCCGGCGTTTCTACAACAAAGGAATGGGCCCGCAAAAAGGACGTTCACTATCGTCAGGCTCTTTGTGCAATCGGACAGGTTGAACTTATGCACCAGTGGCGCAAGGCCTTCCAGAAGCAGGATCTCCACATCGGCCAACTCCTTCTCACAAAAGATGATTTTGAGAACGAGCACCGCAGTCTTAATATCCGCAATACACTTTTTACACTTGTAGACGAAGGTGTTGTACCCATCATCAACGAAAACGACAGTGTAAGCTTCGACGAAATCAAAATCGGCGATAACGATAACCTTTCTGCCCTCACAGCAATTCTCTGGTCCGCCGACCTTCTCATCCTCTTCAGTGATATCGACGGTGTTTATTCAGATAATCCAAAAACAAATCCGGATGCACGCCTTATTGAAACTGTTGAATCAATTCCAGAGCTGCGCAAATCAATTAAGATTGGTGAAACAAACGCCTTTGGAACCGGCGGCATGGAAACAAAAATCCAGGCTGCAGAAAAGGTAACCGGATACGGTATTGAAATGCTGCTTGCTAACGGCGGGCATCAGAAAGCCCTCACCGGACTTTTAGAAGAAAACTCAAAGGGAACTTTGTTCTCGGCTGAATAATAAATAAACGCAATGTCAGGGGCTGTCTAAAAAGTATTGTCATGCTGAACTTGTTTCAGCATCTACACTATATTTAGATCTATAGATTCCGAAACAAATTCGGAATGACACTAGGAGATAAACTTATTTGTCACCTCCTCGTATAATCAAGTAATTGAATTATCTTAATCATTTTGGGATAGTATACCCGTACACATGACCCGATAACCCGTCACCTCCTTGGGGAAAATCCTCACAATATAGACTGGGTTTCTTGCTCTGAAAGGAGATGCACAGATTAGCAGGATGGGAGCATATTCTCAGATGTCGCACGAGGCTGTGTCCTTCAGAGTTAAGATAGTTCATGTTTACAAATCCACTCATCCAAAAGGAATTAAGTTTTATGTACATTGTAGGAATTGACATCGCTAAAAGAACACATGTAGGAGCCATTATCGACGATACCGGCAAACGCTACGGCAAGGCCTTTAAGATTGACAATTCCGTTGAAGGATTCAACATCCTTCTTGATAAAATTGCAGAAATATCACAGGATATTTCGCAGTTTGTATTCGGTATGGAAGCCACCGGTCATTACTGGCTGAACATCTATACCTGGCTTTGTGACAGGGGCTTTACAGTCCATATCATAAATCCGATTACATCTGACGCAGCCAGACGGCTTGAAATCAGACGTACAAAAACTGACCCTATTGATGCATTTCTCATCGCTGAAGTAATCAGAATGGGAAAATACACCAAAACCCAACTTGCTGACGATGACATGATGTCGATGCGTGATTTATGCCGTCAGCGTTTTTACATCGTGGACATGGTTTCAGATGTCAAAAAGAAGGTTATCTGTCTTCTTGACCGCATGTTCCCCGAATATCAGAGCCTTTTTTCTGATATCTTTGGAAGAACTTCTCGAGAACTCCTCAAAGAAGGAGCGTCTCCGGAAGAAATTCTTGCCCTTGATACCACAAAACTAGCCGAGATCCTTAGAAAAGCAAGCAAAGGCCGCTTTGATAAAGAAAAGGCTGAAGAACTGCAGAATCAGGCTCGTAATTCATTTGCAGTCCTTTTATCATCACAAACAGTCTCTCTGCTTATCAAACAGATGATAGAACAGATCGAACTGCTTGAATCTCAGATTGATGAAATCGACAAACTTATTGCCGATTTGTATTCAAGTTTCAACGTCAAACTTACAAAGATTCCTGGAATCGGTACAACACTCGCAGCTGCAATTTACAGCGAAATTGGAGATATTTCCCGATTCGAGAAACCAAAACAGCTTGTTGCCTACGCAGGTCTTGATCCAGAATTAAAACAGTCCGGGGACAAGCGTGGTGAAGGTTATCACATTTCAAAGCGTGGTTCTCCATACCTTCGCAGGGCTTTATGGCTTGCATCTTCTTGTGTCATAATTCATGACAAATCTTTTGCTTATGCTTACCAGCACAAACTCTCACAAGGCAAGACTAAAATGCAGGCTCTTGCATTTATCTCTCATAAACTTCTCAATGTATTCTTCACAATTCTAAAGAATAACATTGATTATGTTCCTGTTTTTCCTCCTGACGTTGATGTCTCGAAACTTGCTCAAAAAGCTTTAGATTCTCAATCATCTAATTGACATTTCATAGCAGGTCTTTCTTTTATAACTACTTTATCTTCTTCAACTTATCCAAAAATCCATTCAATACTTTTTCATTAATTTCCGGATTCACTTGATTAATCTTTCTTGCAATCTTTTCAGCATGAGTAACTGAAATCAAACCTGCTTCAACAAGTTTTAAAAGCATTTGTAATCCCCAGACTACAGTTCCACCTGCTGCTTCACAATGTTTACGCAGAGCTTTGTCATTAGTAAGACATTCCCATTTATTCTGTTTTACATAATACAAACAGGTTCTATCCTGATAAGAAAGCGAAGGAACTTCTTCTAATTCAAGCGGAGTTTCAACAATAGTAATTCCTAGAGCTTTTGCTTCTTCATCAGAAATGATTCCAACTTCCTGAAGAATAATATCTGGGACACAAACTTCCTCATAGTATTCTGCTATTTTCTTTATGATTGAGATATCAGATTTTGAGTAATCTATAAGTATGTTTGCATCACAGATTGCAATTACAGCCATTCAGCAACTCTCTCCCTCATCTCTGTTGCGGAAAGATTCAAGATTTCAGCTGCACGACTTATTGTAATTTTTTCCTGTTCATAGGCCAGTCGAACCAGTCTTTCAAATCTTTCTTCTGTAAAACTGAATGAAGAAAGTTCTGCCGGCTCATCAGTAGCAGGAACCATTTCAGATATAGAATTAGGCTCATAATTGTTTTTCAAATCATGACCATATTTCTGGTGATATAGTTTTGCAAACTCTATATACAAATAACCAGGCTTAAAATGATCTCCTATAAGAGAATTCAATCGATACAAAACTGTTTTATAGCTTACACCAAAATACTGTTTTATCTGCAAAACAGCATCAACCCAGGAGATCCCACTATGAGCTTCCCATTGTTTTATAAATGCTTTTTCCGGCATCAAGAATTCTGCGGCAAAAGTGTCTGCTTCTTTTTCTTCAATTTCGTTCTCTTCTGCAAACTCTCCATCAAATGATGTCTTATGAAGTATCAGATGTCCTAACTCATGAGCTATAGTAAATATCTTGCGCTCAACACTTATATTCTCACTGTTATTTACTATTATTGCAGGACCGCCATCTTCTTCATTTATAGAAAGACCAAAAGTTTTCTGAAAGTTAAAGTCATGAAGATATAGTTTTATTCCAGCATTTTCTATAAGAGAAACTATATCATATACAGGAGCTTCTTCCTTGATATTTAAGATTTTTCTAACTTCTTTTGCAGCCTCTTTCGGGTCTTTAGAAGCAACTTTGCTGAGTTTATAATTTGATTTCTTCCCGGTTAATTCTTCAAGAGAAACATAATTCTTAAGCCAGATAGCAGAATCTATTTCCAGCTGATCTCTTTCAGCAACTTCTCTTGCTGTCAGCTTTGTATTAGTTCTGAATCTTAATGTCTTTAACTTTGGAGTTTCAGCAAGTAATTCAGGAAAAGAAACTCCAAGTGCTGTTGAGATTTTTATTAATGTCGAAGAATTTGGAGACGCTTTTTCATTAAGAATATTAGAAAGAGTCGCCGTTCCCAATCCGCTTTTTTCTGCCAGTTGAGGAATAGAAAGCTTCTGAAGTTTCATATACCTTCTGACATTTCTACCCAAATCTGCTAAAGCCATAATAACCTCCACATTATACTAATATAATATAATATGTGATTATTGTCAAAATTATAAATCAAATAGTTTTATATTAGATGATTATAAATGAACTATCCAGAAGCCATTTTTGTCAGCACCATTGCGAGACAGCAAATTCAATTTTTCTAAAGCTCTCAAATTAGTTCTAACAGTTTCCCTTGTTTTATTAATTTTTGCAGCAAGTTCATCATATGTATAACGATTGTTTTCCAGCAAAAGTTCCAAAAGAGCTCGCTGAGTTTTATTTACAGGCAGATTTACAGGCAGATTTTTGCCTGTATTATCAGTTTTTGTATCATTTACAGGCAGATTTTGTGCTCTGATATGGAAATATCTGTTCTTAAGTTCATTTGTTTCTCCAAGCAAAAGATTACGAAAGAACTTTTCCAGATACTCGGTATTCATATAGATACCCTTATTCATGTTCGTATAATTTGCACGTACAAGAGCGTTACGGAAGTACCAGCTATTCTTTTCAAAAGATTCATTGTTTACTTCAAAACCAAGCGAGTTCAAATACTTAATAGTAAATACTGCCGTAATTCTGGTATTTCCTTCTCCAAACGGATGAATCTGCCAGATATTTGCAATAAATCGGGTAATATGTTTTACAGCCTCTTCCTTTGAAAGTTTGGAATAATCAAAAGCCTTTTCCTGTCCAAAATCATATTCAAGAGTCTGTCGAATCATGTCTGCATTGGCATAAAGAACAGATTCTCCGTTCAGAACCCACTCACGTTTTGAGATATTGTAGTCTCTGAATCGTCCAGCCTTTACCTTGTAGAAGACACCACTAAAAAGTCTTTTATGAATCGAAAGCAGCAAATCAGGCGTAAAGCTGAATGTTTTTTCTGCAAGAATTTCACGGATTCGGACAGAAACTTTATCTGCTTCTTCTGCATTATCTTCGTTCTCTGTTCTTCCCTGGCGAGTTTCATAATAGGAATCAATAAGCTGCTTAGCTTGTTCAATAGTAATTTCACCATCGATATTCCGCTTTGCAGTTTCGTAAAGATATTTAGAAGGAGTAAGTCCATCCACCTGCTGCAAGCCAATAGCTGTCTGCCAGAGCTTGCCGTTCTCCTGTTTTGCTGGTTCGCTCTGGAGAATGTATGAGTCAAAGTCTAGTTCGAAGGGGGATGATTTTTCTTTTGACATTAATACCTCATTGAAAATCAAACAGTTTTTGATGTATTGATTCTCTAAAATCTACTCCTGAATCTTCCAAATACCCTTTGCTTCATTTGCCATTTTCTTTTGTCTAGTGTCTATACAATTTTCTGTCCATTCTTCTAAATCTGAATTTCCAATTTCAACTGTCATAGGAACTGTAGATTTTTTATAAACTGCTTTTTTTTCAGAAAAAGAAACATTTCCTAAATCTCTATTTTTCCCAGCTTCTAATAGAGTCATGTTCCCAAGACGATAATGGAATTGTTGAATTTTTACATCATCCCAATTCCATTCTTCATTTGGATTATCTGGTAAAATGTGTTCCAATGTGCTACTACTAATATCAATAGAAGCTCCAGATTCGAATTTTTCTATTTTTCCTAAAATATATTTAGCAATCTGGTTATTTCTAGAACTATAAACAAATTCCTTATATGCAAAAGTTTGTTCGAATTCTGCATCTGTTACATAAATTCCAGCTTTTAAATCTTCTGTCTTGTATGATTTAGTCTTATTTATATCTAAAGCAACTTTATTAGTATCCGTCAATTCTAGCCTAAATTATTCTACCCATTCACCGCGCATTTTAAA
>JAEDCY010000030.1 GCA_016293915.1 Treponema sp. | reverse complement strand
AGCACCGCCGAAGGCGTTCCCCGCTTGCGGGGAATGGAGCGAAAGCGGAAGTGCGGAAAGCCCGACCCGAGCAAGGCGAGGGTCACGCCCTAAATCTTAAACCCAATCCCTGCAAGATTTTTCTTTATATCTTCTTCAAGCTGGTGGCTCTTTGCGAACATTCCGCCAAGCTCTGTGGTGAGGCGTTTCATTTTTTCGTCGAAAGGTTCGTCGTCCTCGGCTTTTTCTTCTATGCCAACGTAGCGGCCGGGGGTGAGGATGTAATCCTGGGCGGCGATTTGGTTTGTGGTGGCAACTGCGCAGAAGCCTTTTACATCTTCGAGGGTGCCGTTCTGGAAGGAGGTAAAGGTGTCTGCAAGGCGAGTGATGTCTTCTTCGGAAAAGTCGCGGTGTTTGCGGTCTACCATGTGGCCCATGTTGCGGGCATCTATGAAGAGGGTTTTGCCGGTCTGTTTTTTGCCACGGGTAATGAACCAGAGGGTTACCGGAATTGTTACGCTGTAGAAAAGCTGGGTTGGCATGGCGACAATTCCTTCTATTAAATCTGCTTCGATTATCTTACGACGGATTTCACCTTCGCCTGAGGTCTGGGTGGAAAGGGCTCCGTTTGCAAGTACAAGGCCGATTTTTCCGTTTGGAGCCAGGTGGTAAATCATGTGTTCTATCCAGGCGTAGTTTGCGTTGCCTGCTGGTGGAAGTCCGTATGCCCAGCGCGGGTCGTTCTGCAATTTGTCCTGACCCCAGTTGCTTAAGTTGAAGGGCGGATTTGCCATGATGAAGTCGAACTTTTGTGTGGAATGAAGGTCGTTGAAAAAGGTATCTTCGGGATGGTCGCCAAAGTTTGCGTCGATTCCGCGGATTGCCATGTTCATCTTGGCCATTTTCCAGGTGTCGGCGTTGGCTTCCTGTCCGAAGACTGAGATGTTGCTTCTGTTTCCTGCGTGCTCCTGAATGAACTTTACTGACTGAACGAACATTCCGCCTGAACCGCAGCATGGGTCATAAACGCGTTTTCCTTCTGACGGCTTTAAGATATTTACGATTGTTTTTACTACGCTGGCCGGTGTGTAGAACTCGCCGCCTTTTACTCCTTCGTAGGATGCAAACTGCGCGATGCAGTATTCGTAGGTGCGGCCCAGCAGGTCTTTGCTTGCTTCGGTGTCGCTCATGTCCATGTTGGTGAATACGTCTACTACGTTACCAAGGACGCGTTTGTCCAGTTCGGGGTTGGCGTAGTTTTTTGGAAGGACTCCTTTTAGGCTTTTGTTGTAGGCTTCTATGGCAATCATGGCTTTGTCTAAGATTGTGCCGATTTCCGGTGTGTGGGCTGCCTTTGCAATTTCTGACCAGCGGGCTTCCGGAGGGACAAAGAAGATGTTTTCGGCTTCATAAGCGTCTGGGTCGTCTTCAAACCCGTCGGCCTCTAGCACTAGTTCTGCGTATTTTTTTCGAATGCGGTTGAGATATATTTTAAGAAGATAAGTCCTATAAAGATTTTGCGGTAATCTGCAGCGGGAATGTGTCCCCAAAGTTCGCAGGCTGCGTCCCAAATCTGCTGTTCAAAGCCGATTGTTGCGGAAGATGATTTAGTTTTTGGGGATTTTGATTTTGCCATGATGATGTCCTTTTTATATGATTTTCTATTATACCATGAAAAAAAGAAACCGCAATGTTCCGAGAGGGAAAATTGCGGTTCAAAAAAAGTCATTGTCCGACTTGACCGGACAATCTATTAATGGTGAAAAAGTCTAATTCCATTAAATGCCATAACCATTCCGTATCCGTCAGCAGCCTCAATTACGAGGTCGTCGCGAACAGAGCCGCCTGGCTGGGCGATAACAGTTACACCGCTCTTCTTTGCACGATCAATGTTGTCGCCGAATGGGAAGAAGGCATCTGAACCAAGTGCAACGTTTGTATTCTTAGAAATCCATTCAGCCTTAGCTTCGCGGGTGAATACTTCAGGCTTCACCTTGAAAATATTCTGCCACTTGCCTTCAGCAAGAACGTCCATATATTCTTCGCCAATATAAACGTCAATTGCGTTGTCGCGGTCTGCGCGCTTAATGCCGTCTACAAACTGAAGTCCAAGAACCTGTGGCGACTGACGCAGCCACCAGTTATCAGCCTTCTGACCGGCAAGACGTGTACAGTGAACACGACTCTGCTGACCGGCACCAATACCAATAGCCTGACCGTCCTTTACAAAGCAAACCGAGTTAGACTGAGTGTACTTCAATACGATAAGAGAAATAATCAGGTTACGCTTGTCATCTTCGCTCAAAGTCTTGTTCTTAGTTACAATGTTAGACAAAGCAGACTTCTCATCAATTTTCAAAAAGTTGTGGCCCTGTTCAAAGGTTACGCCAAAGACCTGTTTGCGTTCAAGCTCAGCAGGCACATAATTAGGATCAATCTGAATAACACAATAGTTGCCATTCTTCTTAGCCTTCAAAATCTCAAGAGCCTTAGCAGAATAGCCTGGAGCGATAATACCATCAGAAACTTCCTTCTTAATCAAAAGAGCAGTAGCTTCATCACATTCATCACTCAAAGAAATAAAATCGCCGAAAGAGCTCATGCGGTCAGCCCCTCGTGCGCGAGCATAAGCACAGGCAAGCGGAGTAAGTTCAACATTGTCAGTAAAATAAATTTTCTTGAGAGTATCAGAAAGAGGAAGACCTACAGCAGCACCGGCAGGAGAAACGTGCTTGAAAGAAGTAGCAGCAGGAAGGCCGGTAGCCTCCTTCAATTCCTTAACAAGCTGCCAGCCGTTCAAAGCGTCGAGCAGGTTGATGTATCCCGGTCTTCCGTTCACAACAGTAATAGGAAGATCGCCATTTTCCATAAAAACCCTAGCCGGCTTCTGGTTCGGGTTGCATCCATATTTGAGTTCGAGTTCTTTCATAAAGGACATAATATAGAAAAAATGATTTTTTGTGTAGATACTTAAGGTGGGGGAAGTCGACCCCTTAGGGAGCGGCCTGCAACGCAGGCAAAAACAGTCCAGTGGACTGTTTTTAGCGAGTCTCGGCGAAGGCTATGCCTGAGCAGCCGCTCCAGCCCCGGTAGTTTCGACAAGCTCAACCACCGGGTTTCCCGCTACCCCCTCTGCGGGGCACCCCGCCAAGACCTCTATCACCGGCAGGACATCCCAACAAGCCCCGTCGGCCGCCCCGCAACGCCCCAAACTGATGCGTGGGAGGAATTAAGAGTTCCTCAGCAGATTCAAGTCTATAAATGGCAAATTTATGCCTACAAAAACTGCTTTTTCAACTTTTTTGTGGGTACTTTGCATGTCTAGAATTTTATGTTCTACCTACAAAAACTCATATATTGGCAGTTTTGTAGGTATGTTTTCATTCTTCTGAACATTTTTCAACCTTAACTCCATGAAAATTCACGAGTTTCTACCTACAAAATTGGCAAAAACAGTGTTTTTGTAGGTAACTGGCATAATATTTAAAACAAAAAGTACCTACAAAACTGCCCGTTTATTCAATTTTGTAGGTACTTTTGGTAAAAACAAATTATTTTAGGATTCAGAAACTCACTCTGAAGGCTCATCGCCCTCATTTTCACTTTCTGTGTTTTCTTCTTCCACCGGCGCTGGATTTTCAAGTCTCACAAAAATGTCTTTTACAGTAAGACTCACCGTGTAAAAAATCACAGCCGGTAAAATCACAAAGCCTGCAAAGAAGGCGTATCTGGTAAGATAAAGAATTACAAGTTCAGCGATAACAATACCCAGAGTCTTCAAGCTGGAATTTGCATATTGCGCAAAAAGAGCAACCGAATTTCTTAATGTATTTGCAAAAGAATTTGAATAGCGTGCAATCAAAGGATAAGAATAGAAATTAAAGACCAGCACAACCAGAAAATATCCTGCCAGTAAACCAATCTTAATTATATTCAAACCTGAATCCCAGGCCAGATAGATAAAATATCCACCAAGCCCAAAAGTCACGACAGTAAAAATCAAAATCAAAATTCCCTGCAACAAATCCTGCTTGTAGGCCTTAAAGAAACGGCGGGCAATTCCACCAAAAGACGAAACTTCATCATCATCATCTGCAAGACGCAGTGTAACCGCATAAGCCGCACAGGTTGAAACACCAATTGTAATAACCGGAATACATCCAATTATCCATAAAATATTTAACCAGAATAAACGTAAAAGTTTCTTAATTATATCCATTATATTATCCTTGTCTTAAATAGTATCTTTACTAACTAACGTTAGTTATTTATTATTTTTCTGTCCATATCTTATGCAAGTTACGTGCAACATTAGTTGTATTCACTTTTGCAGCAGTACAGTTAGACAACACTATTATAGAAAGTTTATCATCAAAATAAAAGCCGTTATAAGAATTAAATACATTTGTCACACCAGTATGAAAAATGGACCCCTCATGGCAGTAAAGACCATAACCATAAGATTCTGAATCTATCATCTTTTTAAAAGTCTTCTTTTTTACAACTTTACGATTAGTGAAAAGAACATTCCATTTAAATAAATCTGTAACACAGGAATTTACATCTCCACAACCAAGGGCTAGAGAAGCAGGAATACTGTAATAGCGCCCCTTATAATCATAACCACGAGTATCAGTTTTCTGAAACTCCATATTTGTATGAGTCATACCGCAGCGGTCAAAAATATTTTTCTGCATATAGTCTCTAAAAGACATTCCACTAACCTGTTCAATTATTCGTGCAAGCAGAAAATAATTTGTATTACAGTAAAAATATGTTGAGTCTGGTTCTGCAAGAAGAGGTGCATTATTCAGATATTCAAGTACAAGATTTTCTTCAACCGGCTCACAAGCTAATTGCTTTACTTCGATTCTACGGTAAACATTTTTTGGAAAAAAATCATCAGCCGAATTGATATGATCTACAAGCCCCGATCTCATATTCAAAAGCATTTCAACAGTAATTTTTTTACCGTATTCAAAAGCAGGAAAAAACTTAGAAACTTTATCGTCCACCGACAATTTCCCCGCCTGCACCAGCTGCATAACTGCGGCGGCCGTCATCTGCTTACTTATAGACCCGGCCTCAAAAGTAGTGTTAATTCCTATCGGAAACTCTTCGGGGGCCGCCACCTTCTCATCGCAAAAGCCGTACCCCTTGGCAAAAACAATCTTCTTTCCACGGCCCACGAGCACCGCGCCTCTAAAACCCGTCTCACACAAGTATGCATCGGCGCGCCCTGCAAACTCACGATACTTTTTATCGACAATCACTTCGTCATTCCAGGTTCGTTTTTTCACACTGGAACACGAAACTAAGGTTAAAATAAAAAAAGAGGCCATAAAGAAAAAAAAGTGAAACGCGCTTTTTTTCAATATAAACCTCCTCTTCTAATCTTGAAAATTGACTCCCGGTGGAATCCGGCACAAAAAAACGGGATGATGTTTTTTTATGCCGGTTCCAACTCCGCCAATTTTCACATTATCTGGTACATAACACAAACGCCCTACAAGTTTTTGTTTATTATCTTCTCTTCCCACTTACCAGTCTCAAGGTCGATGAATCTCACAAAAAGTGAAACCTTGTTGTCTTCGTTCAAAGAAGACCAGATTGTGTTTGCGAACTCTTCGATTCCGCCTTCAATCTTAAGTTTTACTGGCTCACCTTCAAAGCTTGGAAGAGGATTTCCATCACCCATGTAAGTATGAATGTAATGTCCTTCACCATTCTGTGGATTATCATAAGTGTAGGTAAAGCGCAAAGTGTTGTCGCCGTTACCACAATCACTCTTCAAAATCGAAAGTGAATATGCATAGCCGCCGTCAACTCTGCCTTCAAGATCAAGCAAAGAAGAAATACGTGGAGTATAATTTGGAGCATCATGTTCATACTTGCGGCTGCGCAGAGACTGCTCAAAAGTAAGCCCCTTCTTCATTCCATCAAAAATTGTATCTGTCTGGTCACCGTTGGTAACGATTGTTTTTTTACCAAGCTCGCGAACTGCAGCATAAATAATCAGGCTCGGATCACCTGCAATCAAAGACTCATCAAAAGCCTTTGTGCGGACAACTTCTGTTCCATTTTCATTATCAGTTACAAAAACACGGTTGCGGCTTCCTGCGCTGCGTCCCATTGTCCAGTATGCAGAAACTGCATATTTTCCATCTGCTGATTTTCCTGCGATAATTCCACGTCCAGGATATGTTGTGCTCGAAAGCTCTTCTTTAATCTGTTTCATTTTTTCCTCATATAACCGTAATGCTGAACTTGATTCAGCATCTTGTAATGGATTCCTGCCCCTTCGCAGCACAGCTGCTCGGAGACTCGCTCAAAATGCTCCACTGGAGCATTTTGACGGCTTACAGCCGTCGCTCCCTAAGTTCGGAATGACTCTCTCCTTTTTAATTGTGACTTCGATTACGCACCGACTTCTGTATGCTGCTTTTCAAGATATTCCATAACAGCATCTACTGTCTTCTGTTTAGGATCTTCTACTCCTTCCGGAAGATTATCAAGAATATTGTTACGGAATTCCTTACAATCAATTACAGGACTTGCAGTAAATACACACTTACCTGGCTCAAGAATATCTGCAAGCATATCATCCGGATTATCAGGATTAATACGAAGACAATTTCCATTTATAGAAACCAGAATCATCTTATCAAAAAGACGAAGATAAGAATCTATTTCACGAAGTCCACGTTTTGTCTCCGGCTTTCCAGGACGATAACGGGTACCACTTGGGAATACAAGAATTACCTGTCCACGCTTTTTGCAGCCATCCATTGCACGCATTGCAGCAAAGTTAATTTTGCGAGCCTTCTGCTCTTCTGCAATTTTTTCTTCTTCAGAAATTTCTTTTCCCTCAATTGCATTAAGCGAACGTGTAGGATAAATTACAACGCGTGTAAATCCTTCTGTAAATGCACGAACACCGGCATCAGCTTCGTTCAACTTCATTCCAGCAACTGCTACAATTCTCGAAGACAAATCCTTTGCCCAGTCTTCTCCCTGTTTTTCAAGAAGATAAAGAATTCCTGGCAAATCAAGATTTGTGTAATGTTCCATTAAAATAAGACCTGACTTTCCCTGTTTTACTACATTTTCATAAAAATCTTTGTAGTTTTCGAGGTTTCCGAGACCAGATTCACTGTTAAATGCCTCATCAAGAAGCTTCCACATATAAGGTCTTAACTGCATGTTAGCTTCTTCGTAAACTTTTGTTTCATCAATTTTAGCGGCCGCATGTGACATTTTCTGCATTTCTGCAAACACGCTGCCAAATTTGTCTTTCAACATTATTCCCATAAATGAGCATCCTTAAAAGAATAGTTGATTTCCATTATAGATTATTTAAGCCTTAGAGACAATAATAGAATTATGATGAAACGAACACTTATATTTTTCACCGCTGTCTTTCTGATTCTTTCAGATTGCAGTGCAAAACAAACAGATGCCCAGACCATAGAAAACCCAGATGGTTCTGTAAGCATTACCAGAATTGATGAAGATGGAAAAGCCATTCTCTTCAATAAGAAATACAATGGGGCAACAAATGTAACTCAGGTAAATCTGGCAAAAACTTCTCGCGCAAATCCGGTTATTGTTGATTTATCAGCATACGAAGGTAAAGACATTGATATCCAATTTTCCTGTGAAATGCTGATAGAAGACAAGACTGCAGAAAAGACACAAATAGTCTGGATGATTAATGAGCTTAATGAGAACATGCCAAAGCTTTTCGACCGAAAAGTTGAAAATGGCAAATGGTTTTCTGTAAACAAACATATTACAATTCATCTTTCAGGAAAACGCCAGCTTTATATCTCTGGAGCAGGCTTAAACAAAGATACAACAACTTTCTATATCAAAAATTTTAAGCTGCGTATCAATGGAGAAGGTCTTACAAAAAATGCTCCTAAACCAGCAGTATGGACAGATGTAACTGGCGTAAAAGAAGTTCTTAAAGACTATTTTGACTATTTTGGTTTCTGTGTTTCATACAACAACACCTTCAAAGAGCCTCTTTTACAAAAAGGACTTCCTATTCATGCAAGCTGTATAACAATGGAAAACGAATTTAAGCCAGACTTCATTTTCGCCTGGACAAAACCAAATAAACTCACAGAATTCCGTGGCGAAGATGGAAAGCTTTATAAAGTTCCTGCAGATATTCCTAACTTCAAACAAATGGACAGCATTCTGTCAGATATGAAAAAGCTTGGGCTTAAAATGCGTGGACATGTTCTCGTATGGCACAGTCAGACTCCGGTATGGTTCTTCCAGAAAAATTACAGCCGCAACGGAGAAACTGATCTTGTAAATCCAGCTGAAATGAATGCCCGAATGGAATGGTATATCAAAACTGTTCTTGAACATGTTGCTGACTGGGAAAAGAAAAACAATAACGGCGAACACATGATTTTAGCCTGGGACGTTGTAAACGAAGCTGCATCAGATAATTCAACAGAAACAAACTATCTGAGAGATGAATCTTCAAGTAAATGGTTTGCTATTTACAAAGATGTAACATTTATCGTAAATGCCTTCCGTTATGCAAATAAATATGCTCCAAAAGATGTAGAGCTCGTATATAACGATTATGGCTGTGCATCACCAAACAAGAACAAGGCAATCTGTAAAATCATAGATGCCATTCAGGCAGCACCAGATGCCCGCATAGATGCAGCTGGAATGCAGACTCATATAAGTATAAATGATTCAGCTGCAAACTTTGAAAAAGCCGTTAAAAACTTCCTCGCAAAAGGAATTAATGTTCAGATTACCGAAATGGACGTTGCAAACGGGACTTCAAACTACAATGCAATGAAGCTCAAAGACTGCTACAAAACCTACTTTAAGATGTTTATTGCAAACCGCAAGCTGTCTGGTAAAAAAGGTATTGAAGGAGTAACTCTCTGGGGAGTTCGAGATGAATGGACCTGGCTAAATAGCATGCACAAAGGTCATACCCAGTATCCGCTTCTCTTTAATGACAAAAAATTCTACTGTAAACCTGCATATTATGGCGTAATCGAAGCAGCAGAAGAGTCAAAATAAAAACATTTAAAGAAGTTCCCTTTTTCCGCCGATAATGGTATGAGGTGATTTTTATGAAAAAGGGAACTTTTGTTTTTTATACACTTTTCTTATTCCTTTGCTTTTTTATTTATGCCTGCAAAGTTGAAGTCCAGGATCAAAAGCTTTTACAAAAACCAGATATTGATATTTCAGATAAGCAGGTAACTTTAATAATCCACAAAATAAGCTCAACAACTGGTTATATTAATATTTACAGACAGGACGTTACCGATGCTAACAACCCTTCTGAAATAGTAAATGTTGGAATCATCTATCCAAATGCTCTTCCGTCAGATGACAAAACATACAGATATATCGATAAACTTGTTCATCAAAAATCAAATTATATCTATCGGGTAAGATATGCCGATTCAGACGGCTACCATTACACAAACTGGTCTAATACAATCACTATAGATGAAGAATTCCAGGGCGCTTATCCGCAGATTACAAATCTTACATATCAGTGCCCTTCTTCACTATCTTTTACTTATGATGAAACTGATTTTAAACTTTTACTCTCGGGAACTGTAACTCCACCTGATATTGAAGACTTCGATACATATCACCCAATGATTATTGTAAATAATGGAATAAAAACAGAAGTTTTTAAAATCTCCCCAAATTCATTATCAGATCAGGAACCAATTGCACTAAAAGATCATCTTTCATCTGACTTTATGGATGTTCCTATTATTATAGAAGGAATTCTTGCACAAAAGGATGAATACATTAATCCTGAAGCTGAACCTATTGATCGTATTCTTAAAACAGTTTACTGGACTGAATCAAAATGGATTAAGATCAAAGGATATACAGATAATCGCATTACAATTCCTTCAGTAAAGAATAATTCCGGCCTTGATTATACAAGAAAAGTTCAGTAATTTATTCTGACAATTGAACAAGATATGTAAAAATGGTATTTTTAGACCAGTATGAATACTCTGGTCGCTTTATGCGCTGTTGGAGCCGAGCGAATTCTCGGTAACGAAATTAAACATTTAGGTTATAAACTCAATGGAAATGCACCAGGACGCGTAAGTTTTCTTGGTGATGATGACGCTCTTTTTAAAGCAAATCTTTGCCTGCGTACAGCAGACCGAGTTTACCTGCAACTGGCAGAATATAATGCCCTTGATTTTGACGCACTCTATGATGGTACTTACGCAATAGACTGGCAGGATTATTTAAATAAAGATTCTCGCGTTGTTGTTGATAAAGTTCGAACCTACAAAAGTAAACTGAATTCAGAACACTCAATTCAGGGAATTGTTCATAAAGCAATTTATACAAAACTTGGTGATGTATGGAAAATGTCTTCCATGCCTGAATCAGGCGAACAGAGTGATATTCGTGTTTATGTAGATGAAAACAAGGTTTTAGTGCTTCTGGATTTATCAGGTCTCCCTCTTCATAAGAGAGGCTATCGCGTAGACGGTGGTATTGCTCCCCTCCGCGAAACTCTTGCCGCTACCCTTCTTCAAGAGATGATGTGGAGACGTAAAACCCCACTTCACGACCCTTTCTGCGGCTCGGGAACCATTGCAATTGAAGCAACTCTTTACGCCTTCAATGTTGCTCCAGGGTTCGGCCGCCGCTTTGCTTTGGAAAATCTGCCGATTTTTAATGCGGAACGCGCAAAGGAAATAAAAGCCGAAGAGGCTGCCAAAATCCGCACAGATGTAGAAGTTCGTATTACCGGTTCTGATATCGATGATGCCGCAGTAGAGCGTGCCCGTAAAAACGCCGAGTACGCCTGTGTTATGGCTGGCCGTGCTTTAAAATCCATCGACATAAGTGCACATATTCCTCGCCCAGATTTTATTCAGTCTGATTTTGCAGATCTGGAAGCTCCTTATGATGAAGGTCTTCTTCTCTGTAATCCTCCATACGGTGAACGCCTTGGCGATGCAGATCAGGCTCGTGAGTTATACAAAAAAATGCAGAGTCTCTGGACTGATTTTAACGGCTGGGATATTGGTATTATTACATCAAATCCTGATTTTCAGGAAAACTTTGGTCATAAAACTTCGGCAATTAAGAAAATTAAGGCCGGAAATCTTGATACTTCATTTTATATTTACCGAAGATAAGGAGAAAGCTAAATGGCAATTGTTGTAGAGCACGACAAACGAAAGCAGGAAATATTACAAAAGTCTCTCGATGTTTTTATTGAAGAAGGCTACGAAGATGCTACTTTCCAGAAAATTGCCGACCGCTGCGGAATCACCCGTACAACTCTTTACATTTACTTTAAAAATAAACATGAAATCTTTCTGGGGTCAATAAAAGAACTTCTGGACGAACTGGAAATTTCACTAAAAAAAATCATGAATACTTCAAGTCTGAATGCAGAGCTGTCTTTAAGAAAAGTTCTCTCTACACTTGCAGACTCAATTGAAAGCAATAAAAAACTTTTCAGTGTTCTTTTGAACTATCTGATGCAGCTAAAAAAATCTGGAGTTGATACAAATGAAAGAGTTCTCCGCAGAGTAATCCGTTTGCGACACCTTTTAAGCACAATTCTTATTAGGGGCATTCAGTCAAAAGAATTTAAGGAAATCAACGTAAAAGATATCAACGATACTCTCTACGGTCTGCTCGAATCCGCAATTTTCCGCATTGCAGTCTTGAACAAGGATGATGTAGCCGATGTCCGCGCCGCCCTTAATACGACAGTAGATCTTTTCAAAGCATAAAAAAAACGGTGGTTTCGATACACTTCGCTTCGCGAAGCACTCAACCACCGCTCTTTACTAAACATATGGTGGTTGAGTAGCCCGAAGGGCGTATCGAAACCACCGTCATCATGCTGAACTTGTTTCAGCATCTATTAGAACTTAGCTTTTCTAAGTCTTACTTTCTCAATATCCTCGCAGATGCCTACAATCGAAGAACCGTTAAAAACAAAGCCGCAAGGGTTTGTTTAGGTTCATCGAAAGAAAGGCTCAGAGCCCGATTCATCGGGCGACTCATTCATGATCTAGTATTTAGCCTTGCGAAGACGTACCATCTCAATATCTTCACAGAATAATTGTCTAAGGTCATTAAGTCCAAGTGCCATCAATGCCATACGGTCAATACCAATACCCCAGGCAAGAACAGGACAATCAAGCCCCATAGCCTTTGTAACTTCCGGACGGAAAATACCTGAACCTCCAAGCTCGAACCAACCCAAAACAGGGTGTTTGATATGAACTTCGATAGAAGGCTCTGTGAACGGGAAGTAACCAGGTACGTATTTAACTTCTTCTGCTCCGGCAATTTCTGTGGCGAACATCTTGAGCATACCAAGAAGGTCACGCAAAGTTACGTCGTTTCCTGCAATAATACCTTCTGTCTGATAGAAGTCAGAAAGGTGTGTAGCATCTACCTTGTCGTAGCGGAAACAGCGGGCAATACCAAAGTATTTACCAGGAACTTCAGCCTTGTGCAACTGATGAGCCGACAAAACAGTTCCCTGTGAGCGCAAAATAAGGCGGCGTGTGAACTCATTATCAAAAGTGTAGTTCCAGCCACGGCTACCAGTGTTTCCACCAGTTTCGTGGGCAGCTTTTACATTGCTCAAATATGGTTCTTCAATAAATTTTGCATGTGTAGGATTTTTAATGCGGTATACATCATGAATATCGCGGGCAGCATGGAACTGAGGCATAAACAATGCATCACCATTCCAGAATTCTGTTTCTACAAGCGGACCATCAAACTCCTGGAAACCAAGAGAACAAAGCTTGTCTTTTACAGACTCAAGGAACTGAACGTATGGGTTTGTACGGCCAGGAATAATACGAGCAGGTGGAATTGCAATGTTGTAACCACGGAAAGTTCCGTTTTTCCATTCTCCTGATGCAAGCATTTTTGGAGTAATTTCACCAATTTCGTTACCAGTTACACCAGCAGACTTTAACGCATCGCGAACAGCCTCAAAACCATTCAGCAATTTATAGAAAACAGTCTCGCGTTCAATCATTTTGAAAGGAGAATCTGTGGCACCGCGCTTTTTAGCAAGACCGTCCATAGCTGAAATTTCAGCTGCAGACAAATCATCTTTATTAAGAAGGCCACCATCAGCAGAAATAGCTTTTCTTACAAGCTCCATAGTTGCCTTAATACGCTCAGGAAGAGCAGCACCAGTGTATTCAACCTTCTTTTCTGCATTCATTTTAAGAACACCGTCTTTTACAAGCGGACCAAAAGCAGAACCTACGTCCTTCTGTTCAAGTCCAACTCCGGCAGCAATTTCCGGCATAGTGTGAGCACCCTTATCCTTAAGGAAGTTTATCATGCGCTCTTCTACAGTGCCTGTTTCTGCAAGTTTGCGGCCCATTTCTGTAATTTCAAAGAATGTATGAGGTGTACGGCGAATCTCTTTTAAGAGTGATTTTCCAGAAAGCCATGAGAAAGCCTGATTTGCGTGACCTTCCTTATATTCAAGATCCTTCTGAAGTTTTTCTGAAGTAAGTTCATCCTTATCTGAATACTTTAACAAAACTTTAATTTCAAGCGGATGAAGATTTTTAATGATGTTTTTTACGTCCATTTTGATTATCCTTGCTTATACATATCGTCATGCTGAACTTGTTTCAGCATCTGTATTTGATGAGATTCCGAAACTAGTTCGGAATGACATATCATGTTCTGAATGACATATCAAGTCCGCAATGACATAATAAAAAAGCCGGCATGAATATAATCATACCAGCTTCTATTTTACAATATTTCAAAGAAATACTAAATAGGTTAGCGAACTAATTTTATATGTGAAGAATAAACAACCTTTCTCTGCTTGCGGTCATCCTTGTAAGGCTTTGTCTTGTCCTTCTCCATATATTTATACTGGAAATATTTATTATCTCTGATAAATTTCTGAACATAAGCCATAACTGCATTCATTGCTTCACCTTCTGCAAAGGTAACATACAATGTATCATAATAAATACGAATCTCATCATGCATAGGCATATACTCAGCTTTTATTGTTGCATTTTTATCAATTTCAGATTCTTTCAAACCAAGTTCTGCATAAGCATCTTTTAGAACTAAATTATATACCTGAGTTGTAAGCTTTTCGCGCTCCCATCTGTCTCTTTCAAATGGATCTTCCGGATTATCACCAATAGTTTCAGCAAATAATGAACCAAAAAGAACTGTGAAAACTGCTAACAAAGTTAATATCTTCTTCATAAAATCACCTCTCTAGTAAACACTATACTCTACTATTCTACCGCATTCTAAGAAAAAATCAAGATTTATTACATAACGGCCAGAGGTGATTCCTAAAGTTGGAAAATCACGAATCAAAACAGAACCTGTTATTTCTTTTGGCTTATTTTTGATTACTTTTCTGTAATAATTTCTTATTGCATCTTTTAATGATTCCCTGGCAGCTTCTTCTATGCCATCAAAGCCTTTTTCAACAGATGCATATCCTATTCCACCAATTACAGGATTTTTTATTGATTTCCACAAATTATAAGTCTGAACCTGAGAATCAGTTCGAACATATTCAACCCAACAATTCAGATTATTTTCGCTGATCCAGGGAGATGTATATTTTATGCCGCCTTTTATTACATCAGAAGAAACAATCTCTGTTACTTCCAGATACTCATCAACTCCGCGGGCTTTGTCATAAGGAACATAAACAAAATTCCACCCGTAAACCATTCCTGAAATAATAAAGGGTGCAATTCTACGCATTTGAGAAACAGGAAAATCAAATTGCCCCGAATTTTCATCTGCAGAAAGCTCCAGCCCCGGATAAGCATCAAGTTCTGCCCACAAAGGAAGCCTGATATTACGAATAACGGATGGAGTCTGTGAAAAAAGCGAAAAACCAGCAAAGACAAATGCGAAAATAAATCTTTTTAACGTTTGTAAGTGTCTTTCCATATTTTTACAGGATGAATTCCCATTCTTATTACAAAATAAAGCCAGGCAGCAAAGAAACCAAACAGATGGGTCATATGGGCAACATTTGTGCCTCTTCCAAAAAAATGACTTCCAAGTTCAATCAGTGCATAAATCAGCACCAGAATTGGAGCCGGAACAGGAATTATTCCCCAGATAAAGAAAACAGAACGAGGAAAGAACACAGCATATGCAAAAAGAATCGCATAAACCGCGCCACTAGCACCCAACAAACGAACACTCATCTGTCCTGTATATTTATACACAAGAAAGGAGAAAAAGCCGCTTAAAGCCCCGCATAACAAATAAAAAAGCAGAAATTCGCGACTGCCAATCGCTTTTTCTAATCTGAATCCGAATACAAGCAGTGCCAGCATATTAAAAAATACATGCTGAAAACTTCCATGCATAAACATATAAGAAATAAACTGCCAGTACATATGATAATGCTCTACAGCTTTAGGGCTCATTACACTATACACGAAAACATACCTGTACAATTCAGGATACACAAACTGAAGACCAAAAATACAAAAATTTAAGAGAATAATAAAAAGGGCCGTACGTCTGTAAACATAAGGAAACGGTCTGCGAAGGATAAAACTATTTCTTGGCATTTGATGATTTACGCGAAGTATTTCCCTGAGGTTCAAAGAAAGTTACGCGGTTTCTTCCATTATTTTTTGACATATAAAGTCCCTGATCAGCCTGATTAACAAACTCATTAGGAGAACTTACAAGGTTAGTTTCAGCATCAAAAACAGAAACACCACCGGAAATAGTGACATGAAGATGCTGATTATTATAAACAAAGTCATGCTCATTTATCGTAGAACGAATTCTGTCTGCAACAATCATAGCCTCTTCTTTTCCAGCATCAATCAAAAGTGCTGTAAATTCTTCACCACCATAACGGCTGGCAACATCTGAATCACGTAAATTTTTACGAATAAGATCCGCAACACTTTTTAAAACAAAATCGCCGCATTCATGACCATAGGTATCATTAAACTTCTTAAAAAAGTCTATATCAAACATGATTACAGCAATATGCTGTTTATTCAGGAATGCCGCATCAATTGCTTCTGTAAGAAGATTAAAGAAATAATACTTTAATTTAAGGTGAGTCATCATATCTGTAGAAGACATTTCCAAAAGTGCCGCATTATTAATAGCTACAGAAGCGAGAGTCGCAATCGACATAATCTGATTTATTTCATATTCAGAATAAGAAGCATCATCTTCAATTGCTATACGTTCCTGAAGAATAAGCATACCATTCAAGTGATTCTTTTGAATAAGAGGAACAACCAGAGTAGGATTCAAAGCTTCAAGGATTTTAATATGTTCACAGTCAGCACAACTCTTTTTTAGTTCATCAAAAGTAAGTGGTCGTTCTTCAGATATAAGAATAGAAGCAATCGGTGTGTTCACCGGAATCATTGTTTTTTTATCAGAAAGAAAATCTTTTGAGGTTTCAAGAACAAAGTTCTCATTAGTGATTAAATCGCGGACAAAAATCTCGGCTCCAAGAACATGCATCTGTGCCATACAAATATAAACAATGGATTCAAGAAGATTACTAAAGTCAAGATTCTGGCAGAAAGATTTTGCAATATCAAGAAGCTGTTCAAGATCATAAATCTTCTTTTCGTACTGAAGAGTCTGTTCGAGAACCTGTTTCTGAGACGATTCATTTTTGTCTTCAATCTTCTTTTTACTCATGCTTTATATCACCACTATTAATAATAACATAGTTTTTCATAATTTCAAAAAATATATTCCATTTTTCGTAATTTGATTCAAGGAAGTTAGTATTATCACGATTTCTGGAAGACATCATAAGAACTTTAAGATTTGAGATGATTTCACTTGAAGGCTTTTTCGCATCTGCAAGAAGTTCTCCAAGCTGGCGACTAAGTGAAGCAAGGCTTGTACAAACAGCCTGTAAAACCTTATGTGCATCATCATTAATTGACTGAACCATTTTTTCAAGTTTTTTGAAAAAGTCTTTATATTTTTTGCTGTCTTTTATATAACTCTCGAGAACAGCTATACTGTGTTTTTTATCTGCTCCAAAGGATTCCTCAAATTCCAGAATCTCTTTTTCTGCATTAATGGCAGAAAATACAATAGATGAAAAACTTGATTTATAGGCAGGATTATTAAAGAAACCTTCTATTACAATATCATTTAAAAGACCTTTTGCACCCTCTGGGAGGTATACGTGCAGGAAGGTTTTAAGAATACGCATTGGAAGAATCCACTTAAAGGCCATAGAAACTTCTGCCTGCAAAAGCCCATTGTAAGACTGATTATATGATCCAACTTCTTCAAGCGGAATATCCGGAAAAAGAGCCGAAACTTCATCCGAAATTGTCTCGTCCTGAATTTCGGTTTTAATTCTCTGCTCATCTGCATCAAAGCGGGTTTGAAGCATATTTGCAAAATCCTGACGCGGAGAACCTGAATACTGAGCAACATTCGGCTCATAAGCAAGATCCTGGCGACACATTCTGATAAGAGTTTTTAATTTTTCAGAATTAAGGATTTTTGTAAGTATGTAATTGATTTTTTTAAGATTTCCAAGATATGATTTTTTCTCATCTTCTGTAAGTTCAGAACCTTTTCGAAGTTGAGCCAGTGCAATAACTGCATCTGCCGTAGTAGTAGTAATTGAAAGACCACTTGCCTGATAGTAAAGATCTTCCAGAAGATTCTGAGCTGTAGAAGCAGGAATCTCCTTATAGTTAGGTTTATACATTAAATCAGCAGGAATAAAGTTCGCATCAAAAGCCTGAAGGAATGGCGTATAATTATAGCGGCAAAACTCTACAAGCTGGCGTAAAGAAAGAAGATCTGAATCCATCTTTTTAAATCCATCTGTATTGAGGGATTTTATAAGGCGTTCAAGTTCTTTTCTCTGATGCAAGTAAATACGATCAGGATTCTGATTTTCTGCCAGAACTTCTGCCTTACGGTTTTCAAAAGAAAGAGATTCAAGGACTTCCTGATCCTTCATCGGGTAACCGGTTACAATAAGCTGAGCTTCGAAGCGGCGCTGACGCTGCATATCATTCGGGCTCACCGTTACGGCAAACAGATTGTCTAAAGGTCTGGTATTTTTATAAAGGGCATAAATAGCCTCACCAAAATTTGGAAGAAGCATACCATTACGGCATATTGATGGCTGGAATTCTCTAATTTCCTGCTCAAGCTTTTTCATCTGCTGCTTTTTTTGGACTTCTGGTGAGGAACGCTTAAATAGTGATTCGAATAAATCGGTAAGTGTTTTTATAAAACCCATTTTTACGCAAACAGTTTAACAGAGATTTATGAAATTAGCAAATATATCTTTATAATCCTCTACGCTAGCAGCATGAACTATACGGGCACGGAGTGCTGCTCCTCCAGAAATACCTTTTGAATAAGCCGCAAAGCGTTTACGCATTTCCAGACAGGCATGTTGTTCACTGGTTTCTGCAACAAGGCGTTCCAGTTCAGCAAAGCCGGTTTTTACACGTTCTTCCGGTGGAAGAGGCTCATAGCTTCCTTTCGTCAGCAAATCAGTTGCATCCCGGAAAATAAAAGGGTTGCCCATAGCACCGCGCGCAAACATCACCGCGTCGGCTCCCGTCTGCTCAAGCATAGCCCGCGCATCCTCAGGTTTAAAGAGATCTCCACTGCCAAAAACCGGGATACGACCATTTACCAGCTCCACCAGCTCTTTCATAATTCCCCAGTCCGAATGTCCCTCGTAACCTTGCGCGCGGGTTCGCGGGTGTATCGTAATCGCACTAACCCCCGCATCCAGAGCAGCCTCCGCCGCAGCGCGCCAGGTCATCTGCTTAGACTCCCAGCCCGAGCGGATTTTTACAGTTACAGGCACACCGCCTGCTTCCGGTCTGCCGCCAGCCGCTTTCACAACAGCCTCGGCCACCTTAAAAAGCCTGTCCGGGTCTCGTGTAAGCGCCGAACCTGCCCCTGTTTTTATAATTTTAGGCACAGGACAGCCGCAGTTAATATCAATTACCTCACAATGAGTTTTTTCAAGAACAATATGCGCCGATTCTGCCATAATTTCCGAATCACCGCCAAAAATCTGTACTGAATAAGCTTTTTCGTTACAGGCACGGCGCATAAGAATTTCAGTTTTCAGGTTTTTGCGCACCAGAGCCTCTGCACTTACCATTTCGGTATAGGTAAAGCAGGCTCCATTTTCTATGCAGACAGAACGAAATGCCGCGTCACTGTAACCTGCGACCGGCGCTAAAAAGAGATTTCCTTTTAATTCGACATTTCCGATTTTTACGGGATGATATAATTCTGACATACAACAAGGAGGTAAAGCTAAAAATTGCTTTCGCAATTTTTTTAACGCTTTGCTATTGAACAACGGCCTTACACAGGTTTCGATACGGCTTTCAGCCTACTCAACCACCGGTGATTGAGTGCCGCGAAGCGGCGTATCGAAATCACATGCTACTCTGTTGGCAAGTTAAAGGCTTTACAACTGTTCTTCCAAAGCTGTTCGCTCAATGCTTCCAGATCCATATCAAGCATTTCTGCAAGGAAGCGGGCTGTAGAAGGCAGATAAGCCGGCATAGTTCGCTTCTTCTCGCGAAATTCAGCCGGAATCATAAACGGACTTTCTGTTTCAATCAAAATACGGTCTACAGGAATGTTTAAAACAGTTTCGTGCAGATTGCGGGCATTACGATATGTAAGATTTCCTGCAAAAGAGAACCAGATATTCTTATCCAGACATTTTTTAGCATAAGCTGCATCTTCAGAATAACAATGAAGAATTGCACCTGCATCAGGCATACGCTCTGTAAGAACATCGTAAAGATCGCGGCCTGCATCACGGTTATGAATAATTACAGGAAGATTATGCTTCTGTGCAATTTCAAGTTGAGTAATAAACAATTCAATCTGAGAACGTTTGTCCCCGAACTTTTTAAAATAGTCCAGACCTGTCTCGCCTACTGCGACAACATTAGGCAAAGAAAGATTCTTTTCTATTGTTTCAATCCAATCCTGACCTGGATTTGTAACTTCAGATGGAGCTACTCCTACCGCATGATAAATTCCTGGTATAGACTTAAGGTTTGGATAAACCTTGTTAAAATCATAGAGACTATTATTAATGCTTACAATACGAACAACTCCAGCCTGTTCAGCCTGTTGTATTACGCGTAATTGTTCAATAGGATCATCGTATATCAGCCCGATGTGAGCGTGAGTATCAAAAAACTTCATGGCTTATTCTTCCTAAAGATGAGATATGTTACGTTAAATATAACACTAGAACGAATTATCGTCAAATTTAAAACAAACGAAATCATAAAACAGAAAAATATGATGAGTTAATGCTCTCGTTGCAAAACATAGTGAGCTGCGGGCGAGCTGGTTTTTGTGAACAAATTCTGCGGTTTTTGCAAGCAAAAATCCTCGAATTTGTTTTATGGCTAAGCGCCAAAGACCCCTCGATGCAGCCCACTATGTTTTTCCACTACGCATTCACTCATCATATTTTACCGTAATCTTACCGATAATATAAATGTCTCATCTTTGATCAGATGGGTTGGAAGGTTTGACTTAAATCATTTGTATATGGTATAATTTTATGAATATGTCAAAAACACAGAAGACTATTAAAAAATTTGAAAAACAGCTTACCTCAAAAGTTTCTCATGGTTTTGGTGCATTCCTTCATAATGTAGGAAACTTTTTTGTACGTATTTTCAAAGTTTTTGACAGTAAGCTTACAATTATGATTGTTCCTCACTCTCAGAGCAAAGTCATCAACTTTCAGACAAATGTCTTTGCCCTTATCCTCGGGGTGCTTGTAACAATCGGCGTAATCACATCATTCTTCTATTATAATAGACGTTCTATTTCGGCAAATATGGAAATCTCTTCGCTTGTAGAACAGAACCGCGCCACACTTGCAAGCCTTGATGAATTACGTGACGAAAACACAAACCTTTTCCAGGCAGCTAAACGTTTTCAGGCATCTCTTTCTCAGAGTCTTTCACTTTTGGGAATTGACCAGGTAAAAAATATTTCTGAGACTTCTGCATCAAACGGCGACCTTTCTGCCCTTTTCAGTTCAACAGAAGTTACACAGGGGTCTATCAAAGAAGTTGCTGAAGTAAAAGAACTTACCTCTTATCTTGAAGATGCTGTAAAACCAATTGAAGAAATCGGAAAAATGCTTAAGACACAGCAGAACCTCTTTACAGAGATTCCAAGTATCTGTCCGGTAAAAAATCCTAATTACCATATTTCTATGGCCTTTGGTCCAAATATCCACCCTCTCAACGGTAACTGGTATATTCACAAGGGACTGGACTTCTCTACCTGGCGTTCGGGAGATGCTGTTCTTGCAACTGCTTCTGGTCAGGTTGTAACAGTTGGTTTCGACAACAGTTTTGGAAACTATATCATCATTAAGCATAATCATGGTATGTATACTCGTTATGCACATCTTAATTCTTTCCGTGTTAAAAAAGGTGAAACAGTAAGACAGGGACAGACAATCGGAACAATCGGTAATACAGGTGTTTCAACCGGTCCTCATCTTCACTACGAAGTTCATATTGGTTCTGATGTAGTTGATCCTGCTAAGTATATCAACATCAATTTTGCAAAATAGGTTCTTATGGCTCTACGTACAGATGACATCTCCATAAACACTATAATCGGAAAAGGCTCTGCAATTTCCGGCAACATGAAGGTAAACGGCTTTATTCGTATCGATGGTGATATTGACGGAAGCCTTGAAACTGATGGAAATGTTATTGTCGGAGAAAATGCCAGAATTCGTGGAGACCTTACCGCTAAATCTGTAATAATCGGTGGAATCATAAAAGGAAACATTAAAGCAACCGAAAGTGTAAAAATTCTTTCTGATGCAGCTGTAATCGGCGATGTTCTCTCTCATAAAGTTCAGATTGATGGTTCTGCGATTATTCACGGACATTGTATTTCTATTAAAGACGATACTGAATACAGCAGAGCATCCGGCGAATATCTTCAGTCTAAGGCAATTAAGGAAAAGGTTATTCTGTAAATGGCAGAAATCGATTCTCTGGGTTCAAATTATTACTACTCAGGCGTTCAAAATGCCAGTAACGAAGCAATAAAGCGTAATACAAAAAAAGAAGAAGTACGTAAAAGCGGCTCTACCCGTAAACTTGATTTTGGCAAACTGCTCAAAGGCGATGAAATTGTAGAACCACAGTTTATAGCCGAAGGCTTAAATCTTCCTCCAGAAGTCCGTGCAATGTCAATTGATGACGCCGCCGTTTATCTGGCAGATGCAGTTTCTATGGCAGGTAATGATTTTTCTGAAGAACAATCTCAGGAAAATCTTGATAACTTCAAAAATGCCGTCAGCCAGTTTATCCGCTTTGTAATAATCAATAATTTTGATGTAAACATAAAACAGAAACGACAGAGACCTGGCAAACAGGCACAGCCATCAAGATTATTTGTTTTTTCTGATTATTCGGTTCCGCCGGCAAAACCAAAACCACGTTTTTCTATAGAAGTAATCAATCAAAAGCTGGATGCACTTGCACGCGAAACACTTTCTGCCCAATCAAACAATCTTAAAATTCTAGCACAGGTAAATGAAATAAAAGGTCTTATCGTAGACTTGATGTCTTCATAAATCGTGAGGTATACTGAATTATTATGAGTGATATTTTTGAAACAGATATAGATGATGAGAACGAAAATCTTTCGTCTCTAGAAGATAATGATATTGATGAAGCGACCTCGGAAAATCTTGTTCTCGACTATCCGCTTTATCATCTTAAGCTTGATTATTCAAGTGAAACTATTTATGCAAAAACTCCTGAAGGAAAAATGCAGCTAAACGGCGGCGACTTTGTTGTTGTTCCTACCCGCTATGGAAAGGATATGGCCCGTGTTCTCGGTACAGCAAAAAAACCTATCGGAATCAAACAGTCTGATATTGCTACAATTGACCGCAAAGCCAATGAAGCTGACTTAAAACGTCGCGAAGAGCTGATTCAAAAAGAAAAAGATGCCTTTCCGATTTTTAAAGAAAAGGTAGCCCTCCACAAGCTGGATATGAAGCTTGTTGAAACTCATTTTCTTTTTGACGAACAGAAGGCTCTCTTCTTCTTCAGTTCGGATAGCCGTGTAGACTTCCGCGAGCTTGTAAAAGACCTGGTTTCTGTTTTTAAGATGAGAATTGAACTGCGCCAGATTGGTGTGCGCGATGAATCACGTATTACCGGAGGGCTTGGAGTTTGTGGCAGACCATTCTGCTGCCATGGAGTTTCAGATAAGCTGCGTCCAGTTTCCATCAAAATGGCTAAGGATCAGAATTTATCTCTTAATTCCATGAAGATCTCGGGTCAGTGTGGTCGCTTGCTTTGTTGCCTTTCTTATGAATACGACTGGTATAATGAAGCCCGCAAGAGTCTTCCTAACGAAGGTGTTCGTCTTTCTTATGATGGAACTGATTTCCGCATTACAGAAGTAAATCCTCTTACCTCTATGGTAAAGATGCTTGGAGATGACGGTCGCCTTCTTGAAGTAAACGCCAAACGATTCTACCGCGACGGCAACCGCTGGAAGATTAATTAGCCTGCAATCAAAAATCACTTGTCATGATGAACTTGTTTCAGCATCTACTAGAAGATTCCGAAACAAGTTCGGAATGACAAGTAAACAAGTTCGGAATGACAAGTAAACAAGTTCGGATGACAAGTAAATAAGTCTGGATGGCACGAAAAACTTGAATTTCTTCTATTATGTTTTATAATATGTAATATTATGATTTACATTAAGAAGTGGACAGACTATTACGAAGACTTTTTCCCTATTGAACCAAATCAGCATGAATTTTTCTCGGCTATGGGAGATGAGTTTACGGCTCCGGCTAAATTTTTAAGCGTAGAGTGCGGGCCAGCATTGCTTACCGAACAATTACAAGATAAATTCGATATCACCCTTACCGACTCTTTTGCAGAATTTGTTAATATAGTAAATACACGTCAATCAACAAAAGAAAACCCTGCACATATCTTCAATCTGAATCCTGCAGATATTGCACGCTATTTGGGAAAAAACTTTTTTAATGTAATCACCTGTCTTTGTTACCGCATTATCTTTATGAAAGACCACACCCTCATCAAGAAGTTCCTCTTTGATTCTAAAATGCTTCTTTCAGACGGCGGCTATCTTGTACTCGATATTGTAAACTTTTCTAAATATGATTTCTCTGAAACAAAGGTAGAACTTCCTCCTAAAAAGGCAGAGCGCGCAACCCTCTATTCTTCTGTTATCAAAAATTCTGATTCTGTGCAGTATAAACTTTTCCAGCATGTTGTTACTGCCAGCGGAAAGTTAATAGACGAAGTAAAGGATGAACCTATCTGTCCAATCGGAATGGAAACCATCCGTTCTTATGCTAAGGAAGTAAAATACTCTTCATGCGAATTCTATAATGACTACAAAGGAACTCCATACACACCAGACTCAGACAAAATCATCTGTGTGCTTAAAAAGTAAAAAACTCACGTCATGCTGAACTTGTTTCAGCATCTATCAATGAGACCCCTACCCCTTCGCGGCACAGCCGCTCGGAGACTCGCTTACAATGCTCCACTGGAGCATTGTATCGGCTTTCAGCCGTCGCTCCCTAAGTTCGGGGTGACTGCGAACTATTGCCCGATATCCTCATTTACACTAAAATAGTATGCTATGAAAGCTACAAAAACAATTATCTCTACACTGCGTGAAGCTCCAAACGACGCAGTTATTGCAAGCCATCAGCTTATGATGCGCTCTGGTTTAATTCGCAAACTTGGAAACGGACTTTATGCTTACATGCCATTCGGATTCCGTTCTTTAATGAAAGTTGAAAAAATTATCCGCGAAGAACTCGACAACGCAGGTCTTCTCGAAATCAAACCTACAGTAATCGTACCCGGTGACCTCTGGAAGGAATCTGGACGCTGGGACAAAATGGCAGGCGAAATGCTTACTGCACAGAACCGCCAGGGCCAGGACATGGTAGTTTCTCCAACTGCCGAGGAAGCTTTTACAGCCATCGTTCGCGAAGGTCTTTCTTCTTATAAGCAGCTTCCTTTCACACTCTATCAGATTAACACAAAATACCGCGATGAAATCCGCCCACGTTATGGTGTAATGCGAGGCCGCGAGTTCACAATGATGGATGCTTATTCTTTTGATAAGGACCAGGCAGATTTGGATGCATCTTACGACAATGTAGCAGCAGCTTACCGCCGTATCTTTAAGCGCATGGGTCTTGCTACAATTTCTGTAAAGGCCGACACAGGTTCTATGGGAGGTTCCGGTTCAGAAGAGTTCATGGTTGAATCAGAAGTTGGTGATGATACCCTTCTCCTCTGCCCTGACTGTGATTATGCAGCAAACGTAGAAAAGGCAGCATGTAAGGCTGAAACTCCGCTCGACAGCAATGGTCAACCACAGAAAAAAACAGATCTTGCAATCGAAGAAGTTGCAACTCCAAATGTATTCAGCATTGAAGACATGGAAAAGTTCTTTGGTGAAAAATCAACAACCTTCCTTAAGGCTCTGATTTACAAGGTTTACAACTGTGCCGTTGATTTGTCAGGAACAGAGTTCTACAAGAATGCTCAGACTGTTACAGAAGGCGGACAGACTTATATTCCGGAAACTTTCTTCTGCGTACTTATTCGCGGAGACCTGGATGTAAACGAAACAAAGCTTGCTGCAGAATTGAAGGCAAGTGGTGCAGAACTTGCAAGTGATGAAGACGTTCTCAAGTACTCAGGTGCTCCACACGGCTTTGTAGGCCCTGTAGGAATTAAGATTCCTGTTATTGCAGATAAATCTACTATTGATATGCACGATTGTATCGCAGGTGCCGGAAAAGAAGGCTATCACATTAAGCACGTTGAACCGGGCCGCGACTTTACCCCATTTATGACAGTTGATGTTCGCACTTGTAAAGAAGGCGACCTCTGTCCTGAATGTGGCGGAAAGTTCTACATGAAAAAAGGTAACGAGCTTGGACATATCTTTAAGCTTGGAACAAAATATACAAAATCAATGAACGTAACTTACCTTGGCGAAAGCGGAAAGCCTGTAACACCTCTTATGGGTTGTTATGGTATTGGTGTAGACCGAACTCTCGCAAGCATCATTGAAGGTCACCACGACGACAAGGGAATCATCTGGCCTATGACTGTAGCTCCATATCAGGTAGCAGTTATCCCAATCCAGTACAAGGACAAGATGAAGGAAGTTTCTGATAAGATTTATGAGGATTTGAAGGCAGACGGAATCGAGGTTATTCTCGACGACCGCAACGAACGCCCTGGCGTTAAATTCACAGACTCAGAGCTTATCGGCTACCCTATCCGCATAGTAGTTGGCGACAAGAATCTTCCAAACGTTGAGATGAAGCTTCGCACAGATGCTGAGGCTACACTTGTACCAGCAGATGAAGTTGCTAAGAAGGCAGCTGACATCGTTAGAGAAGAACTTAAAAAACTTAACGCCTAGATTGCGTAACGGTGGTTTCGATACACTTCACTTCGCGAAGCACTCAACCACCGAGACATCTGAGACTTTCCGGTGGTTGAGTGACGCATAGCGTTGTATCGAAACCACCGGACACAGGATTCTAATCATGAAAAAAACTATCCTTTCTATAATCACAACAATTTTACTTACTGCTTCTGTTTTTGCACTTCCTGGCTTTACTTCTTTTATTCCAGATAGCGCTGGCGAATATGTTTACTACCGCGATACTTCTTTTAACCGCGAAAGTTATATCGGAATTCTTGGTTACGATAATTCTACAATACAGATTCGTTATATTGCGCCAGAGAATGAAACTGAAAAACTTCCAAAAAAAGATATTTCAATTCTTATCACTGTAGACCCCAAAGCAGATGTATGGACTATGACTGGCGAGAAAATTGTTTCTACAATTATCCCTGATTCAGATGATGTAGATATCGTAAACTATCTTCATGATATTCTTTATGAGTTTTCTGCACGACGTATTTCGCAGGTTGCTGTAGAATCAGATAAAGTAACAATAGACCAGGATTACGCCCAGTTTGGCGGTAAAGTTGCTATTACTTTCGATGCACGCATTCCGCTTTTCAACATCAGAAGCATTGCGAACGATAAAGGCGAAAAGGTTTTTGACTGCATCACAATCGGAACTATCAAATCAAGCGAAGATAAAACTTTTGAAGGTTTCAGTGGAATTAAAACCTTAAAATCAGATGTTCAAAAAGAAACAAAAAAAACAGCTAAACCACTGGTTTGTAAATTCGAAAACCGTTCTGTAACTCTGGACGAAAGCTGGGAACAAAAAATGGAAAACTTCTGGACACTTGGGAATGACTCTCTTATAACAATGTCTGTCCTTCCAAAGGTTTCTGAAAATAAAACCTTAAATGATTTGTATGTTCAGAGAAAGCTGCTCGAAAGCACAGAAGGTTCATATACAGACTTTCAGAATTGCGAAATTACTTATACACAGGCAAAAGACAGTTACAAGCTGGTAAGTACATCTTACTTCCCGGAAAGCAACACAACTGTAAATATCATAAAGATTTTAACAAGAAATAAAGACGGCGGCTTTGATTATTTTTCGATTTCAACATATCAGACAGCCTATCTCAAAAATCCGTCTTATTTTGATAAGATTGTGAAGTCATACAAATAGACCCCGGCCCCTTCACAGCACAGCCGCTCGGAGACTCGCTCAAAATGCTCCACTGGAGCATTTTGCCGACTTTCAGCCGTCGCTCCCTAAGTTCGGGGTGACGGAAACTTCTGTCATACTGAACTTGTTTCAGCATCCCTAAAACGAGCTTCTCGAAAGTGGGGATGCAATCAAAACCCCTTCACTTCCCAGGTAGTCTCGTTTTTCACCTTCAATTAAAAACTGTACACTGTTTACTGTCGAGAAAGCAGTGGCAGTAAAGACAATCTGCTCGAGCTGATGAATATACCCCTCTACACCGTAGGTATTGATTTCAAAAGCTTCGTTAAAGTTCAGATATGCAACACCGCCAGAAACCTTAGCACTAAGCAGTTTAGTTCCCTCAGGAATAAGGCTCATAAGATTACGCTCAGCAGAAACAGTTGTATCCGGCCCCTTCAAAAGAAGATTTATAGAAGCAGTAAGCGGAGAATCACTCTTAGAAACCTTACGTTTTACAATCTGGCGTACAACAGAACCATAACCATCAATATTTACAAAGCAAAGCTGAAGCTCGGTATTTGCAGGCTTAGCAGCTTCTTTTTTAGGCTCTTCCGGCTTTTTCTCTTCAGTTTTTTTAGGACTTTCTTTTACTTCTTCTTTAGGTTTAACACTTTCTGCAGGCTTTGCAATCTCAGCAGGTTTAGAAGCTTCAATCTCAACCTCTGGTTCGCTGTACTTTGCTTCTGGCGCTTCTTCAGCTTCAATCTTTATAGTAACCTCATCATTTTTCAGAGGAATAGTTTCTGTTTTCTTAGGTTCAGCCGGCTCATGCTGCTCAATGGCAGTTGGAGTTGAACCAAATACACGGTCAAAAAAGGCAGTTTCTTTAAGATTAGTAAAAATCTGGTCTTTTTTTACCAGAAAAATAATTAAAATAACCAGCAGCCCCAACAAAACACAAGCCGCTGTAAACAAAGTAGTATTTTTCTTCTTAGATGATTTTTTTTTCTGTGCCATATTTTGATTATCGGAAGAAAAACTCCGGCGGTTGAGTACTTCGCATAGCGAAGTGTATCGAAACCACCAGTATCCGTTTAAACGTATCGAATTCTCTACGTTTAAAATCTGCTTTATGAAAAAAACGTCACGCCTGCTTCATTTTTAACCGTGTCGAATTGCACACGGATAGAAATGGAAAGAAATCTCATCATCTGTTATATTAAAACAAAAATCGCCGAGAGGTGTCTTAGACATCCTGTTCGCTGTCTTTTTCAGCCGCATCACTCAAGTCTTCGAATCTTTCGGAGGCTTAAATTTTTGCGACTCCGGATAATTAAAACTCTTTCTCTCTTTCAATCAAAGATTCTTTAGTTCCGATTTCCTTTGCATTTTGTGAAGAAATCGTTTTACCGCCACGTTTTTCAAGGGATTTCCGTGCATCAAGAGCTACCTCTGCACCAGATACCGCTATTTGTGCACTCTCTGTCAAACTTGATGGATTTTCATTCTGAGAAATCTCCGTAGCAGAAGCCTCTGCAAGCATATTCAGAATGAGTTCTATATTTGTCATATTGTCGCGTAAGTTTTCTTTCTTGAGGCCTTTAAATTCTTTGTAATCTTTTGAAGACATTCCCGCCCAGGTCTTATACATTAAATCTGTAAGAAGAGCATACTCTTTGCCTTTTTTTACACCAGACTTATCCCACTCGTCAGTCAGAGCCTTTCGAACTTCTATAGCCTTTATTCTCTGATTAATCCAGCCTTCACTATAACCAAGCTTCCTGTAATTCTGAATTGCCCTGTCTATTGAAAGCTCCGGATCCACTGATTCATTCAAAACTTCATTACCAACTTCAGCAAGCCACATCTTGAATGGTTCTGCTTTAGGAGATGGAATTGATTGAATTAAACGAAGAACATTTTTAGTTGAAAGGACGTCTGTTTCCCTTAATTTTCCATCAGGGGCAATCAACTTCAACTGTACGATTTTATCGTACAGTTCGCTACCTTCTTTCGTTAGTTTGATTTTTAAATCGCTCCAATAACGTCTTGGATTCTGACTTTCCGTCAGAACTTCGACAATGTCCACAACTGAAAAATACCATTCTTCTTCCTCGGCATTCCAGACATAGCGAATCTTTTTGTTTTCAAATAACTTGAGATTGTTTTGAGATTTTTCCATACCTTTCCCTCATGAGTAAATAGTTTTTCAGCACCTGTCCAACCCCCGGCCTGAATTATGGTAAAGAAAAAACGAAGATAATAAAGTGTCATTGCCGTGCTCGACACGGCAATCTAATAATCACGTGCATACTAATAAATGCAATTTGTTCGTTGGAAGTGGTTTTCTGCACGGAAGGCTTTACAGTTTTAATATACTGAAATCTTAACCGAACGGCAATAAAGAAAAAAAACATCATCTTTATCTTATTATAAAATAACTCTATCATAATTTGATAGAACATATATAATATTATTAAAGCATGAATAATAAATTAGATTACATCGCAATTGATTTCGAAACAGCAAATTATTACAAAAATAGCGCATGTTCAGTTGGACTTGTTCGTTTAATTGACGGAAAAGAAACAGACTCTGTATATTCATTAATTCATCCCGCTAAGATGTATTTCATTCCAGAATGGACCGAAACTATTCATCATATTTCTTATGATGATGTTCGTGACAAACCTTATTTTCCAGAAGTCTGGGATACAATCGTAATGCCATTTATCAATAAAACTCCAGATATTCCTCTTGTAGCTCATAATGGAAATATGTTTGATATGCCAGTTATCAAAAATTGTTGTGAATATTTTGGGATGGAAGTTCCTAAGTTAGAATATTTTGATTCTCTTATTGTTGCGAAAAAAACATGGCCAGATTTAGAATCACATCGCTTAACAGCTTTAGGTGAATATTTTAAAATTGAATATCTTGCTCATGATGCCTTAGAGGATTCTAGAACTTGCGGTCAAATTATTAAGTTTGCTGCAGACAAATGGGGAGTTAATTCTATAGAAGAATTGCTAAAATCCTGTAAATTTGAATTAAGGTCTTTCTAATTATGAAGAAAGTTTTATGGCTTGATGATTTTAGAACCCCTGCTGATTATATTGTTGGAGATTATGATATCAGCTGGGTAAAGAACTATGAAGATTTCTGTAATTACATTAATGAAAATGGACTTCCGGATATTATATGTTTTGACCATGACCTGGGAGAAGAAAAATCAGGTTATGACTGTGCAAAATATGTTGTAAAATATTGTCAGGAGCACAATCTTGATATTCCAGCTTATGATATCCAGAGTTCTACCAGTGTAGGGAAAGACAATATCCGAAGTTTGATGAATAACTGGCACAGAATATATAAGGAGTTAAACTGAAATGTAAAATTGCAAAACACCAAGTGTTGGAATCTGGTGGTTTTACTATGACGAAGTTATCTTTGCCGCACCTGTGGAAGTTGAAAAAGGATTGCCTTATGGAGATTGTATAACAGGTCTTATTGATCATGTAGATTTCTGGGATAAACTTGAAGCCAATGGTGAATTACAAAAACTCCCAAAACTTTTGCGTTCAGAATACTTTTATATTCCTCGTGGAAGAGTCGTTTACCATAAAGACACAGGAAGATTTACAATTCTACATGGTGGTCTTAGAAAGAATGAATTAAATAAAATCTGTAAGTTTTTCTGTCTGCAAAAAAAACTTACAGATTTTGATACAGATTATCATTATAAATTAAATCTAGGTATTATATAATTTCTTAATTATCATACATCCTAAAAGCAAATTGTTTAATGTAATCTGTATTTTGAGATATTCGTAAAGTTTCATTACATAGTCTTTGCAGAATTGTGTAAGCAATTTTGATAGGAATACTTTTTGATATAGGATTTGCATAGATTTCACGTAATTTTTCAACGGTTAACGTTGTTTCATAAGATTCAATTCTAGGAATACAAACTGTATCTAATGGATCAATATTTTCTTCTTCTCTAAGTCGTTTCAACTTTAATTGTTTATTTAAAGTAGCATAACGAGACATAAGATAAGGATCTATTCCTCCGGCACTTACACTATCAATACTTCCAATAGCACCAACGTACATATCAATACCTCCTTGAACAATAAGTGATATAACATATTTAATGTCTAACTGATTTTCCCCAATGTTCTAAGCATATGTTAACTTGCCATGAAAAGTTTTCTGGCTTCATTTGCATTAAATCTTCAAGAGAGTAAGTGTGATTATGATTGAAAAGTATCCGTCAATTCTAGCCTAAATTATTCTACCCATTCACCGCGCATTTTAA
>JAEDCY010000070.1 GCA_016293915.1 Treponema sp. | reverse complement strand
CACAGTAAATTTCATGGAATTACTCCAGAATCCAGAGGTGCATCAATTGCACCGTTTTGTTCTTAATATCAACCTTTCCAATAAACTCTTTATTGAAAGGAACAAGAACCTTTCGGTCACAACTCTCGACGAGTGACACTTCAAGTAAGTTACCCCCGCCGCCTTCCATTACGTCTGTGATTGTTCCTGCAACAGCCTTGCCTTTAAGCTGCCCCTCAGGTGCAATCAACGTTGCCGGAGCGTCTTTCCCTTCATAAACAAGGGAACAACCTCGTAAATCCTCAATATACCACTCGTCTTTATTCAAAGGCTTGCAGTATTTTCGCGGTACTTGAATTCCCCAGTGGCGGTATTTTAGTACAGCCTCATCAGAATCTATACCAGCAAACTTAACATAAGCAACCGCATGTCCCAGAGAAACCGATTCAACCTTTGTTTCTCTATGCTCATCGCCATGCACTAAAGTAACTTCCTTCAAATCAAGCAGATGCTCGTATTCTCCGGAGGCACTCTCAACCTTACATTCACCCGAAAAACCGTGAGTTCCACGGATGAAGCCAACAACAAGTTGTGCTTTTTCCATCAGCAATATTCCTAATTAGTTATCAAGAATATCAAGACTGTAATGCTTACCGTCTTTTACAGCTGAAGCACTCAGAACTGTTCTCATGGCTTTAGCAATTCTACCGTATTTACCGATAACCTTGCCGATGTCACCATCTGCCACTCTGAGCTGGAGCACCATGCCTTTCTCGCCTTCAGTTTCATTTACAGATACAGCTGACGGATCATCGACCAATGATTTTGCGATGTATTCAATCAGGTCTTTTTCCATTTTCCTAGCCTCTCTGTAAACTATTCTGCCTTCTTAGCAGCCTGGCGATTCATCAGCTTCTTAACGATGTCTGTAGGCTGTGCACCAACACTGATCCAGTACTTTGCACGTTCCAAATCGATAGAAACCTGATCCTTTTCCTGCGCGATTGGCATGAAAGTTCCAATTTCTTCGATACAAACGCCGTCACGTGGCTTCTGTGAGTCCTGAACAACTACACGGTAGCATGGACGCTTAGCTGCACCAAATCTCTTAAGTCTGATTTTGACCATTATATCCTCCATGGCACTGTTTCCAGTACCAAATTTTTACTATCTTTTGACACAAAGGACATAAAAATGCCTATTGTGTATATTGAGATGATATAATAACTGATTTATTGATTTTATTCAAGGGTATTTCAAGACTAACAGTTAGCTTTTACTTTTGTAAATAGCTAAAAGCTAAAAGCTAATAGCTATTAGCTAACAGCTAGCTACATCCTATACATTCGTAAAACGAGATAAGAAGGCTTTAGTTCTGTCCATTTTCGGATTGTTAATTACCTCATCAGGACTGCCTTCCTCAACTATAACTCCGCCGTCCATAAAGATTATGTGGCTGGAAATGTCGCGGGCAAAGGCCATCTCGTGAGTTACTACAACCATTGTCATTTTTTCTGCAGCAAGTTCTTTGATTACAGCAAGAATTTCACCGGTAAGCTCAGGGTCAAGGGCTGAGGTAGGCTCATCAAAAAGGAGCACTTCAGGTTTTAGCGCAAGAGCACGTGCAATTGAAACTCTCTGCTGCTGACCACCACTAAGCTCACAAGGATAATTATACGCTTTAGACTCAAGCCCCATACGTTTTAACAAATCCAAAGCTGTTTCTTCAGCTTCTTCCCTCGATTTTTTTAATACACGTATTTGAGCCGCGGTAACATTTTTTAAAACTGAATAATGAGGAAAAAGATTAAAATTCTGAAATACAAGACCACTTTTCAAAATGATTTCATGCCGGATCTTTTTATCTGCATAAACTCCATTTTCCACAAGAGTCTTTCCACAGATTTTGATAGTTCCATCAGTTACAGTTTCAAGCTGTGAAATGCAGCGGAGCATTGTAGACTTTCCAGAACCACTAGGTCCTATAATACTAAGTACTTCACCCTTCTCTACAGAAAAAGAAATACCTTTTAAAATCTCAAGATTATCGCGAAAAGTTTTCTTTATATTTTCAACTCGGATTATTTCTTCCATAAATCACCCATATCATCCCGAACTTAGGGAGCGGCACTGCGTAGCAGGACAAAAACAGTCCAGTGGACTGTTTTTAGCGAATCTCCGAGCAGCTATGCTGCGAAGGTTCGGAATCTATTACAAGATGCTGAAATAAATTCAGCATGACGTTTAACTATAATAACTCAGTTTCTTTTCTAACCGCTGAAAAGCAATCGAAACAATCCAGTTCATAATAAAATAAAAAACACCGGATATAAAAAGCGGAACAAAAGAAAACATTGCTCCCTGTCTTTCCTTTGCAACCATCAAAAGTTCAGAAACTCCAATTACAGAAACAAGTGCTGTATCTTTTACAAGTGTAATAACTTCATTTCCCATTGCAGGTACAATTCTCTTGATTACCTGAGGAAGCACAATACTGAAAAATGTTCGTGCCGGTGTATACCCCAGAACCTTGGCCGCTTCATATTGACCTTTAGGAATAGACTCTATTCCACCACGGTAGATTTCAGCAAAATATGCAGCATAGTTTACAGACAAAGCTACAATAGCAGCAACAAATCTATTCCATTTAAAAGAAACTTCATACCCTTGTAATACCAGCCAGCGAATAAAAAGCCCGGGACCAAAATACACTACAAGCAGCTGAAGCATAAGCGGAGTACCTCTAATTACAAGAAGAAAAACATTTGTTACACCAGACAAAAGCTTATGTCTGGACATACGTCCCATGGCAACTGGTAATGCAAGAGGAACTGAAAAAAGAATTGTAAGAAAGAAAACTTCAAGAGATGTTACAGAACCTGTAAGCATCGCTTGTAACATTTTTATATATCGGTCAGAAATCAAAGAATTATTCTCCAAATCGGCAAGCACAGCTTGCCTCTGAGCCATTTTTTCGATGAACCTAAATGTGCAAGGCCGCTGGCGGCCGGTGTTCTATAGCAAGGCGTTAAAAAAATTGCACTGCAATTTTTAGCCTTACCATCACCCCCGCTGTCGCAGCCCAGTTTTTAACGGTTCTTCGATTATAGGCTTAATTAATAGTAGAAATATCACGGCCGAACCATTTCTGGCTGATAGCAGTTACAGTTCCATCCTTCTGCATTTCTTTAAGAATATTCCATACCGCATCGCGCAACTCAGGTTCATTCTTTCTAAAGCCGATTCCATAACCTTCGTTAGCAAGAGATTCATCTATTACTTTGAAAGGCTTTTTTGTCTGAGCTATTGAATAATTAGCAACAACACTATCCATTACAACGCCGTCTACACCACCAATATCAAGATCGTTCAAAGCAGTAATATTATCCTTGAACATAATAAGCTTTGAAATAGAAGATGCAAATGCAGCATTATCATTAACAGCTTCCTGTGCACTTGACCCACTCTGAATACCAATAATCTTGTCTTTTGCACCTGCAAGAGAATTAATTCCGCTATCAGCACGAACAACAAGTACCTGATCATTATTCAAATAAGCTTCTGTAAAAGAAAGAGCATTCTTGCGGTCTTCTGTAATTGTAAAACCATTCCAGATACAGTCGATTTTACCTGTTTCAAGCTCCATTTCCTTTGCATCCCAGTCGATAGGCTGTGCACGGAAATCTACACCAAGACGTTTAGCAACTTCTTTTGCAAGATCAATATCATAACCTACAATTTCGTTGTCATCACTTCTAAAGCCCAGAGGTGGAAATGAATCATCAAGTCCAAGAACAAATACACCACGTCCTTTGATTGCAGAAACAGCATCATTGTCATTTTTCTTATTTGATTTCTTACAGCCTGCCAGAGCAAAAACTGCAGCTGCCATAAGAACAGCACAAATAATTTTTTTCATATTTTTCTCCTATAGAATTTATTCCGATTCCAGAAATCAGGTTCCAGACCGAAATGGTATTAAATTATAAAATCATCGATTGAATCTTCTTCAGTCAATGTATTATCCTTTATAAAGGCAGAAAGTTTTTCAATCTGCTTTTGAACCTCAGATGGAGATGGTCCTCCTATAGTTTTTCTGATTTCAACACATTTTTCAGGTTTAATCAACTCAAAAATATCTTTTTCAAAAAGATTACTTGCCTTTTCATATTCGGTAAAGTCAAGTTCTTCAAGACGGCAGTTTTTTTCAATAGCAATTCGAACCAATCCTGCAGAAACTCCATGAGCAGTACGGAAAGGCATACCTTTACAAACAAGATAATCTGCAATATCAGTTGCATTCAGATAGCCACCATCACAAGCAGCAGCCATAAGCTCTTTATTCCAGTCAGCAGTTCTTACCATTTCAGTAAAAATACGTACACTTGAAATAACTGTATCATAAGCCTCAAAGAAGCTTGATTTATCTTCCTGCATATCACGGTCATAAGCAAGCGGAAGTCCCTTCATCATAGTAAAGAGAGCAACCATATCTCCATAAACACGACCGGTTTTTCCGCGAATAAGTTCTGCAAAATCAGGATTCTTTTTTTGCGGCATTATAGAACTTCCGGTAGACCACTTTTCGCTTAAATCTACAAAATTAAATTCAGTTGTAGACCAGCAAACAATTTCTTCGCAGGCTCGTGAAAGATGCATCTGTAAAATAGAAAGATCAGAAGCAACTTCCAGATAATAATCTCTGTCAGAAACAGAATCAAGAGAATTATCAGTTACACCACTAAAGCCAAGAAGTTCTGCTTCATAAGCTCGATCCAGCGGCAAACCGCTTCCAGCAAGAGCACAGGAACCAATTGGTGAAAAATCTGCACGTTTTGCAGCATCCCTAAGACGGGTAAAATCTCTGCTGAACATCCACGCCCAGGCACATAAATGATGTGCAAGAGTTACCGGCTGGGCATGCTGCATATGAGTAAAACCTGGAATTAAAGAATTTTTATTCTCAGAAGCAATTTTTACAAGTACATCAATAAGTTTTAAAATTTCACTACCAAGTTTTTTAATCTGATGACGAAGATATAATTTTTCATCAAGAGCAATCTGATCGTTACGACTACGGCCTGTATGAACTTTTTTGCCAGCCTCACCTATTCTGTCAGTAAGAGTCGCTTCAATAAAAGAATGGATATCTTCTGCAGAAAGATCTACTTTTAATTGATCGGAAGCAAGATCCTTTCGAATCGAATCCAGTCCATCTATTATCTGATTTCTTTCATTTTCAGAAATTAAGCCAGATTTACAAAGCATTTTAGCATGAGCCTTACTGCCTTCGATATCAACAAAGGCCATTCTCATATCATCATTAATTGAAGTTTCAAACTTTACGGCATCTGCATCCGGACCTTCCTTAAAGCGGCCGTGCCAGAGTGCTGCATGATTATCGTTAGTAATTGTACCGTGATTTGACATATTTTTATTATATAAAAAAAGCCATCGTATTTCAATTACGATGGCTTTGGAGATGCTGAAACCAGTTCAGCATGACAGGCAATTAAACTTATTTGTTCATAGCCTCGTCAATTGTAGCCTGAAGTTCGTTCTTCATAGACTCGTATGTTTCCTGTGGATCTGCACCACCACAGATGTTCCATGAAAGTGGAGCATAGTTCAAGCCAGGAATCAACCAAGCATTCCAAGACTTAGAATTGTCCATCATGTACTGCATTGTTTCATCAACAGCACGTGTATCGCGGAATGAACCGTAGTAGTTTTCTTTCCAAGAATCTGGATCATCATAACCAGGAACTGTATCAGACCAGAAGTCATAAGCCTTCATAATCTTGTTAACTTTGTCCTGTGGATAGTAGCTAGGAATTACAAGCATGTTATCCTGGTTAAGTGTGAAGTATTTTCCATCACCCTTTGGTCCGAGTGGAAGACATACCATACCCCAGTCATCCTTCATATCTGCAAGCATACCATTTGGCTGTGCATCGTATTCCTGATCGTTATAGAATGCTGTAGCACCACTCAAGAAGTCTGCCTTGAAGTAGTCCCAGTTAGCACCTTCGCCCTGTGGCTTGTTGTAGTTTACGAAAATGCGGCGGATATAATCCCAAGCTTCCATTACGTTGTCGCTCATATCGAGATAGTATTTTCCGTTTGCATCAACATTTACAATCTTACCACCGTTAGAGTAGATTGTTGGCCAAGCAAATTCTCCGTTGAATCCAGAGAGAGCATACTGATCGATGATACCATCGTTATCTGTATCTTTTGTGAGTTTAGCACACATTTCTTCGAATGTTTCCCATGTCCATTTTCCTTCTTTCTGAAGATTGTATGGTTCATCTGGGTCAAAACCATTTTCCTGAAGAACACGCTTGTTGAAGAAGATACAGTGGCGTGGTTCTGGTTTACCAACAGCGAATGATTTTCCTGGCATTACGCTGCAAACAGCCTTGTTCCACTTTTCTTTTGTCCAGTCGATATCTGGAGTCTTAGAAACATCTGCCCAAAGGTTAGCAGCAAGTCCTGAGAATGCTGAACGTCCATCAATGACGAAGATACGAGCATCGTCACCACCAGTGATACAGTAGTTAGCTACTTCTGCAGGGTGTCCACCCCAACCAGCATTCAAGTTGTCCTGAATGATTGTAAAGTTGTAAGTTTCTTCGAGGTACTTGCGGAAAGCTCTCTGATCTTCTTCTGCTTTTGAAGCAGCAGGAGCATCAGGATTTGACCACCAGTCATAAATTGTAATTGCCAATCCACCGAAATCATAACTCTTCTTTGTAGCTGGATCTTTTGCTACTGGAAGCTTTGAATAGTCACCTTCTGCTGCTGCTTTAAGAGCTGCTGCCGAAGGACCTTTAGATTTGCTACATCCAGCAAGTGCGAGAACACACATTGCAGACATTGCCAAAAGTGCAATTTTTTTCATAAAATTATACTCCTTTTTTATAAATTTACGCCGTAACCGGCAAATTGCCTAACATTAATAATTATATCACCACTTTATTGAAATTACATAGGAAATTTCTCCTAAGGTAAAAAAGGGAATGACCAATAAGTTTACATCCTAGTGTCATTCCGAACTTGTTTCGGAATCTATAG
>JAEDCY010000069.1 GCA_016293915.1 Treponema sp. | reverse complement strand
CACTAACTAACGTTAGTTCATTTCGTTGCGGTGGCCGCCTTCGGCGTGGCTCCACGCCCTAGCCCTGTAAGCTCGCAGGCGGGCCTATTTTTTCGCTTGATTAAAATGCGTGCATAAATGCTTTGATATAATTCTCCAGTTTCACAGTCTTTAAAAGCTGCAGGTTTCTTATCAGAATCTAAATGTTTTCTATATAGAGTACCTTTTGCATTAATAGTGAACTTACCTGTTGGTAAACCATTTTTATCTAAAATTTCCATACGTCTTTCATTTGTAAATTCACAACTTCCGACAATTCCTAAACCAATTATTTCAAATTGATCTGGGCTATATTTATCAAGAAAAGTAATTGGAACCCCTATAACACCATCGTAATCCATTGGGATATCAGTAGACTTATCAACATTAATGGCATCGTAGTTTTCATAATGTGGAAACTCTGCATCTGAATATGTTTTATATAAGACTAATTCTTCATGTCGTTTTCTAATATCAAGATTTGTAAACCAGCAACAATTCCTAAAATGTACTAATTTTGTTTTTTCATTTAAAACACCGTCTGCATATTTTTTTGTATTATTATTTCCTATTTCAAAATATGCATCTCCACCCTTAAACCCATATCCAAGCCAAATTTTATTTGATTTAATCTGAGAAAATATTTCTTTGTATGTTATGGCATTTTGACTACCTATTACGATGAATTTTTTTTCATATTTTAATAATTGAGCAATATATTCTCTAAAGAGACTAAACGGTGGATTAGTTACCACTATATCTGCTTGTTTTAATAACTCAATGCATTCAGGACTTCTGAAATCACCATCACCTTTTAATTGTTTTACTTCAACAGTTGAAAAATCTGTATTAGTTGGATCATTAGGATTTCCTGAGTATTCTAGATAAACTGCTTTTTCACAATCATTTTGTGTAAATAAATCTACATCTTGGTTTTTATAACAAGTGGTAATTATTTTTTTTATTCCAAATATCTCAAAGTTTAATGCAAAATATTTGAAGAAATTTGATACTCTTGGATCATCACAATTGCACAGAATTATTTTTCCAAAAAAGTAATCTTTATAATGTATTAATTCTCTTTCTATATCAGAAAGTTGAGTATAAAATTCATCGTTCTTAACTTTTTTAGCTGTATCAAATGTTTTATTTGCCATAATAATTCACCTGGAAAATAGTTCATATAATTAAATAAAATAAACTATTTACCATTTTATTACAGAAATAAACTTTTTACCATTATTTAATGATAAATTGATAATTTTCCATAATTCTACATATATGGGTTTTTGGGATAATGTTGCGATTGAATTAGATTATTTGGGTATGACAAATAAAGAACTCGCCAACAGAGTAGGTATTACAGCATCTAATATTGGAAAAGGGCAAAGGCAAGGGTCTTCTCCCTCCGCCGACACCGCAGTAAAAATCGCCGCAGTTCTGGGTGTGTCTGTTGAATATCTTGTAAACGGAACCAATAATCCTAACTCTTCAAAAAATCACGAAGAAGAGCAGAATCAACTCAGGCTTTATCGAAAGCATTCAGAAATCATAAAAAAATGCGAAGAACTCTCTCCCGAAAAAGAAAAACTTCTTGTAGACTTTATCAGTAATTTTTCTAATCTATAAACTATTTTACTATATACTACTTTACACTATACATTATATACCGTATACTAAAATCATTGGAAATGCCCGATTCAGGCGGCGTCTCCCGAACTCAATCAGAGTCTTGCTCAGGCGGACTTTGAAATAATTGATAAGGGAGGTTTGCTTATGACATTTGAGCTTGTTGTTGCAGTAATCACATGTATTGCGACAATAATCTGCACTGTTATAGCAGTTCTCTCATACTTTAGAAATAAAAGATGAGTAGATAAATAAAGCCGCCAAAGTCTTCTTCACACTCTTCGGCGGCTTTTACACAATATGGAGACGGCCCAATGAATCGGGCATTTCCTTTCTTTTAATATAGCATACACCTATAAGGCCGTCAAGTTTTTGGCCATCAATCATTGGGGGATTTTAAGGGGGCGGAGCCCACTTAGGAGAAGGGGTAGCCCGAGACACCGCAACGAAGTGAGGAGGCTCGGGCGCAGGGGGAGACTTCCCCCTACTATATTTTAGCTCATAAAATACGTTTTAATCGGCGGGAATCCGTTGAATTTTCCGGCATCGACATAAACCCAGCGGGCAAGGGCTGTGTTGTTTTTGCGGGAAGTCAAAATACCGCTGTCACCAACAAGAGAACGACCAGGCTCAAGAATGATTTCCGGAATATCATCACCAAAGTCTTCCTGAATGTAGCGGGTAATTTCTGCTTGATTGTGTTGAGATTGATTACGATGTTTGGAGTTTCCAAATCCTTAGAAAAGTTGAGAAAACGCTGGCTGTAGGCCCCCTAAATTTCAACGTTCGGGCTATAATATTAAAAATGTATGATGTTGGAAATTGAAATCTTAATAAAACAGCATTATACTAAAACGATATGAAAACAAAATGTCCTGAGAAAAAAAACGTATGATATTTCGACTCTAAGCCGTCTTATGAAAAAAGATTTCATTTTTGTAATTGCAGTTTTCCTTGCGCTTGTTTTGATTTTCACTGATATCAGCATTTATGAAACATTTGGTTCTGTCCGTTCCAGAAAACTGGAAGCAGAAAATCTTGCTGTAATTTGTGTTTCGGAAATTGAGCGAAACAGCGAGGACGGACAACTTTCTTTTCTTTCAGAAAATGTAAATCTTTCTGCCCTTACGGCCCGCGGTTATATTTATTCTATTTACAAACAAAAAAATAATACGGATGTTTATGAAACAATTTATGGGACTGATTTTAAACGGCTCTATAAACCAATTTGTGTTCGTATTAATCTTTCTGAAGAAAACCTTTATTTTGCAGTTGCACCTGATGGCCACTGGGTAAATATTCATCTTGTCCTTGTTCTGGGAACTTTATCTCTCCTTTTGATTTGTGCCTTTACAATTTTGACTCTGCTCTTCTTAAAACTTCGCCAGAGTAATATTCGTCTGGCCCAGCTTGCAACTCTGGACCAGCTTACAGGACTTTATACAAAGCAAACAGCAATCTTTTCACTTGAAAAAGAACTTGATTATGCAAAACGCAATGACTCTCAGGTTGCAGTCTGCTTTATTGATATGAATAATTTCAAACAGATAAATGATAATTACGGGCATACTATCGGCGATGCTGCACTTTCAAAAGTTGCAAAACGTCTGATGGAATCTGTACGTCCGGAAGATATTATTGCCAGATTTGGTGGTGATGAATTTATTATTATTTTCCGTGGTAAAAATACAGGAACAGATTACAGCAGCACCGTTGAACGAATACGTGCTGTTCTGAACGTTCCTGCCCGCCTTTCTGCCCATGTTCTTGCCGATATTTCTGCATCGGTAGGACTTGCTGTTTTTCCAAATAATGGTAATTGCGTAGAAGATCTTATTGCCTATGCTGATAAAGCCATGTATGCAGAAAAAGAAAGAATGAAAAAAGCAAGATAATTAATACTTCAAAAGACACCTGTGACCTGACTTTACTTTCCGTGCGAAGCACGGAGAGAAGCGATCCATTTATGTTCTCGCAATAATTTTATGTGTCTTCTTTCTTCCACCTCTTGTACTGCACTACCAACTGTAAATTACGAATTTGGTAAAAAACTAACTAACGGTCGTCAGTTATATTATTCTGACACTACACGCCTTATTTGTTCTATTTTTTCTGATAAAGCCGGGCAAAACTGTTCCATTTGAAATCACAGGTGGATCAGAAAACACACTTCAGGTTTTTTATGACGAAAAAAATCGCCACAATCAACCGTCCATTTATTTTCTCACTTCCGGTAGATCGTGGCGAACATTCCTGCCGCGTTATAAGCGGCTCAGAAGAAGTCACAATTTCATTTACTGTAAAATAATTAGCCGAAGCTATATGCTAGCACTTCCACAATCTGTGCAGATTACAGAATTCAAAAGCATTCAAAACCTTTTCGCCATCAAGCAAAGCAAACTCTGCCTTTGGTTCTTCTCCCGGCTTCAAAAGTTTTTTCTGAATTCCTTTATCAGTTACAAGCACAATCCATTCAATATAGTGCTCTGGTAACATAGGATGAGTTACAGAGCCTACGCTTACAGTTACCTTATTTCCTTCTACCTGAACAACAGGCACATGTTTTTCAACAGCGGCATCTGTAGTTCCAGGAATCAATTCTGACATATCTTCTCCACAGCAAACTGTAGGTACCCCAGAATCTTTTACAACTACAATAATTTTTCCACAATGTTTGCAGAAATAAAACTTAATGTCCATTTTTGCCTCCTAATAAATCTTATTAAAATGGTAACTAAAGATTTTGAATTTGTCAAATTTTCACAGTTTTTACGCAGATTTCCAAACTATTCCCTATTTTGCCAAAATCTTCTATAATAAAACATTAAAATTTTTAGAGGAAAAAAATGCCTAAAATCGAATGTAACGAAAAACTGTTTTTTGATGCTATCGGAAAAAAATACACTTATGATGCTCTGGAAGATGTGCTTCCCTGCGCTAAGGCTGAGCTGGACGAAAAGCCTGATATGAGCCTGCCTGAAAACGAACGCGTTGTAAAAATTGAATTGAATGATACTAACCGCCCTGACCTCTGGTCTACTAACGGTGTTGCACGCCAGATTAAGCTGCACGAAGGCGGAAAGACTGTTGATTATATGAAGCTGATGGCTAACCACGGCAACAACGATTACGGCGACCGCATTGTTGAGGTTGACCCTGAGCTTAAAGATATCCGTCCTTACATGGTTGCTTTTATGATTACCGGTAAGGCAATTGATGATCCTATGCTTAAGGACATTATTCAAACTCAGGAAAAGCTGGCATGGAACTTTGGCCGCAAGCGTAAATCTATTTCTATGGGTGTTTACCGCGTTGACCAGATTAAGTTCCCTGTTCGCTACCACGCTGTTGACCCGGACAAGACAAGCTTTGTGCCGCTCCAGTGCGACGCTCCAATGACTTGCCGCCAGATTCTTACTGACCATCCTAAGGGAAAAGATTTCGGCTGGATTCTCGCTGATATGAAAAAGTTCCCTCTTTTGAGTGATTCTAAAAACGAAGTGCTTTCTATGGCTCCGATTATCAATAGCGCAACTTTGGGTGCTGTTCAGGTTGGTGACAAAGACCTTATGGTTGAGCTCACTGGTGATAATATTGAAAACCTGATTTTGTCTGCAAATATCGTAGCATGTGATTTTGCGGATCAGGGTTATGAAATTAAGCCTATTCTTGTAAAGCATCCTTATGATACAGGACTAGGAAAGGATATCATGGTTCCTTACTACTTCCAGCCAACAACAAAGACAACTCTTGGTGCTGTAAACAAGCTGCTGGGTAGCGATTTTGATATTGAAAAGGTAAAAGATGCTCTCATCAGAATGGGTAGCACCGTGGTGGTTGAGCCGATAGACGCGGTGGTTGAGCCTGTCGAAACCACCTCTGGTAAAGACTACTCTATCACTCTCTCGCCTGCTCCATACCGCAACGACTTCCTCCACGAAGTTGATATCATTGAAGATGTTATGATTGGCTGTAACGTTGCCGCATTTGAACCACGCACTCCACAGGACTTCACAGTTGGCCGCCTTCTTCCACTTACAGAGTTCAGCCGTAAGGCAAAGACTTTGATGGTTGGTCTTGGTTACCAGGAAATGATTTTCAACTATGTTGGTTCTAAGAAAGACTACATCGACAATATGCTGATTGACGGTTCAAAGGTTATCGAAATTGCAAACCCAATGAGCGAAAACTATCAGTTTATCCGCCCTGAGATTTTGTCTAGCCTTTGCCGTGCCGAAGCTGGGAGCGCCAACGCTATGTACCCTCATAAGATTTTTGAAATCGGTAAGGTTGCATATCTTAAAGAAGATGAAAACACTGGAACAATTACACGCCAGCACCTTGGCTTCCTTACAGCAAGTGCTAACGCTAACTTCAATACATTGGCTTCTGAGGTATCAAGTCTCGTTTACTTCCTCGACCACGAATACAAGGTTGTTGAAAGTGAAGACCCACGCTTCATTCCTGGCCGCCAGGCTCAGCTGATTGTTGACGGTCAGCCAGCTGGTGTATTTGGTGAAGTTCATCCACAGGTTCTCGAAAACTGGGGAATTACAGTTCCTTGTGTTGCCGGCGAACTCGACCTGGAAACACTGATGGCTACTGCTGATACTAAAACTGATGCTCAAAAAAAGAAAGAAGCATCGGTGGTTGAGTGCCCGCAGAGCGGGTGTATCGAAACCACCGCTGGCGGAAATCAGAAATCCGAAGCCGAGACAAATCCAGTAAAATACTTCAACGAACACATTGAGCTCCGCGTTGCAAAAATCACAAAGGTAGAAACAAACCCACAGGGCGACAAGCTCTATATCGAAACTTTGGATGACGGTACAGGCACAGAACGCATTATTCAGAGCGGCCTCCGCCCATACCTGACAGAAGAAGAACTTTTAGGTCAGCACGTAATCATCGCTGCTAACCTCGCTCCACGTAAGATGAAGGGCGTAGAAAGCCGCGGAATGCTCCTTGCCTGCGACTACACAGAAGACGGCAAAGAAAAGGTTGAACTCCTCACTGCTCCATGGGCAGAGCCAGGAACAATCATCCAGATTGAAGGTGCCGAATACACCGGCGAAAAACCAGCCAAAATCGACATCGACCACTTCTGCAAGATTGAATACCATGTAAGCGGCAAATGCTTTACAATCGCAGGAAAGAAGGCAACTGCAGCAGGAAAGCCTGTTACTACTAACAAGGCTGATAACTGCGAAGTTTGCTAAAATAGATGCTGAAACAAGTTCAGCATGACGTATAACGGTGGTTGAGTAGGCGAAGCCGTATCGAAACCACCTATAAAACACAAAGGCTAGTCCGAACATCGGGCTGGCCTTTGTGTTTTAGATAAAATAGCGATTTTTAAACTTTAAAAATGGTGATCGATTCCACTTTGCTTCATAATTGCATTAGCAGTATGACGTGATTTGATTTTTAAATCTACGGTAAAATTTCGATTTGTGATAGGACTATAATAAATATCATGGTCGCC
>JAEDCY010000029.1 GCA_016293915.1 Treponema sp. | reverse complement strand
TTTTTGGTCATTTCAGCCTGTCACGGAGTGGCGATTTTCTACTGGCACTAACAATCTAAAGATTTTAAATCAAAGCTTGAATGTCATTTGTATTATCTAATAAAAAATCCTATACAACATGCCAACAAGAGGTCTTTTAATAATGTGTTCGGACTAATTAATTATGTACATGGTTTATTTACATTTGCAAAATTTATTGAACCAAAATATATTGAAAAATTAGAGAAAAAAAATTTGACCCCCAACTGGAATTCTTTGATTAACTTTTCTCAAACATAACTAAAACTCTTAATTCCAAACTTCGTATTTCAAGTCTTTGATTCTTCCTAAATGACGTTCATTATTAGTAACAAGAATAGCGTCATTCTCAAGCGCAGTTGCTCCGATAAAAATATCATCATCTTCAATAATATTTCCATCATTTTTCAAATCAGCATAAATCTGCGCTGCAATATCAAGTGTTGAAGTTTTTAATTCAACAATTCCAAGTACTTTTGCAAAATTTATAAAACGATTTAATTTTGTTGAAGCTCCGTTTGCAAGAAGCCCCCTTTTTATTTCATAATAAACAATATTTGGAATGGAAATTGTATGGTCATTACTTGCCAAATCACTAAGCTTTGAAAAGATTTCTTTATTTCCCTTTAGAAGATAGCTGACAATATTTGCATCTAAATAATATGTCATACCTCAACTTCTCCAAGTTTGATTCCTGCATTAATGGAATCTTCCACCGCTTTTGACTCTTCAGGAGAAAGCATGCCATAAACAGAATTTATCGAATCAAGCTTTTCCTGAATACGCTGTTTTTTTGAGTCAGAATAATCATTGTCCAGAACGCTGATAAAAACCCGCTGATTCGGTTTTAAATCTACTGGTTCAAGAGTTCTTACTGCAGTTCCATCAAAATAACCTTCGATTGTCATGATACGCCTCCTCGAAATCTTGATTTATTATAGCGCACTTTTAGAAAAACTGCATTAAGTTTCTAATTTTAAAAGATGTTTTAATCATTTGATAAATGAAATGGTAAAACCATTTTCCTTTCATCATACAAAGACGACTTATATAATTTACCTTTATAATCATATTTTCGAATTTCATTTTCTATCAATTCTCGATTCTCATTAGAAATCTGAGGATGAAAAACAATTTCTTCAATAATATCATTGATGTCAATTTTGAAATAAAAATATTTTTTGCTTACATCCCATTTATTCACACTCAATTTATCTTCTGGGACATCACTCTGAGCAATAAAAACAAATCTGATTTCATTTTCATAATCAAATGCTGCTTTCTTGAAAAATAAAGAATAAATTGCCTTCGTAAATGATTCTGGCATAAAATAATCAATAAGATTATTAGATAAAATTTCATTCATATTTTTAGTCTCAACATAACGAACTTTCCCACAAAAGTATGTCCAATAATGAGCACTAGTATTTACATCATAAAAATATTTCATTATTTTCCTTGGAGTCGACTTTATTTTTACATATTTCGAAGTCTTTTTACTTGCATAAATTTTCCATAATGCAGCACTCTCATCTTTTTGAGACCAACAAGTACAATATATTCGATTTTTTAAATAGTTAAATGATACAGATTCATTATTTTCTGTTATACCTATATTATTAAACAGAAACAGTTCAGATTGATCTTCCCAGCTACTTGGTTTTGATAAACTTAAAGAATATTTCTTAAATATTTTTCTTAGTTCTTCAAAACTGACAATTCGATAAATTGGAATATCCAAATCAATATCTATCGTATTACAATCGACATAATCGAATTTATATTTTTCGGGACTTTCCTTAAAAGAATCAATTTCATTATCAATTTCATTTATTTTCGATATCCGTTTTTGAAAATCCATGGGGTTCATATCTTAGACCTCTGGTCATTTTTCTTCTCTAATAAAAACTGCCACTGATAATTTTCAAATTAATTACCAGTGGCAGTTACAAAAATCGATTAGATAACACATTTACAAATAAAGACTACAAGAGCTATAACAGCCATAACAAAATATGTTATTCTTTCTATTTTCTTTTCTTTATTCTTTCCCTCTGTATAACCTGGATGGTTTGCTTCCCATGTTTCCCAACATCCTTCACAACAGAATTCTCCCTGTGGTCCAACACCATCACTTTCTGGGTAACGATTACCGCATGCTTTACAACCTTTCATTGCCATATAAACCTCCTATTTCTCTTCAGCTTTAATCATAGATTGTTCCATAACTTCTTCAGTTACCTTTCTAATGAGTTCTTCAGCATTCGGAACTTCATTCTTAATATTCTCAAGAGAAATATTAAGTTGCTTCTTGAATAAATCTTCACTCATAGAATAGATTACGAGATAGTTATACTGATACCTATAATCGCTGTCATCTTTTGCTTTCTTTACATCAGCATCAAGCTGACGTGTCTTTGTCCACCAGTCTGTCTCTTTTTCAAGCCCTGCTGTATTAACATTTGCTGCACGTTTTGAAATTCTCTCAATTTCTCTACTTTCAATCTTTGAATCAGAACCTCTGAGTTCAGCAGTTACTAAATCCTCAATTCTTTGATTGATTGCAGACGCAATTTCAGCTCGAGCATCAACCTGATCTACCCAATTTTGTAAGAATTCAAGGTCACTACCTGAACGAGTAAGAACCCAAATCTTTTTATCTGTCAGACCTAATGCTTTACGTAAATCTTTTTGATTTACTGTCCCAATAATCTGAGAAACCCAGACTGGTTGTTCTACACCCCAAGCAGTTCCTTTGTGCTCAACAATTTCAACTGTTGGAGAAATGTCCTTTGCTTTTGATTTTGGAGCAGACGCACAAGATACCATCATTAAGGCACAAATACCCAACCCCAACCATTTACTTAATTTTTTCATTCATTTTCCTCCTTATCCGAAAAATCAATTTATTCTACATTTCTATAATCCAGTAAAAAGTTTTCTTCTAAATCCTGTTGAATTCTAACAAGAGCCAGATTATATGCATTTTCCATAGTCTGATGACTATATCGCGGATAAACTTTTGAATATGAATCTATTTCCTTGCCAGATGCATTTGTAACTGTTATACAAATATCCGGACGAACGAAATTTCCTGCTTCATAAACTTCTTCACTAAAATTGATTTCCACATAAATTCGATAAATAGAATTCTTTTTTGAAACTACATATCCACTTTCTTCTAAAATAGAATTAATTCCTGTACAGATAGAATTATATTTTGAATTATTACAAGAAACTGAAAAGGTTCCTTTTCCTTCCTGAGCACTAAGAAGACCTGTCAACCTAGCAATTAACTCAGTATCATCTTTATACTTTTCAATTTCTGCAGGATTTATGATGCAGGCGGTATCGATATAATAAGTTGCAATTTTTGAAAGTCTTTTTGCCTTCTGCAAATTAACAACAGAATACAAAACTTCCTTTTCATTTCTTGCCAATTCACAGATATCTTTTATCTGAAGCATAATTCCATTGATTTTCTGATTATAAAAATCGCCAGCTTCTTTTCTGTTAATATAAGCAACTACATAATGTTTCTTATTTTTCTTATCATAATATGGTTCAGAATACTTTAAGCATAACAACTCTACATCCGAAGAAATTTTGCTTACCTGATTAAAGCTATAAGATTTAGATGTTTCACTTTTATCTTCTGCAATTATTGAATTGTAATCTTTTATAGACTGATTAATTACTTTTACCTTTGCATTAAAATTTTGGGCAATAGATGATACTGCATCGGATTCAGCAAGTTTTAAAGTTGTACCTTCTCCAATCATCCTAAGGTAATCATTTGAAGGATATACCTTTTCTAATTCTGTAAGCCATTTTGGCGACGCACAGAAAAGAGAATACGAAATAAATAATAATGAAATTTCGATAATTGATTTCTTATTAAGCACTCTTACTCTCCACCCGTAGATATAATTTCATTCCAATTCTGTTTAGTTTTTTTAGATTTTGTTTTTTTGTTATCTGTTTTTATTGTCATTACAGAGTTGATTTCTTCTGTCATCTTTTCTATCCCCTGCTGAACTCCCCGGTTATACGATTCTATAACCTTTCCCTCTAATATGTTTTTGTTCTTTTCTAGTAAATCTTCATAATCATTTTTCAGCTTTTCCATCTTCTTCGTATAATCTGATTCAGCAGCTTTTTTACCTTCCAATACACCCACGTTATAACCTTTTTCTTTTTCCCTCTGTAAATTTGAATCAGATGTTTTTGAACAAGATTTTATTCCTGCACTAACCATAAATAAGAGACAAATTGCACATATTACAAGACTAACCTTCCCCATCTAATACTCCAAGACTCCGTTGTTTACATCGAACAAAACGTCATTCCATTTTCCTTTACTTTCTTTTTCTGATTTTGTCCTTTGCAAGTTATCTTCAACTTCCTGCTGCCTATCTTTTTTCCCTTTGTCAAAACCTTCTTGTAATGCAACAGTCATTTTCTTTTCATATACCTTTTCTTGATCTTTTATCTTTCTTTCATAAATTGATGTTTGTTCTTCTATCTTTTTCTTATATTCAGCTTCAATTTCAGCATAACCTACTCTATAACCAGATTGTTTTCCTTCAGCATAGGCCTTATCAACTTTCTTTGACGTACACGTATTAAAAATGAGACAAACAATTATTGTAAAAATAATAAAACCACCAACTTCTTTCATCTATCTAGCAACCTTTGCATTTTTAGAAATTAGTCTTGTTGTAGTATAAATTAATTCAGCAGTTTCGATATTTGAGATTTTTGCTACAAACTGGTTGTATTGATTGATCTTGGAGATAACCATATAGTTTCCCCCAAGTTCTCGTCCCATATCAACCATAACTTTGTCATCTACATAACCTGATTGCTGGAATTTCTGTTCTTTAAGAATTCTATCTAAATTTTGTTTATCGATTACTTTATAGTTTCCTGATTTCACAAAACGTGATTCTAAGTCTGATTGAATCCAATTAGAAATAACAGTGACTGTATTTTCGCCAAATCTTTCATCATAACAAAAGAACACAATTACAGAAGGTTTTCTTTTCAAACTCCAGTTTTCATCTATAGCCTCTTCCATTGATTCAAACTCTTCATCGAGAATTGGCATCATCATTTCATCACTAATTACAATTTTTGATGAAACACATGATGAAAATAGAATTAATAATATGAATAACAAAGAACTAATAATCTTAGCTGAAAACCCAGAACTTGATATGCTTTTTCTTAAACAAGTCATATTTATCAATCCTATACTCAAGAATTTTTCGATAACTATATGTATTACTTATACTTTTATAAGTTTACATCTGCATTACTCAATAGTCAATAAGTAATATTTATAGAAGAATATAAATATATAAATGTGAGTTATAGAATATGGATAATTTACAGATTTGTCTTGCAAGTAATATAAAATACTATCGCAAACAGTTGCATTTATCTCAGGAAAAACTGGCGGAAAAGGCAAATGCATCAGCTAACTATATTGCACTCATTGAAAATGGAAAATATTTTCCTTCACTTCCTATGATTCAACAGATTGCAAAAGCTCTTAATGTTGAAACCTTAGATTTATTTGATAGAAAGGCATTACAGTTTCAGAATATAGAAATCATTAAAGCAGAAATAATTGAAAACATTACAAAAGTTGTTAATACTGCTTTTGATAAAAAACGTGATTAATTTTTTTACTTCTATTATAAACAATAAACATTAAAAAACCGCTCCTCACATGAGAAGCGGTTTTCTTTTACCAAGGTGGTTTCGATATGGCCTTCTGCCTACTCAACCACCGTTGTTTTCCTCAGGCAACTAAGCCCATGGATTCTCAGTAGGGTATCTAACTCCCTTAGGCTGGTTGTAGCCGATTTCATCAACTGCTACACCGATGTACTTGAATACTTCGAAGAGCTGCTTGCCAAAGTGGCCGAATGCAACGGCACCGTGGTGTGGATAGTTCTTTTCGATAAGTACGTGGCGGTAGAAGCGGCCCATTTCTGGAATTGCGAAAATACCGATACCACCGAATGAGCGTGTAGCAACTGGAAGAACTTCACCCTGTGCAATGTATGCGCGGAGGATGTTGTCTGCAGTTGACTGCAAGCGGTAGAAAGTGATAGGACCTGGAGCGATATCTCCTTCCAAAGTTCCGTTTGTAACTTCTACTGGAAGAGCACGAGCCATAATCAGCTGATACTTCATTTCGCAGAATGCAAGCTTTGTAGAAGCTGTGTTTCCACAGTGGAAGCCCATGAATGTATCTTTGATTGTGTATGTTCCGTGCTTACCCTTGATGTCTTCATCATAGATATCCTGTGGAACAGTGTTGTTAATGTCGAGGAGAGTTACTGTGTCGTTAGAAACTACAGTACCAATGAACTCAGAAAGACATCCGTAGATATCTACTTCACAAGATACAGGAATACCCATCTTTGTAAGACGGCTGTTTACATAGCAAGGAACGAATCCGAACTGTGTCTGGAATGCAGGCCAGCATTTACCAGCGATTGCAACAAACTCGCGGTATCCCTTGTGAGCTTCAACCCAGTCAAGGAGAGTAAGTTCGTACTGTGCAAGCTTTTCAAGAATCTCAGGCTTTTTGTTTCCTTTTCCGAGTTCTTTTTCCATATCTGCAACAACGTCCTTAATACGAGCGTCGCCAGCGTGCTTGTTGAATGATTCGAACAAGTCAAGCTCAGAGTTCTCTTCAATTTCAACACCAATGTTATAAAGCTGTTTAATAGGTGCGTTACAAGCAAGGAAGTTGAGTGGACGAGGTCCGAAAGAAATAATCTTAAGGTGATTCAAAGCATAAACTGCCTTTGCGATAGGTGCAAATTCGTGAATCATGTCTGCACACTGTTCAGCAGTTCCTACAGGATATTCAGGAATGTAAGCCTTGATGTTGCGGAGCTTGAGGTTGTAAGAAGCGTTGAGCATACCACAGTAAGCATCACCACGACCCTGGATAAGTCCGCCGTCCTTAGAAGTCTCTTCTGCAGCAGCACAGAACATCTTAGGACCTTCAAAGTGCTTAGCAAGCAAAGTCTCAGAAATCTCTGGACCAAAGTTACCAAGGTAAACACAAAGAGCGTTACAACCGTTCTTCTTAATGTCTTCCAAAGCCTGGCACATGTGGATTTCTGATTCTACGATACAAATTGGACATTCGTAGATTTCATCTGCACCATACTTTTTTGTATATGCAGCAACAAGAGCCTTTCTGCGGTTTACAGCAAGAGACTCTGGGAAACAGTCGCGGCTAACAGCCACAATACCGATCTTAATTTTTGGTTTGTTGTTAATCATTTTTTATACTCCTATAAAGTTTTTTCATTTTTATGAAGGAGGGGAAAGCCTTCCCCTCGCTTCAGCCCGCTGCGCGGTCTTTCGCTACCCCTTCTCCTAGGGGCTATGCCCCTAAAACCCCGGTCTAAACAACCCGTGTCATGCTGAACTTGTTTAGGGGGCTCTTTTCAAGACCTTTACCCCTTCGTAGCATAGCTGCTCGGAGACTCGCTCAAAATGCTCCACTGGAGCATTTTGCCGGCTTTCAGCCGTCGCTCCCTAAGTTCAGGGTGACAGGCTTATCTATTTTGCCTTAGCGATATCAATATTAATTCCGCTCAAGCCTACAAAAGCGCCGGCCTTTGCTTCGCTTGAATCCGGATGAGCAATGAGCCACTTGTTACGTGCCCAGAGCAGTTTATCTTCGAAATCAATTTCTTTGATAGCAGGCTTTTCTGTGTTTGTGTCCTTTGGAAGAACGATAATTACACGGAAACCTTCCTTAGAAACTTCGCCATTCTTAACAGCAGTACAAGGTGCATAGTGAAGAGTTGTTTCATAAACCTGAACAACAGTTCCCTTTGGAACGTAGAAAGCTTCTACAGCGCTTGTGTTCAATTTTCCATTTTTTACAGACTGAAGTGGTGCAAGAAGAAGAACAATGTCATTAGAAGGAATGTTGAGCTCAGAACCACGGTGCCACTCAAGACAGTTGAGTTTTGTGTTGTTACCGTTGCAGTAACCAACCTGAATTGGCATTCCACCGTAAGCGTTGTCGCTGAATTCTTTTGCAATTGGAAGAGCTTCCAATCCAGCATCGCCCGGCTCATAAATTACGGCATTGTCAGGCTTTTTAGTAGTTTCGTCCAGTTTCTTAAGGAGATCTGTTACATCATAACCTGTAAGAACCTTTCCATACTTTTCAAAACTGTGACTGAATACAGATTTAATACGCATGCTTTTTTTATACTCCTGAATCTCCGCTTTCGCGGCTGATTATTAAACGTTTTACAAATTCTTCAACGACCACAGCTGTTAAAAAATTTCGCAGAAACGCTCATTTTCATTTTATCACTAAGTATAAAATATTGCACTAAATAAAGTTTGAAAAACAAAAAATTTATCATCAAAAAGCGAATCGAAAACGTTGTAGTCAGAAACAGGTTGCCTCATATAGAGATTTCTACAACTATTAAGTATAATCCTCGCTATTATTCAGGCTCGCTTTATACCATAATCTAAATCATGAAAAGATTATTCGAAAGCTATAAAGATTATTTTAGACTTGGCGCTGCAATCAGCGGAATCATTTTGATGAATGATGATGAAAAAGCAAAGCTATATGAAAACATGAAAGCCCGCTATGAAGACTTCAAAAAGAACTTTAAGCCTACACAGGAATTCCCCGAGTTCAAATTCCCAGAGCCTCAGCCCTTCCCAAAGGGCCGCATGCCGGATTACGAGCTTGCAGCAAATCAGTTTAACCTTGTAGTTGCCGAAAATGAATGTAAGATGGACTCAATTTACCGCCTGGGTCCGGATGGCAAGCCGTTTTTTGATTTTAAGGCAGCCGACCGTCTCCGCGATTTTGCAAAGGCAAACGGCCAGGATATGCGCTGGCACACTCTGGTCTGGCATAATCAGTCACCTAAATGGATTTTCGAAAATGAGGACGGAAGCAAAGTTAGCCGCGAGGTGCTCGAAGAACGCCTTAAGAAATATATCTTCACAGTGGGAGAACGTTACCGCGACGACATCTGCTCAGTAGACGTTGTAAATGAGTGTATTTCCGACAAAAACTTTGTTCTCCGCGATGGGGCAGACCGCTCTCAGTGGTTCGACATTCTGGGCCCGGACTATGTAGACAAAGCCTTTTTCTGGGCAAAGGAAGCCTTTCCAAAATCAAGCCTGGTAATAAACGACTATAACCTAGAGATGGTTGCTGGTAAGCGCGAAGGAATGTACAAGCTTTTAAAAGGAATGCTTGAGCGTGGAGTTCCGGTAGACACCGTTGGTCTTCAGATGCACATCAACATTGAACATCCGCCGGTAAACGAAATCGAAAAGACAATCGAGCTTTACGGTAGCCTCGGCCTCAAGGTTATTGTTACCGAAATGGAAATTTCTATGTACGCAGACCGCGAGCAGGACAAGGGCATTTTTGAAGAGCGCAAGGAATACACACCAGAACTCCTTGAAAAACAGGCCGCCCGCTACGCCGAAATCTTCGAATGCTTCAAAAAAGAAGCCCACGCCGGCATCCTAAAAGACGTAATCCTCTGGGGCATTACCGACCGCATGAGCTGGAAAAACAACTTCCCGGTTCCAGGCCGAACAGACGCCCCGCTTCTCTTTGACAGAGAAGGTAAGCCAAAGCCTGCTTTTGATAAATTGTGTAGAGACTAAATATTTTGTAAAATCGCAGGAATTATCGACGAATCCAGAATTTCAAAAGCAAAACACTTCTTACCCAAATCTTTTAAACTCGCTCCAATATGATAAAGCACCTTGTTATCAATTATCATAAAACGGTCGTGCATTTTTGTTGTATAGTTCAAAGTCAATGTCGGATATTGGGCATTAAATGTCTGTACATCCAGAGCAGAAACTTTTGTTTTCGGGTCAGTATAAATCGTCACGTTTACACCTTTCTGTTTTTTAGCAAGTCGCTGCAAGACAGATAAATCAACATAACCATCGATTATTATAATCTCCTTCTTTGCCGACTGAATAAAACTTTCAAATTTTACGTAGGCGTCAAAAATCTGCCCCTGAAAAAAAATTCCCTGCGTGTCCTTTACATTATACTTATCCATTAGGGTGAAAAGCTGGTCTATTTTCTTGTCAGATTCATTAAGGTGAACATCTGTTTCAATCTGATGCTGCCGTATGTATTTTAGCTCTGCAAAAATTTGTGAATTACTCTGAACAAAATGACGCATGGAAACAAAGGCCTTTACAATCTGAACACTTGCTTTTACTGCAGTTTCCGATTTTAGAACAGAAGCTAACATTGTGACTCCGTGTTCAGTAAAGACGAAAGGTTTTTTACGCAATCCCATTTTATCCGAACTTGATATCACAGTTTGTGATATCAAGTTTTCATCATACAAAGACTCTTTATTCAAGGTCGCAATTTGCGACCTTGAATAATTGGATATCACAATTTGTGATTTCCAATTTTCGAATTCGTCGTCATTCATTTGAAACATAAACTCTTTGGGAAATCTGTTAGTATTTCTTTTTACTGCCTGATTAAGAATACGAGTTTCCACCCCATAGAATTCAGCAATATCGCGGTCAACCATCACCTGCACACCGCGAATAACAAAGATTTTCTTTTCGATTTGTAAATTTGAAATTTCGTTTTCCATACCATTCATCCGTGAGAAAAAGATTTTCAGCGCCAGTCCAACTTCAAACCTGAATTGCGGTAAAATAAAACGAAGATAAAATTAATATACAATAATAACCGCACATACTAATAAATGCTAATTGATTGTTAGAAATCGTCTTCTGTGCAGCAGATTTTACATTTATAATTTATTAAATTTTCATCTGGAAAGCAAATATTAAATAACACTTTTCTAGTTTTTATTTTAAATCTCAATTTTTCGTTATATAATTTATACAAGAGGTAAAACTATGGCAAACTTAAAAGACGGCCTCAGTGCCGCAACAAAAGAATTAAGCGCATTCAAAAAGTTTATTTCACGCGGAAACGTGATTGATATGGCAGTCGGTGTAATCATCGGCGGCGCCTTTGGAAAAATTGTAACAAGTCTTGTAAACGACATCATCATGCCGCTCATCGGCCTTGCTTTGGGCAAAATCAACTTCGCCTCGCTCATGTTCAAAATCGGCGAAACAGAAATTAAATACGGTGCTTTTATTCAGACCATCGTAGACTTTTTGATTGTTGCCTTCTGTATTTTCGTGGTCATTCAGATTTTCGAAAAGTTCAAAAAGAAGGAAGCCGAAAAACCTGAGGAGCCGCCGGCAATCGTAAAATCAGACGAAGCAATCCTGCTGGAAGAAATCCGCGACTTACTAAAGAGTAAATAAATTTGTGAAACGCGCCTTTTAGCCGACCTAACTTGAGAATACTATCGTTAAGTCGGTTAATAAATCTAAATTCCTATAAAAAACAAGGCTTTTTTTTCTGTTTCTTAGCATTGTTGACCGACTTAACGCGGAGTATTTGCGTTTAAGTCGGTCAAAAACAGTCTTTTCAGCGGAATGCAAAGGCTTTTTCCCATGATTTGCTTCTTCGCCACCCGACTTAACGCAGCATTTTTGCATTTAAGTCGGTAATTTTCAAGTTTTATACCGTAAATATGCTGTAATTATTGAGCAGCCAGGAAACATAGCGTACGGCAAAACGGTAAATTGAAAGAGCCTTTCCCCGGCGGGCATCTCGGATTGCTTTGGCAGCAACTTTGTCTGCCTTTGCAAGGAAAGGAAAGTTTACTTTGCGGCCGTTCAGGTCTTCGTATATCATTTCATAGAACGACAGCCGAGTCCACTACCCTGATAATCTGGAGAAACACACAGTTCATCTAAGACGTAATTTGTACCTTCCCACCAGTGAGTAATCTGACCCAGCGAGATCGCTACTAACTTTTCATCACTCCAAGCAGCATTCCACACTGCTTTTCATTACAGGAGATTTTTTTCAATCCAACGGGCAACACCGTCGTTTTCGTTTGAGGCGCAGACTTCGTTGGCAGTCTCCTTTACTTCTGTGATTGCATTCTCCATGGCAAGGCCTTTTCCGCAAAGCCTGAGCATTCCGATGTCATTAAAGTCGTCACCAAAGGCGGCGATTTTTGAAGCCGGGATATTCAGATGGCGGCAGAGCTCTGTGATTGCTTTTTCTTTTGTAGCGCCTTTTTTGCTGAGCTTGTACCAGGGAATATCTGAAAATGGAAGATAATCTATTTCATCAAGACCAATGACAGAGGCAACTTTCTCTACCTTTTCCTTATCCAGACTTTCGATGCACATTTTCATGCAGGGTTCACGGAAATCAGAAAAATCGTTGTAGGTTCAGAACTTGTCGCCCAGCTCCTCGCGGGAATTTGAATAAAGGGCATGCTCGTTGTCGGCACAAATAATCACATCCTTTCCAAAAACCTCAAAGGCGGCCGTAATCAGCTTTCGGATTTCTTCAACGGTAAACTCGCAGTTGTAGATTTTTTTCCCCTTGTAATAAAACATGCCGCCGCCGTTTGTGATGAGAATATCCGGCTCAATGCCTTCAAGAAATTGTATTGCGTTTACTTTTGCGCGGGAGGTACAGATACCAAAAAGCAAGCCTTTTGCCTGAGCCTGCCTGATTGTTTCTTTTGTAAAATCTGAAATTGATTTGTCGTTGTGGAAGAGGGTTCCGTCGAGGTCTGAAAGAATTATTGAAATATTTTCCATATGTAATTATGGAGAAGTTCGTAAGAATTTTCAAGTGATTAAACAGGGCTTCCGCATTATAAACGCTTTTCCGTAATGTTGGCGCGAAGGAGCGGGGCGTGGTTCAAAAACACTCTTTTTGTGGCTGCTGCGAAGCGGCAGTTCAATAGTTTCTATACCACAAAAAAGCGTGTAGCGAATTATTGAGCGGTTTTGAATCAAGCATCCGTGACTGGGAGCCAAAAATTCGGATTTTTGTTTATAATGCGGAAGCCCTGAGTGATTAAATGCGTTAGCGATGTGAAAGGCGCCGAAGGCGGCCACCGCAGCGCAGCGAGGAGGCTGGAGCGAAGCGGAACCTGGAACGTAGCGACTGGCGTCGAAGGCGCCGGTAACGCCCGAATTATTATTAACAATTAATTCTCTTGCAAGTTATTTTTTCTGAGTATAGGATATAAAAAACGCAAATCGCAAGGAGTTACCATGTTCGATTTTAAATATTTTACACCTACAAAAGTTTTGTTCGGAAAGAATACCGAAAATAAAGTTGCCGACCTCATTCAGGAATTTGGCGGTAAAAAAGTTTTGATTCATTACGGCGGAGGAAGTGTTATCCGCTCGGGTCTTATGCAGAAGGTTACAGACAAGCTCGACACTGCCGGAATTAAATACGTAAAACTTGGCGGTGCTGTTCCAAACCCTCGTTTGAGCCTTGTATATGAAGGAATCGAGCTTTGTAAAAAAGAAGGTCTTGATTTTATTCTGGCTCTCGGCGGCGGTTCTGCTATTGACTCTGCAAAGGCTATCGGCTACGGCGTTATGAATGACGGTGATGTCTGGGATTTGTATGATTATAAAAAACAGGCAAAGGCTTGCATGCCGCTGGGAGTAATTCTGACACTTGCCGCAACAGGAAGCGAAATGAGTGACTCTTCCGTAATCACAAAAGAAGAAGGTCTTGTAAAGCGAGGTTACTCAAGTGATTTCTGCCGCCCTCGCTTTGCCATCCTTAATCCGGAACTGACAATGACTTTACCAGACTATCAGACTGCCTGTGGCTGCACTGATATCATGATGCACACAATGGAGCGCTATTTTACAAACGGCGGAAACATGGAACTTACTGATTCTATGGCAGAAGCACTTCTCCGCACTGTAAAAGAAAACGCAAAGATTCTTGCCCGCGACCCTAAAAACTACGATGCCCGCGCAGAAGTTATGTGGGCCGGAAGTCTTTCACACAACGGGCTCACAGGCTGCGGCAACGACGGCGGCGACTGGATGACTCATAAGCTTGAGCATGAACTTGGCGGCCTTTACGACGTAGCCCACGGTGCCGGTCTTGCAGCAATCTGGGGAAGCTGGGCACGCTATGTTTATAAAAACTGTCTTCCACGTTTTAAGCGCTATGCCATCAATGTTATGGGTATCGCGCCAAATGCAGGCAGCGACGAAGAAATCGCCCTCAAAGGAATTGAAGCAATGGAAGACTTCTACCGCGAAATCAAGATGCCAACAAACTTTCGCGAGCTTGGCGTAAATGCAACTGATGATGACCTCAAGCTTATGGCTCACAAATGCGCTGTCGGCGTAAACGGCGGAAAAGGTTCTGCACGCTTCCTTAAAGAAGAAGATATGCTTGAAATCTACAAGATGAGCAGATAAAAAAGATGGGGGTGTCCAAAAAGTTTACCTTCTAGTGTCATTCCGAACTTGTTTCGGAATCTATAGACCTAAATGTAGAGTAGATGCTGAAACATAGGGAGCGACACTGCTATGCAGTGTAAAAACAGTCCAGTGGACTGTTTTTAGCGAGTCTCCGAGCAGCTATGCTGCGAAGGTTCAGCATGACAATACTTTTTAGTCAGCCCCATGACAGAAATTTTCCAGGTTTGAAAATGACTGTTGAAAAGAGGATTTTTACCATCATTATTTCATCGCTTTTGTTTTCTTTTCTATTTTGACATTTTCTACTTGATTTGTCATTTTCAATAATTTATACTGATATTACGGTGGTTGAGCCTGTCGAAACCACCATATCATTTTTTGGGAGATTATAATAAATGATTGTAGATTTTGAATATCAGCCTGTTCTTGAAGATTATAAAAAGAATGGCGGCATGAAACTTGGTTCTATACTTAAGATTCTTGAAAATTCCGGAAACAAACATTCTGATAAAGCAGGAGATGCAATTCTCGAAGGTTCAAACAGCGGAGTTGCATGGGTTCTTACAGACTGGATGATTGAGCTTATCGCCTATCCGAAATATGGAGATAAGATTCTCGCGCGCACATGGTCTGAGCCGGTAAAACAGCCTCTTGTTTGTACACGTGATTTTGAAATGTATTGCAACGGCCAGCTTACAGTTAAGGGCACTACAAAATGGATTCGCCTCGACCTCACTACAAACCGACCTTGCAAAGTTACCGAAGAAATCATTGCAAAATATCAGCCGGAAGATAAATGTACTTTTGAAGATGCCCGTTTACCACGTCTCGCAACCCCAGAAGCTTTTTCAAACGAAATTGCACTTCCAATCCGTCGCGCAGATATTGACTTCAATGATCATGTTCACAATCTTACTTATCTTGATTATGCTCTCGAAGTTTTACCAGCTGATATTTACGAAAACCGCAACTTTAAAAAGCTCCGCATAAGCTATAAGCTTGCAGTTAAATCTGGTGAAGAAATTGTCTGCAAATATGCAGAAGTTGAAGGCCGCCATATCTGCTGTATATTCGGTAAAGACGGTAACCTTCGAACACAAATTGAATTTGACTGATTATAATCTGTAGATTTGAAGCTGGGCTTCCATCGGAATTATTTTAGTTTTACAAATTCTTCCAGAGGATTTCCGAAGATATCTTTGTTTTCACCATAAAAATAGTTTCGTGGTCGGATAAGCTCAAGATGGAATTCCTTTTTTGATTCACCGTCCTCGCCTTCATCTTCGCCTAGCTCTGCTACAGAATAGTAAAAATCACCCTGATAAAATTTTACAAGCTGCCCGGCTTTATACTGTCCTACAATTTCACCGTTTTCGTATCGTACACATTCAGTAAAATCAAACTTGATTTTTCTGGAATTAATTTTATAAGTTCCTGTCCACACAATAATGTTCGAAGAATCAGCATAAGAAGCGCGAAGCATAACTCTATGATTTGGATATAAAATCAGATGTTGATAATAAAGCTGCATCTGATTATCATAATTCTGCATAACCCATTCACTGTCATAAAATGGAGTCTTCTTTTCCGAAAAACATCCGGTAAAAACCAGAGCACTGATAATCAAAAAAATACGTGCTAACTTTTTCATCTTTACTCCATCCAGATTTTTAATATAACTTTTCACCAAGCAAACGAGCCGCAAGACTAACTGCAAGAATCGCTGTCTGATTTCGTACATCAAGAATAGGATTAACTTCAACAATTTCTGCAGAAGAAACTTTTTCTGTAGCAGCTATTTCTTCCATCAATAAAAGTGCTTCACGATTTGTCATTCCACCTGGAAGCGGAATACCTGTTCCCGGTGCAAACATAGGATCCAGAACATCCATATCAAAACTAACATGAATCTGATCAACCTTTTTAAAGAAGACAAGTACCTGGCGTACAATTGCCGGAAAACCCTGACAATCAATATCACTCATAGTAAATACAGTAACACCTGCCTGCTTCATCAAAAGTTTTTCACCCGGATCAAGGTCTCGCGAACCTACAAAACAAATGTTCTTAGGATCAACTTTTTGACCTTCAAAATAAAGATTAGTAAGTTCCGGTAAACCATAGCCCGCAGAAGCAGCAAGACATTCACCGTGAATATTTCCTGTAGGTGTTGTTTCTGGTGTATTAAAATCACCATGTGCATCTACATAAAGAACTCCAACAGATTTTCCCTGTTTTTTTGCAGTAGCACTAACTCCGGCAAGTGACCCAAGAACTATCGAATGATCGCCGCCAAGTACAAGCGGAAACTCTCCTGCAGAAGTTATTTCTTCAACTTCGGCAGCAAGTTTTTCACATGCCGCTGTTATCGGCTTTAAATATTTTGCTTTAGGATTTCCTGCTTCCTCATATTCCTGAGAAACCACTTTAAAAATGTCACTGTGCTCAAAAGTCTTATGTCCAAGTGATTCCAATTTTTCTTTGATTCCCGCAAGACGGATAGCAGACGGCCCCATATCTGAGCCATGACGGCTCGCACCAAAATCCAGCGGCATTTCTAAAATGTGTACGTTCATATAAAGAATTCTAAAAAGAAACTCTTTATACGTCAAGAAAAAAAAAGTTCCGCTGCTCCCGTGAAAAACGTCTGTCGCCATCGGGAAATATGGTAAAGCTAAAAATTGCTTTTCGCAATTTTTTTAACGCTTTGCTATAAAACACCGGCCGCCAGCGGCCTTACACATGTCGTCAGTCGTTTTTTACTCCGCATCAGAACTTTTTCAGAATTCTAATTATTGCTTTTATGCATACTTTTTAGTTTTCGGTGAACATAGCCTCTATCTTATCTTTATACAAATCATTAATTCTGAAGCGCATGATTTCCTGTTTTGCGGAAAGTTCTACGCCAACTTCAAACGGCTTTGTGATGAGGCTGAACTTTGAAATACGTTCGAACATCTTGAAGCCGTTCTTTGCAGAAATGAGGTTTGCAATTTCTGTTTCATAAAGCTTCTGGATAACTTCAGACTCGAGCAGGTTTTCGTAGGTATCATACTGAATACCGTTGAAGGCTGCATAATTCTTTACTTCATCTTCATCAACAAGAATCAAGGCTGCAAGATAACGCTGATCCTGACCAACAACAACTGCCTGTTTAATATAATGCGATTCAGAAAGCTTTGTTTCAATTGGAAGTGGCTCAAGGTTTTCACCACCGCGAAGAACGATAGTATCCTTAATACGGCCCTTAATGCAAAGCTCGTTATGAATAGTCATGATTGCGAGGTCACCTGTATCGAGCCAACCGTCTTCGTTGATTACCTTTGCAGTAAGGTCCGGACGCTTGTAATAACCCTTCATTACTGTAGGTCCCTTAATCTGAAGAACTCCTTCCTTACAGCGGCCAAGAACAAAGCCGTCCTGAGGGTCAACAATGCGGGCTTCTACACCACGAATTGGAGAACCGATAGTTCTGAAGATTGGGTCTGCCATTGGGCGAACGGCAACAATTGGAGCTGTTTCTGTAAGACCGTAACCTTCTACAATCTGAACACCAATAGCCCAGAAGAACTCATCAATTAACTTAGGGAAAGCACCACCACCAGCAACACCAGCACGGAAGTTAGTACCCAGCATAGACTTGATTTTTCGGAAAACTAAAAGATTTCCAAGACCATACAGAGGCCAGAGGAGACACCAAGGAATCAAACATAAAATCCACCAGAATACTGTGTGGTAACGTGTATAGCAGGCATTTTTATTGAACATAAGACGGCTCATTGCCTTCTGTGCTTTTGCAACCTTAACAAAGAAGTTGAACATGGCAAGAACAATACCGCCGGTTTTACGCATTTTCTTTGTAATTCCGTCATAAACTGCTTCAAATACACGTGGAACTGCAGGAAGAATATGAGGATTAAGGGTCTTAAAGTCTGCAAGAAGAATTGAACCAACTGGCTTTGAATAACAAAGAACTGCCCCCTGAATCAACATAACGTATTCAACTTCTCGCTCGAAAACGTGCCATACAGGAAGAACAGAAAGAGCTCTGTCACCAGGGTTAAGGAAAATACGCTCTGGAATTTCATCAAGCTGGGCAAGGAAGTTGTGGTGAGTAAGCATTACTCCCTTTGGAGTTCCTGTTGTGCCGGAAGTAAAGATGATTGTAGCAAGCTCATCTCCTTTTCCCTTTTCAAGCTCTTCTTCTACCTTTCCCTTATTTTCAATACGCCACTTCTGGCCAATTTTCATAAGTTCTTCGTAGAACAGAACATCAAGACCTACAGCCTTTGCTTCATCAATATTTTCCTGTTTTACTTCGCTTTCAATAGAAATAATCGTCTTGAGCTCAGGAAGTTTATCTTTAAGAGCAATAATTTTTCCTACCTGAGCATTATTCTCAACAACACAATATTTAGCTTCTGTAATAGAAAGAATTTTTTCAAGATCATTTGGAGTAGCATCACAACCACGAGGAACATCAACAGCACCAATGTTCATAATTCCTAAATCAACATAAAGCCATTCCGCACGGTTATCTGAAATAAGACCAATAGGGTCACCACGCTTAATTCCAAGACTAAGGAGAGCTGCACCAAAATCAAGTCCATACTGGTAAAGTTCGCGATAAAGAACAGGCTCAAACTGACCGTTCTTAAGACGTTTCATCTGAGCGTTAATTTCTGCAAATTCAGTTGCCGAATTGCGAACCATTTTAGGGATTGTGTAGTCATCGTCGAAAATCATAATTTTTTACTCCAAAATGAATGACATTTTTAGTACTTTTTGTCATTCTGGATTTAGTATATATAGATTTTAAATAGATTGCAAGCGAAATTTTTTGAATATAAAAAGTGGCTGTCTAAAAAGTATTGTCATGCTGAACCTTTGCAGCACAGCTGCTCGGAGACTCGCTAAAAATAGTCCACTGGACTATTTTTGCCCTGCTACGCAGTGCCGCTCCCTATGTTTCTGCATCTATACTACATTTAGATCTATAGATCCCGAAACAAGTTCGGAATGACACCAGGAGATAAACTTATTGGACAGCCTTCGCAGTTTTCACACTGGTAAACTTCGTAAGTCTGTAAATATCCGGATTTATTTTTCTTAGTCACTGTCTTTTTTTAAGGAACATATCAAGCCAACAAACCGGCTTGACCGGTTTGTCGGCTTTGAAAATTATGTTATATCGGAAACATTAGGGAAAACTCACTTCCTTCCCCGATTTTGCTTTTTACGCTGATTTTGGCATTGTGATATTTTGCACCATGTTTTACGATTGAAAGTCCAAGTCCAGTGCCTGTCGTTCGTTTGTCCTGAATGTCTTTTGTACGGCTTTTATCTACTCTGTAAAATCGTTCAAAAATTCTTTCCTGCTGATTTTCTGCAATTCCGATACCAGTATCTTTGATGCTAAGCTTTAGATAATCTTTTTCTAGGATAATCTGTTCGATTTTTACGATGACGCTTCCATTTTCTTTGTTGTATTTGACTGCATTTTCTAAAAGATTAAAAATCATCTCCTGTATGACGGTCGGAACTCCGTTTACATAAACTGCTTCTTTTGTTCTGTTTTCAAATTTTATGGAAACATTTTTCTTTTCTGCATAAGATTTCAGAGATTTTATCGTATCAAGACAAATTTCATCAATGCAGATTTCCTCTTTTTCCATCGTGATGGATTCTTCATCCAGCTTTGAAAGCTTCAGGATATCATTCACAAGAAGAATCAATCTCTGCGCTTCGTTGTAGATGTCTTCGGAAAAACTCCGCATCGTTTTTTCATCAGCTGAACCGCTTTTCATAATTTCCGCAAAACCGCTTATACTGGTCAGGGGAGTTTTAAGCTCGTGGCTTACATTCGCGGAAAACTGTCGGCGGATTTCTTCCCGCTGCTTTTTCTCAAAGTTTTCGTCACTGATACGCTTTATGAAAGGCTTGAACTCTGAAAAAGTTTCATTCGTCTGGGGATTTTCAAAATCAATTTTTTCTATGGAAGTCGTGATTTTTTTTGAAAGTGCAGCGGCCGCAAGACCTGAAATAATAAGGGCAATCACTAAAAGGCACAGAAGTTCCTGGCTTAAACCGAACATTAAAAGTCCCGCTGTATATTGCTGGCAGGAAACCCTGAGCACAGTGCCGTTTTCAAGCCGCTTGGCAAAATACAGGTTTTTCTGAAGCATGGTCGAAGAATAGCGGGTCACTTTGGAAGAGCCTTTTTCCATCGCTTCGATGAACTCACTGCGGGAAGCGTGGTTTTCCATTTCGGCAGGATTTGCCTTGTTGTCAAAAATCACCTTGCCATGAAAATCAATGACCGTGATTCTGTTGTCGGTCTTTATCCCCTCAAAAGTCGTCAGGAGCGAAAGATAATCGCACTCGTTTTCAAGCTCCGAAAAAATACGGTTTTCAAAATACTTGTAAAAGGAGTCGATGAAAATCACCGCGCAGGCAAAGTAAACCGCCACGCCAACTAGCATTGTGTTTATAAAAATTCTTAAAGTCAATGATTTAATTTTCATTTTCTGTCTCCAACAATCGAAAAAATGGGCCGTTCTGCAATAAGACAGAATCTGGGCACCGCTTCATTCTATATCAATACAGATTATAGTTTAAAAATGTTAGATTTTGGGGATGGAAATGTTAAATCTGGGTTAAATTTTTCAGAATGCTAGTATAGCAGGGGGTCTACAATCTGCTTGACCGGTTTGTTGGCTTTGAACTTCTTGTTATGTGATTTTTAATTCAATCCAATTCTATATCCTAATGTAAATAATTCTTTTATAACACTCACATCATTGATTCTATAAGAGTAATCATTTCGATATACTGTATTTTTGGTTGCATGAATACAAGTTGGTGCGAAATGTAAATATAATCTCAGTTCTAGTCCCCATTTATTTGCATCTTCTTCTAAACAAATGATTCCGTCTGTTTGTAATGTTATCGATGGTGAATATGAACTATTATATGTTGTTATAAAATTATTGAGCGTTGAAGGTTTTCCTTCGGCCTCAATAAAAACATGATCTCCAACTTGTTGGATAAATGTTGCTAAATCTGTTGCGATTGACATAATTACTTCTTCTTTCAATCATCACATTTTTGGAACTAATGTTTTATAATCTATTGAATTTTTGGTTATATCCCATTTTCCAACTTGCATTTTCTTTATAATTTTTCCATCGCCAAATTCAAGCAAATCTGTACGATTCAAATTGTTGAAAATTTTATTCAAACTTCCTAAATCCTTTGAAGAAAGTAAAAAGCTTCTAATTGGTCACACAATTTGCAATACGCCCAAAGTTGACCTAAATCGTGAAGATTCAAAGATGTTTTTTTCGCCTCTATAAAGACAATATTTGTTTTAGAACCTTTTTCCAAAATTCCTAACACATCTATTTGAATATCAAGCCCAACTGTCTGTGGATAGTTTCCGATTACACCATTTTCTTCTAAGAACAAATCAAGTGTTCTTGCATGAGAGTCAATAGTTGTAATTTCCCAGCCTTTGTACTTTTCTTCAAGATATTTTTGAAACCAAAGTCGCATGGGTTCATATAATTCAAATTCTTTCTTTACATTATTCGCCATATCCTAATAATCCTGCCAAATCAGTCCACGATTCAAAATGCTTTCCTCTTATTTCCTCTGGCAAAGCTTCGTCATTTTCGCAAGGATGATTTGGTTTTGTCTTTCTGCGGATTGGCTTTTCCCAGTAAAACATATGAGTTTTCATATTTGGATTCTTTTGAATTAATTCTTCTGAATATTTTTCTAAGGCTTCTTGTTTATGTTTGATGTTAAAGCCTATTGGTAAAAACTCATTTGCATAGATTTTTACTTGATGTTCTTTCTTCCAATAATACTTTTTGCCTTCATTATATTTATCCAAGTTACTATCTCTGAAATTAGGATGTCCAAAGTCAATTGTTTGTACAGGAATATCAACAGCTTTTAACATATTGGCAATATCTATAACCATATACCAGTTTCCAGGAATTTCGATATAAACACGATGCTGCTTGGATTCTTTTTTAAATGCAATATTACTAGCTCTTATATAGCCAGTAACATCTGCTATACCTCGAAGCAGGGCTTTCTTTTCATCAGATGTGATTGAAAACAATTCTTCATTCATTATTCATGTTATTCTCCTACTTGTTTATAAATTGTATCGGCAATGGCTTTTGCCATTAAAGGAGGAACTGCATTACCAATTTGCTGCCTTATTTGGACTTTAGAGCCCAAAAACACAAAATTATCATCAAAAGATTGAAGTCTTGCAGCTTCTCTTGGAGTGATTGAACGATTCAAGAAAGGGTGATTATTTGTTCCGTTTGAACAAGCATCAAAACGTGTGTCAATCGTGGGAGATGGAAAATCCCATTTTAATCTTCCCCAAGTTCCTGAAAATTTTTGATTTCCAAGAAGTTCTTTTGGCAAATGTTCTTTACCACATTCGGGAGGAATCATTTTGAGTTTCTCAATTGCAATTTTTGCGTGATTTGAAGCTTTATGATTATAAAGTTTTTTTGCTCCCTTACGCATTAAATTTTGATATTCAGAATTGGTTTCTGTTGAGTATTCTTGTTCTAAAAAACCTTCACCAGAATTTAAATATGCCAAATCTGAAATTGCATCACGAACTGTAACTATTTTTTTAGAAGTAGGCTTCGGAAGTTGAATTTTTTTGGATTTGCAACAAATAAATAAAGCTCTTTGTCTTGTTTGTGGAACTCCAAAATCTGAGGCCGTAAGCACCCCATAATCTACGAAATAACCAAGCTGTTGTATTTTCTCTAAAATCTGATTTTTAAACCAACCTGCAGAAGTGGAAAGCAAAGCCTTAACATTTTCAATGATAAAAATTTCAGGCTGAACAGATTCTACAATATTCAGATATTCCTTAAAAAGAAAATTTCTAGGATCTTCAAGGCCAAGTTTTTTTCCTTTCAATGAAAATCCTTGGCAAGGTGGGCCTCCAATTATCATATTGATATTATATTTTTTGCTTTTTTCTACGATAGTTTTTTTTATTTCAGAATCCGTTATATCACCGACAACAGTTTCAGCTTCAGACATATTGTGTTTAAATGTTTTTAAAGCATTTTCATTGAAATCAAGTGCAAGCAAAGTTTTAAAGTGAGAATTTTTTTCGATTCCATACGAAAAGCCTCCCGCTCCACTAAATAAGTCCAAAACACGAAAATTATCTATCATATCGCATTTGCCTTATTACGAATCAAAATTCTTTTAAAAACTTCCTTACCATTTAAAATCGGTTTGAATATATCATACTGACTGTCAGAGCCGTGATTTGCTTCGCCTATGATTTCAAATTGCTCACTGTTATAGCGATTTATAATTGTAATGGGAACGCCCATTATTCCAGTATAATCAAATGGAATTTCTGTAATGTTTCTAACATGAATTGCATTGTAATTATCATATCTTTGGTGAATAAGCGGATTAAAACATTGAGTAAGTCTTAAATTTTCATGTCGTCTTTCGTTATCTAAATTTGTAAGCCACATTGCATTTCCAAGACTACGCCATTTCTGCCCAGTTTCATCAACCCAATAACGTGTTGAACGAGGTTCAGAATCTTGTGGAACTCTAAATTTCATTTCTCCAAACTGATAACCAGTCCAAACTAAATTATTCTGAATTAATGGAAAAATCTCTTTATATGTCAAAGCATTTTGATTTCCAATTATCAGAAACTTTTTATTGTACTTCATTATTTCAGAAACCATTTCCTTAAATAAGGAAAATGGTGGATTTGTTACAACAATATCACATTCTTTTAAATAGTTTATACATTCAAGACTTCTAAAATCTCCATTACCATTTAATTCTTTTACACAATGTGTAGATAACAAAAAATCAGAGATAGTTTCGGAAGTAAAATCAGATTTATTTATTTTAGAAATATCAAGTATATATCCTTTTGAATTATTATCATTAAAAGATTCAAATAGACTTGGCTGTACAGAAGCATAAGGTGAAAAAGAAGTGCAGATAAGTCTTTTTAATCCTAAAACATTAAAATTTTGGAGAAAAAATTTAGTAAAATTTGATGTAAATGGATTATCACAATTACAAAGTACAGTTTTATTTTTGAATTGTTCTGCATAGTGTGCAAGTTCATTTTCGATTGTTTCATATGTCGTATAAAACTCATCATCCTTGCATCTTTTTGCTCTATGTAAATTTGTGTTTTTATTAGCCATTTCCCTTCACACTTTGGTTAATATTGTATCACGTTTTACAACAAATTTATAGAGATTAATTTTATTATGTTATTTTATGAAATAACATGCCGACTTTTACCCAAATTCACGCCGAGAATTTTTTAAAACACACCGTATTCTTGAAATTCATACGGGGAATTTCTACTTAAAACCTCGCGCATCAAGTAGCAGGCTTCCACACAAAATCAGCTTCCAAACGCTTTCATTATGTCGCCTTCATTTTATCCTGTAGCCAATCCCGCGGATTGTTTCGATGATGTTTTCGTCGTTCAGTTTTTTTCTAAGATAACGGATATGGACATCCACAGTCCTTGTCTCAACATCTGAGTCCGTTTTCCAGATTTTAGAAAGCAGCTGCTCTCGCGTGATGATGTTCCCTTTGTTTTCCAGAAGAATGCATAAAAGGTCAAATTCTTTTACGGTTAGAAAAATTTCTTTCTCCCCGCAAAAGACCTGATGCTTTGCTTTGTATAGCTTTATAGATCCACTTTCAAGAATCTCTTCCTGAGCATTTGTGACAGATTCGTACCTTCTTAGTACAGCCTTTACCCGTGCTACAAGTTCCATAATTCTAAATGGCTTTGGAATATAATCGTCTGCTCCTGTTTCAAGTCCCAAAACGGTATCGTATTCGGTGGTTTTTGCTGTCAGCATTATTACAGGAATATGCTTTGTATTTTCATCTGCTTTAAGCTTTTTTAGAATAGAAATACCATCTTCCTCGGGCAACATAATATCAAGAAGAATCAAGTTTGCCTGATTACTTCTTAATTCTTTCCAAAAATCTAAAGGACATGCAAACCCTCTACAAGACATGTTCTGGGAATCCAAAGCATACTCAACAAGTTTTCTGATTGAATCGTCATCTTCCAAAAGAAAAATCATACTCTTATTCTATACCTTTTTTGACCGCTTTGTTCAGTTTTTTTTGATTTGTGCAATTATATTATCAGCTCTTCACACAAGACAGCCTGCTCATCATTCAGTTTGTTCGTGGCAATCAGTGCAGTTATGTAATTCATCAATTTTTCTCCTTCTCTTTGGATGAACATAACGTCATTAAAGAGTCTTTTCTTTTTTCTCGTCTTTTACAAGATTAGTGACATTTTTTTCCATAACTTTTAGAAGTGGAATCCAGATTATTGTCATTGCGACATCTGCTGATACAAATCCGATTACCATTGCAGTTGAAAAGCACCAGCAAAAAGCCCCAGCAAAGGTTTTTTCTGTGGTGAAGAATAGGTTCCTGTCATGTGGCAGTAAATCAATACTTTAAGCAGCATGATCGGATTGTATCTGCTTGCTCCTCCGCCTTTTGTGTTTCATGCAAATACTTCATCAATTTCGAGTTCATCTACTGTTTTGCTGACAATTCTTATAAAATGATTCTGCGGAACCAGCTCATCCAGACTTGGTGGCAGGAGCCACTGTTCGCCCTGGTTATATGGTTTGTATGTGATTTTATCGCTTATGCCTCTGCTCATATTTAAATTTTAGCAGATTTGAATTCACTTGTAAATTTAAAATAATTAGGGCTGCCCCATACTTTTGGGACAGCCCCCTCTAAAAGTAAATTAAACCTTAAATAAATCTATCTCAGATCCAATTTGTTTGATATTTTCTGCAACTTTTCCAGAAATAGTATAAAGAGCAGCTCCGGTTTCATTAATTTTTTCTGCACCTGTATGCATTTCTTCAATACTACCCTTCATGGTTTCGGTTGCATCCTGCAGCTTCTGAATCTCTGAAAGAATGTGCTTGTTACCTTCTGTCATTTCAGAAGAAGCTGAATGAACTTCAGATGTAGAATTATTCATAGACTTAAGGGCATCAATAATCTGTTTAGAACCAATCTGCTGTTCTTCCATTGCTCCCTTAATCTGCTCAACAATCTGACTGGTTTCTGCAATACTACGCTCAATTGCGGCAAACGCTGTATTAGTTTCATTAGAAACATTAACAACATCCTGAATTGTTTCCTGTATCTTCTGAAGCTCAGAACCAATTGTCTTAGACTGGTCTGTAGAAGTTTCAGAAAGCTTTCGAATTTCATCTGCTACAACGGCAAATCCCTTTCCTGCTTCACCTGCATGAGCCGCCTCAATAGCCGCATTCATAGCAAGAAGGTTTGTCTGCTCAGCAATATTTGCAATTGCAGTATTAGCATCCTGAAGCATCTTAGACTGCTCTTCAATACGAATAATCTTATCATTTGCATTGCTCTGAGTAGTAAAACCTTCACTTGAATGTTTTTGTAAAGTAGAGAATGAAGAAATCATCTTTCCTACAGAAATATTTACAGAATTTATGTTTCCAATCATCTCTTCTACTGCGGCAGAAGCTTCTGTTACACAAGCAGCCTGAGACTCAATCATATGCTCAAGAGATTCAATATTAGAACTAATCTGATTTACAGCACCAGCTGTTTCCTGTACTGAATCTGCCTGAGAAATAATCTGATTATTTACACTCTCAATATTTGCAATAATTTCTGTAATAGAAGCAGAAGTATCCTGTGTACTTGACTGCAAATCTGTATCTACAGTTATAAGACTTGTCTTTGAATCCTGAAGATTCTTTACAATTCCCTGCAGCTTTTCAACAAAGGCATTAAAGCCATTTACAACATCACCAATTTCATCGTTTGTAGCTTCTGGAATACGCTGTGTAAGATCTGCATTTCCGCTGGCAATTGTTTCAATAGAATTCTTAACAGTTTTAAGAGGTTTAATAAGAAGCCCTATTAAGAAGAAAACAATTCCACATGCAACAACGATTGTAAAAATGATGATAAAAAATACTGTAGTACGAAGACTCCTTAGAGAATTGAAATAAATATCAAATGGAGCAGCTGCAAATACTGTCCAGGTTGTTCCAGGGATTCTTTTATAAGAAGCAAGAAAATGAGCGTGAATATTAGGATCAACAAATTCGTCTATACCTTCTTTTCCAGCAAAAATATTATTAAGAATAAGTCCGAGCCCCTGTGTTTCATCAAGGGTAGCACCACCTTCTTCCTGACTTTTTTCTGTATCTTCATTTACATTTGCAACTGTAGAAGCAGTAGCCCAGTTAATAACAGAAGGATGCATTCCACCACCCATGTCTATATCTTTAATGGTTTCCTCTACAGAGTTTCCGGTGATAACCATTACAATTGCACCAATCGGCCTATGGTTTTCATTATAAACAGGAACACTATAATGCTGAAGAATTGAATTTGTTACCGAACTATAAGTTGGATCTGAAGCGTAATCTTTACCCGCAAAAGCTTCTGTAAAATAAGCTCTGGTACCAAAATTCATTATGCGTCCATCACTTACTACAGCATCACCTTTTGCATCATAAAAAGCAACATTCTCACAGTTTGCAGCAATAGAAGCTGCTACATGAGTAAGCTGCTCCTGCTTTTCTGCAAGAGAAGCATTTTCATCTTTTATAACAGTTAATTCAGCAAGTGCATGTAGAGTCTGAAAGTGTTTCTCATTGATTGCTACAACTTTGTCTACAACATCTGTAGAAGCATCTTCAATTCGGGTATAAACACTTTCTGTTAATTCCTTTGCTGCATTCTTATATGAAACTATACCAACAGAAACACTTGAAATAACAGTTACAATTATAAACATTACAAGGAGTTTTATTGTAAGAGTAACTCGTAACTTACCATTTTTCGTCATATTTTACCTTCCTTAAAAAATTTTCGTTATTTTTAATAGATTTTTTTATAGAATTTTATTTATTATACCATAATGTATAAAAAAAAGATATTTTTTTAAATTTTTGGGGAAATAATGATTAAGACAGATACCTTAAAAAATGGATATAAAATTTTACAAGATTCTGAACGCTTTCAATTTGGAATTGACGCAGTTCTTCTGGCTGATTATGCTTCAAAATCTTTGAAAGAAAAAGAAAGTGTAATTGATCTTGGAACTGGAACCGGAATTATTCCTCTTTTAATGGTAAATAAATGTAAAACAGCTGCTTTTACCGGACTTGAGGTTCAGAAAGAATCCGCTGATATGGCGGCTCGGAGCGTGACGATGAATGAGCTTGAAGGGCAGATTCAGATTGTACATGGTGATTTGAAGGAAGCGGGCAGTCTTTTTCCACGCCACAGCTTTAATGTGGTAACCTGTAATCCGCCGTATATGATCGACGCGCACGGAAGAAATAACGAGCAGGATGCTTTGACTATCGCCCGCCATGAAGTTTTATGTACCCTGGAAGATGTTGTAACAGCTGCAGATTATTTACTTGCTAGCCACGGAAGTTTTTTTATGATTCACAGACCTTTCCGTTTGCCAGAAATATTTTCTTCCCTGGAAAAGCATAAAATGGAAATGAAAAGAATGCGGCTAATTTATCCATTTGCAGATAAAGAACCAAATATGGTTCTGATAGAAGCCCGCAAAAATGCAAAACGGCGGCTCACAATAGAACCGCCGCTAATAGTACGTAATGATGATGGTGAATATACTATAGAAGTACAGGACATCTACAATAAATAAAGTCATGATGAATCTAGTTCAGGGTGACAAAACCTTATAATGTCTTAAGCATTGCCTCAATTAACTTAAGTGTACGACCAAGCGCAACTTCATCAGTAGGAAGAGCGAAAAGTCCTCCCGCTTTGCTATCCGGATTCTGTCGAACTGTTTCTTTTCTTGCTGCAATATAAGCATCACGCTGCTGAATAATTACTGCTGCAAATTCACTGGCAATGTCCTTAAATTCCTTTTCTGTTTTCTTTGTAATCTTTTTTGCTGTTGCAAAAGCTGAAAGCAGGTCTTTAATTGAGTCACAAATCTGATTGTTTTCCCCTTCCACAATCTTCAGTGCTGCAAGATTAAAATACTGCTCGCTGCGTACAAAAGCATAAATCTGGAACAATGGTTCATTTTCAAAAAGCTGGAAATAACGTGTTATAAGCTTCTTAAAAACTGCCAAAGGAGTTGTTTTTCCCCCTTTAACCCCATCAAGAGTTTTTTCTTCAAGGAAGCTTATACTGTTTATTTCATTAGCACTATAAGAAATTGTAGCCTCATACATTGCATCTCGACTTTCAAAATGGTTATAGAGCGAAGCCTTTTTAATTTCCAGGCCTTCTGAAACGTCTGCAAGAGAGGTAGCACCTGCACCCTTATCAAATGCAGAGGCAAGGAATGCCTGAATTATTTTTTCCTGTGAAATGTTTTTCTTACTCATATTTAAATTATCGGTAACTAACGTTAATTAGTTTAGAAGAAAATGAACGGTCGTTAGGTAAAAAAGGGGATGACCAATAAGTTTACTTCCTAGTGTCATTCCGAACTTGTTTCGGAATCTATAGGCCTAGATATAGTGTAGATGCTGAAACATAGGGAGCGGCACTGCGTAGCAGGGCAAAAATAGTCCAGTGGACTATTTTTAGCGAGTCTCCGAGCAGCTGTGCTGCAAAGGTTCAGCATGACGATACTTTTTGGACAGCCCCCGTGTATTCTTTATTAGTCTTTTTCAACATCGTAACAGTTGATGTGAAGGTCTTTCAACTGCTGCTCGTCAACCGGAGAAGGACACTCGTCCATTGGTGAAGCGGCCAGGTTGTTCTTAGGGAAGGCGATTACTTCGTGGATTGACTCTTCGTGGCACATAAGCATGATGAGGCGGTCGAGGCCTGGGGCAATTCCTCCGTGTGGAGGTGCACCAAACTTGAAGGCCTGTACGAGGAAGCCGAATGCCTTCTGGGCACGTTCTTCGCTGTAACCAACAATCTTGAAAATGCGTTGCTGGAGAGCAGGATCGTTAATACGCATAGATCCCGATGCAAGCTCGTAGCCGTTGAGTACGAGGTCGTAAAGGTCACCCTTTACTGCGCCTGGGTCTGATTCAAGTGTATCCCAGTAAGCTTTCTGAGGGAGTGTGAACATGTGGTGTTCTGTTTCCCACTTATTTTCTTCTTCGTTCCATGCAAAGTATGGGAAGTCGATAATCCATGCAAAGTGGAACTCGTCCTTTGGATTATAGAGGTTGAGGTCCTTACCAAGCTGCTTGCGGACTGCACCAAGTGCTGTACAGGCAAGCTGCCAGTTTTCGTCGCTTACAAAAAGAATAAGGTCGTTCTTTTCTGCACCAAGCTTGCTGCAGATTTCCGCTTCTTTCCCGGCAAAGAACTTTGAGATTCCGCCTTCAAACTGAACCGCGTCGGTGGTTGAGCCTGTCGAAACCACCTTCATCCAAGCGAGGCCCTTTGCCTTGTAAGTTTTTGCAACTTCTTCGAGAGCTTCAATATTTTTGCGTGAATATTTGTCTGCAACGTTCTTTACAACGAGGGCCTTGAGACCTGAACGTTTGTGGCGCTGAATATCGCGGCCTGCATTTGCAGCCCCTGCCTTGAATGCGTTGAAATCAGCAAGGTCTGCCATGAAAGCTGCATCCTGCATCTTCATATCAAAACGAAGATCAGGCTTATCGCTTCCGTACCAGTCAAAAGCGTCTTCCCAGGCAATGCGGTCAAACTTTGCAGGAAGTTCGTAATTCAAAGTCTTTTTGAAGATGTAACCCATCATGCCTTCTGTTGTGCTCAGAACCTCTTCGCGGTTTGTGAAAGACATTTCCATATCAATCTGAGTGAACTCAGGCTGGCGGTCTCCGCGGGCATCTTCATCGCGGTAGCAGCGGGCAATCTGAAAGTACTTATCAAATCCGGAAACCATCAGAAGCTGCTTGTAAAGCTGTGGGCTCTGTGGGAGAGAATAGAATTTTCCAGGATGAACACGGCTTGGAACCAGGTAGTCGCGGGCTCCTTCCGGTGTAGATTTAATAAAGGTTGGTGTTTCAATTTCGAGGAAGCCTTTTGAGGTGAGGTACTCGCGTGTAGCAAAAGCAACCTGGCTTCTCAAAATGATATTGTGCTGCATAGGGTCGCGGCGCAAATCAAGATAGCGGTACTTAAGACGAAGATCTTCGTTTGCAACTACGAGAGTTCCATCCTTCTGGCGAACCTCTTCGATAGAGAAAGGAAGCTCCTGAGAAGTTGTGAAAATCTCAATATCTGTTGCTTCAACTTCAATTTCACCGGTTGCCATATCGGCATTAATATCTTTATCAGCGCGGGCATTAACCACGCCTTCAACTGCGATACAATATTCACTCTTGAGGCTGGCAGCAATTTTCTTTACATCATCACTAGCCTTATCGCCAACCATTACCTGAGTAATTCCATAGCGGTCGCGAAGACGAATAAACAAAAGACCGCCCAAGTCACGGGTGCGGCTTACCCAACCATTCAAAACAACTTTTTTACCAACATCACTCTTGCGAAGCTCGCCGCAAGTTACAGTTCTCTTAGAATTCTGCATAATTTTACCTTATCGAGCGGCATAGATGCCGCTTTTTTTATATTTACATAAATTTGCAAGAAACTTGGTTTCTTGCAATTAAAAAATTACATGGAGATAATTTTTGTAATTATTTTAGCGTTATGATTAAGTTTGTACAATAATATGCGTTATTGCGCGGTTTTGAATCACGCAACCGTGACTGGAAGCCAAAAATTCGGGATTTTTGTTTATAATGAGGAAGCCCTGTTATTGCGAGGAGCGAAAGCGACGTGTCAATCTATTGTTCGCAATGACGAAAAACACAGACTTTTCACTAAAAGCATTTTTTGTTTTTATATCAAATAATAAGGAAAAGTAAATGAATAAAGTATCTAAAATCATATGCATTGTTTTATCTTCAATTCTGGCTTTGGTTCTTATTACAGCTATAGGTCTGGGAATCATTGGAAAAAATTATTACAGCAGAGTCAATCAATATTTCGCTTAGAGGTTCAAAAGGAAAATTAGATTATACAATTCCAAAACAAGAAAAGTGGAAAAAAATGCATAAATATTAGACTATATGTATAGATATTGAAAAGTATAAAAAGTTAGACAAGTCAAG
>JAEDCY010000068.1 GCA_016293915.1 Treponema sp. | reverse complement strand
CTCCACTTACCAGAGTTCCAAAGATAGAACTGATAAACAAAACCAGACATGTTAATAAAAACTCAATAATCATAAAATCCTCCTATGAAAGTATGCAGGCGACCGGCTTGCCTTCGAACATCTTAATTATCTACCTGCAAACTTATAAAAACAAGGTATCAAAAGTTGTAATTTTAGTTGTAATTTTTCCAGATTGCTTTGATGATTTGCTCTTCTTTCCCCTGATAATTTCCAGGGCCTTTGTAGATTTGGGTAAAACCACATTTTTTCAGGACTCGCACAGAGGCAAGATTTTCTGCAAGGCAGATTCCATAGACTTCTTTTAGATTTAGCTTTTGGGCCATGGCAGGAAGAAAGGCTTTTACTGCTTCTGTTCACCTTCATATTGTCGCGGTTCGATTACCAAGGTTGAAAGCTTTGCTCCATCATAACCTGGAGTAGAGTATTTTTTCACCATTACATAATCATCCGATTTACATTTTATAAAACCGTAAGCAAAGTTCACCATCGGATATAAACGCCCAACCATTGAGCCTCTGTAAATTGAGATGCTCTTTAATTCTTTAGATATTGGATATTTCATGATTATTTTCCGGTTTCAAAAAACTCCTTAACCCGCTGGCAAACCTCGACCTGTTCCCCAAGCGGATCGTAGCAGAAGGCCATGCGGATTGGGTAAGGCGGATTTGATGCGATGACTTTATCATTCGGTTTTATAAAAACCTCGTAACCAGCAGCCTTCACCTTCGCAGCAATTTCATCAACATCATCAGTAAGAAGTGCCATATGCCGGATAGCGCCAAGGCAGTGAGTTCCATCGGCATTAGTGAAAATCTCGAGCAGGCCGTTTCCTGTATCAATCATCATACCCTCTGCCCATTCACGTATAATCTTCAAACCAAGAATATCTATATAAAACTTACGAACGATAGTTAGTTCTTCAACTCTTCCGCATTTCATTGAAATATGGTGAATCCCTTTAATCATTTTTTTAACTCCCACTTATATTCCATTTCCTTGCAGCGGCTGTAGACATCTTCAAAACCAAGTTTTTTATACAGGGGATAACCCATTGGAGCAGCCTTGAGTTCGAGAAAATCAAGATTCTGAGTTTTGCCAAAATCCATAATCTGTTTAATTACATTGCCCGCAATTCCATGTCGCCGTTTTTCAGGAACTGTATAAACGTTCATAATATTTCCGACTCGACCATGCGGAAATCTCGGATTGGCCGGCTTTTCCTGAATCAACAAAAAAGCAATTGAAATGATTTTTCCATCTTCCTCAGCTGCAAAAACAAAACAATCGCGGTTCAGATGATTTTTAAGATATTCCTGAAGCTGGGCTTGAATTACCGCTTCCATTTCCGGAGTTTGAGTTCCCATGTCTTCGCGGATAAACTCCATGCGACATCCTATAATCTGGTCGAGTTCATTCAAATCAGCTTTTATATAATTAATCATTTTTACCTCTCGTATTATTATAACAGATAAGCAAAAACTTTTGTTGTGTATTTTATAAGAATTATTCTAATTGACTGTCAGCCCCCTTATTTGTATTTTATACCTATCTAATTAATAGGTATATATCAGGAGACCTACTATGAAAACAATCGAAACAAAATCAGCACCGGCAGCAATCGGACCTTACTCACAGGCAATTCTTGCAAACGGATTTTTATATACCTCAGGACAGATTCCTTTGAATCCCGAAACAGGCGCAATCGAAGGCCAGACCATTGAAGCTCATGCTGAACAGGCCATAAAGAACCTGGGCGAAATCCTAAAAGCCGCAGCATTACCAAAAGGCGCACTTGTTGAAATTGAAGCAGTGGCTGTTGTAGAGTAACAAAGGGGTTGGAAGAAAAACTGGTTCTGCCCGGTCAGTTAGGATAAACTAAAACCCGCAGATTGCATTTGCCTTCTGCAAGCATTTTAATAAAAGACACAACCCGCGAGCAGCGTGAACAGATTGTCCGCGAATCTCTTGGCGACGAGTACGATGTTGGCTGCGGCTATGAATCTACAGGAATCAACTATCAGTTTTATATCGACGGCATTAAAGAACTGCGCGAGCTGAACATGGAAGCAAACTGCGGTTTTGAAGTAGCACACCCAGAAGAAAGAAAATCCGGCTGCACAATGATGTAATAATTGACTTCATCATTCCTGTTGTCACCCCTGCACCTTATGCATAACGTAACGGATTTTTCCGATAACGCGGAAGTCTTCGCTCTCGCCGGCCTCCAGCATTTCTTTGTACTTTGAATTATCAGAAATGATTCGGACGCAGTCTTTATCCCGCTGAAGACGTTTTACAAAGGCAGCACCTCTGTAGTTAATGGCGTAGATTCCGTCAGTACCGTCATAACCGAAGTTATCATAAAGAATGATGTCGTTATCAAAAAGAGTCGGCTCCATGGAATCACCGCGAACATAGGATGCACACATGTTTGCCCGATATTTTTTTAGGTTTGATGGAAGCGCAACGTAATCAATTACATCGGCTGAATCCGGAAGTTCCTGGCCCCTACCCGCAGAAAAAGCCTGCTCATAAACGGGAATATTGATTATATCCTTTTGAGGAGTATCCGGATATGCAGTAAATTCTTCCAGCGTCATCTTAAACACTTTGAGGATTTTCATAACCTCTTCAAAGGTCGGCATTCGGCTTATACATATCTTATTGCGCAAGGTAGAAAGAGGAATCTTTGCCTGTTCACAAAGCCATTCCTGATTTCTGTCCATCCCTGTGAGAATCTGCTTTACTTTCTTCCAGAATACGTCTGCTTCCATAAGCATCCTTTACAGTTCAATATAATGAGGAATAATATCCTCGTAGGTTCCGTCCTTCATCAAAAATCCGTTCGGAATAATTCCAAGCTGAGTGAATCCAAGCTTTGCATACAATTTCAAAGCTGATGTATTTGTTGCAACAACGGCATTAAACTGAAGAATCTTAAATCCGATTTCCTTTGCCTTTGCAAGACAATCTTTTACAAGAAACTCGCCTATATGCATACCGCGTTTTGACTTTTTTACTGCATAACTTGCATTGGAAATATGCCCACAGCGGCCTACGTTGTTGGGATGAAGAATATATAAACCTACGACCTCGTTAGAATCTGTATCGATTGCGATTCCTGTAAATGACTGGGAGTTAAAAAACTCAGTTCCAGATTTTTCATCAAGAGCTTCTTTCTGAGGGAATGCAATTCCATCCTCAACTATATCATTCCAGATTGAAATTGCATCCTTTACGTACTCTTTTTTGAACTCTACTATCTTAAGCATGTATTTCCTCTGATTTTATAATACACTGATTTTCTAAATAAATAAATACCTATTTGAGTATTTTTATTGACAAAATACAAACTCCGCATTAAACTGACTTTATGATTACAGGATTCCCAAGTCCCGCTCAGGGCTACGAAAGTAGAGGCATAGACTTAAACAGCATTCTCATAAGGCATCCGTCTGCAACTGTTTTTATGCAGATTGAAAGTTCCAGCTATATGAATATGGGAATTTATAACGGAGACATCCTGATTATCGACCGGGCAAAAAAGATTACGCCCAACAGCCTTGTTGTTTATGAATCTGAGGGGCACTTTGTTTTGGGTAGAGTTTATAAGATAAAGAAAACTCTGGAAGATACTATCATCACCGGGTCAGTTACACATGTTATTCACACGGTGAAGGAAAGCTGATGCTATGGTTCTGCACGCAGACGGGAACAGCTTTTACGCGTCCTGCGAACAGATTTACCGGCCTGATTTGCGAGGCAAGCCTGTCGCAGTACTTTCAAATAATGATGGAATAATAATTGCCCTCAACAAGGAAGCCAAAGCCTGCGGCATAAAACGAGGGGACCCGTATTTTAAGGTTCGGGATATCTGTGAATGGAAGGGCATTACAATCTTTTCAAGCAACTATACTCTTTATGCTGATATCAGCCGGCGCATTACTTCCATCTACATGGAATACGCTCCAGATATTGAAGAGTATTCAATTGATGAATCCTTTCTCTTTTTTGATGACTGTAACTGGTCTATAAAGGATTACGAAGAAATCGGATTTGACCTCAAGCGCCGCATTGCAAAAGAAGTAGGCATTCCTATCTGCATAGGGGCTGCCCCGACTAAAACACTTGCAAAGCTCTACAACAAAAAAGCCAAGGAACACGGCGGTGTTTTTGTTTATAATCCGCGTGAAGTAGATGCCCTGCTTGAATCTGTAGACTGCGGTACCATCTGGGGAATAGGTCCGGCTCGCGCAAAAAAGCTGCAGCTTCATGGAATCGAAAATGCCCTCATGCTAAAGCACATGCCCCTGTGCGACGCAAAAAGACTGCTTACAATACAGGGCTTTGCAACCGTTCAGGAACTCAACGGAATCCGCTCGGTAGAAAAAGTAACTCGTGAAAAGAAAGACATAATCACTTCCAGCCGCCAGTTTTCAATCAAGGTTTATGATATGGCAACGATTGAATGTGCCATGGTGGAATACACAGAAATTGCTGTAGAAAGGCTTCGCCAGCAGAACTGTGAATGTCAGGCTGTCCAGGTCACAATTTCTACCTGCAACTATTACAGCGACGATACAGACAGCCAGTACTCCAACGCAGCAATCGTCCAGCTGCCCCGCCTCACCTCCTACACGCCGGATATAGTAAACGCTGCCCGCCTTGCCCTACCCTATATCTTCCGCTCCGGCTACGGCTACAAAGTTGTGATGATTACGCTGCTTGAAATAATGCCAGCCCAGTATCAGGGCTGGCTCTGGGTAGATCCAAAAGAAGACATCAAAAAAAAACGTCTCATGGACGCTGTGGATGAGATCACTGCCACCTGTGGCCGCCACTCCATCACCCTGGCAAAATCCTGGGCTGTTGACGGCTGGCAAATGAAGCGGGAGTTTTTGAGTCCGTGTGTTACTACGGATATTCTCGTGGTGCCGGGGGTGAAATAGTACAAAATGTAGTAAGAGCAACATAAAATCTTTGTAAAATATTGTAAGTTATAACTAACAATATATAGAGAGGTATAATTTATGAATACAATTAAAATAAACACAAAAACAAAACTCTCAGAATTAATCAAAACTTATCCACAAGTCCGTAGCCGTTTTTTGGAAGTAAATCCTAAGTTTAAGATCCTTTCTTCTTGGCGAAAGTCTTGAAATAATACAGAAGTTTGAACCACTTCCTTTATTTGAAGTAATGGATGGGCTTGGTTTTGAGCGTTTTACAGAGCAGCTTTCTGAAAATGAATGGCACGTATATTTTTATCGTGCGAAAATAGATGAAGGGGTGACCAATAAGTTTATCTCCTGGTGTCAATCCGAACTTGTTTCGGAATCTATAGCTCTAAATGTAGTGTAGATGCTGAAACATAGGGAGCGGCACTGCGTAGCAGGGCAAAAATAGTCCAGTGGACTATTTTTAGCGAGTCTCCGAGCAGCTGTGCTGCAAAGGTTCAGCATGACAATACTTTTTGGTAATCCCCTCGTCCGGCAGCAATTCTTGATTTTCCGATGATTGATGAAGAGCTGGGAAATGTAGCCGTAAACTTTTGGGCCCTTACATGGAATAATATAAAACGTTATCTCCCTTATGAAACCAGACTTTTATTATCTCTTACAAATAGAGAAAAAATGGTATTGAACGTGAAAAGATCTGTTCTGAACTTATGGAAAAATTGCATCACTATAACTTAATTGTGTGAAAAATAGTCAATATCTTCAATATCTAGGACCTTGTATCCAGCTTTGATGCAAAGTTCTGCGAAAAGTCCATGTCCTGGGATTTTGTTACCGGAGAATGTTCCGTCATAAATCTGCTTTATTCCACAGGAAGGACTTCTGCTCTGGAGAATTATCAAATCCGGCTTTTCTTTCTGTACAATTTCAAAAGCTTTTTGCGCACCGAGGGTAAATTCTTTTGTGATGTTCTTTCCTTCTGTGTTAATAACCTTGCCGTCTACAATTTCTGCAGAAGGACGTGGTGTTGGAAGTCCGCCCAAAACTTCCGGGCAGACTTTTAACATCTCATGAGATTTTAGAAAATCCATCATCTTCTGATTGATGTTGTTTCCACCGTTATATTTGCAGTTGTCTCCTGCAAGACAGGCACTGACTATTACTTTCATCATTCATCCATATTCTTATAAGCTTTATCAATTGCTTTTATTTCTTTCTTGAGAGATTTGTTTACAGCGTTTTTATTAAAGTAAGTAATGTCCAGATTTTTTATTCCAAGCCATTCAGAATAACTTTCATAATCATCTCCTGACTTTTTTTCAAAAGCCTTAACACAGTCTGACATTGCTCCAACTCCGCCAACATCTTCAATTATTCCAAGTCCTTCGCCATCAAGAACCAGAGGAGAGGCTTCTTCGTATACTTCATCATCAATGATTTCTTCAAGGCGGATAGGGAAAGTCCAGTCGTCTCCAAAATCATAAGTAAAAGTAATTGTATCACCAATTTTCTTTAAGCAGTCTTTTACTTTATAATTGCGGACATCAACATATTTTTTTGGCTGAATATGTTTATGTCCAATCGCAAACTCATCATCGGTCGCATTCATTTCTCCATCAAAATAAACCTGAAGATTGAGGTTTTCTGAAGGAACATCAAAATCATAAATGTGACTGGCATTACCATCAAACATAGAAATCATACAGGAAGCAAGACTCAGCATGGGCATATTCTTTTTAATCAAAAAAGTTCTGTAAATCTTTGGTTCAAAGCCTTTCAGTTCAGTATAAAGCTTATAAACACCGCCCTTATTGTTCTGAGGCTTTTCCTTTTCCCCAATCACATTAATCTGGCAGAGCTTCATGGCAGAAAGTGCAGTTTTATGACTTTCCGGAGTTACACAGGCACAGCAGCTGGCATCAACAGTAATCTTAACTTCTGGAAATTTTGCTTTAAGAATAAATGCATTGCTGATAACGCAAATTCCAGTGCAAAGGCCAACAAGTTCTATTTCTTTAAGGTCGCATAAAGTTGCAACATAGTCAGCAAGTTCCATGGAACCAAAGGTAGGCTTATCAAAAATACGACTGTCCCCCACTTCCAGTTTGCTAGAAATCTGCCAGCCTTCACTACCTTCTACGCAGTGAAGAACCGGAAGATTCTTTCCTTCCTGAGTTTTAAGATAATTTTTCTGGTGAGTATCGCGTGTGAATACAACGGTTTCGCCTGCAGCCCTGGCCTTTGCAATTTTCTTTGCAACATTGGGTACGATTGCCACAGCTTCTTTTGTTCCAAGGGAAC
>JAEDCY010000028.1 GCA_016293915.1 Treponema sp. | reverse complement strand
GCGGAAATAACTCTCATGCCTTTATGACAGGTTCCCTTGACTATACTGCGGTAACAGGAAACATTAATGTACATGCAGGAGACCTCCTGATTTTTGGAGATACTGCAAATGCCACAACGGGTATTCCGTTTGAGTTCAAGTTCTGGGATTCTACGGAAGGAAGCAAGGCATTCGACGCTGCAGCTCCAAGCCAGACTGCGGAGCTTAAGATGTACTTTGCAGTACAGGCACAGACAGTAGGAACTCCTGTAGTAAAGGTAACTCCGTTCTACTGGGAGGGCATAACGTCTAACTCTGTAGAAAAGTCTGCAAATCCTTCAAAATATACAGACCTTAAAGGCCACATAGAGCTTGAAGAAGACCTTACCTTTACAGGAAGTACATTTATTTCAGACAGAGGCCTTATGGATAAGGATGCCAAGGTATCGGGAAAGATTATTCTTGAGGGAACTGCACATGACAATAACCTCATAAATACGATTAGAGCAGACATATTCGGAAAGACAAAGACACTTGCACATTATGATTCGGATTCGGGACGTCTTGTATCAAATAAGACAGCATATGATAAGACAGCATATGATGCAGAAGGCTGGTACTTTGAAGTTATAACAGACAGAACAGGAAAGAACGGACATGACGTTACCTGGAAGCTTCATATTGATACGGAAATACTTGGTCAGGCAGCCCTTGATACTGAAGTAACTGTAACAGCTACAAACATGGGTGTGCCTTCATATGAAACAGGAAGTAATGTGGGAATCAGTGGAAGCGGCGGCTATGCAGATTATCCTACTACATATGATAATCCTGGTTCTAATAATCCTTCAGCAGATGCTTTTACAGCAAGAGGAAAGACAACCTGGGCAACAGCTAAGACTTCATGGGCTGAAAACTCTGTATTTACTGATACAGCCTTTAAGAAGGCTGTTCAGAAGAAGGTAAAGGATGACGGAACCGCAGTTTACTATATCCTTGATGCTAACGGAAACGAAGTGGCAATGGCAGATACTGCTGTGGTATATGTAAATACTGCACGCACTGCAAAATATCAGATGGATATCGTTCCTTACATCCGTGAGGTTAAGACTTCGTTAAGCACTATAGAGTCTGGAAATCCTACAGTTTACTCAAGAACTGCCCTTGGGCACTATCCGGTATATACGACTTTCGAAGGTGGTGCATCAGCTACAGCCACAGCAACGAATTATAATAGCAGACTCCGGGAGAAAATTTCTCTGGAAGGATTTAATCTGAGCGGCTGTACTCTAAACTTTAAGAATGATGATACTAACTCCCTTAAGGTAACCGGAGGTCTTGTACAGAGTTCAGCAACGGCAGCTCTTGAAGAAGGAGAATATACAATTCCTACGGGAGCTGGCTCTGGACACGTGTATGTTTCTAGGACTATAGGCGAAGGAGATAACGCCTTTACCGTTGAGTCGCTCAACAACCTCAATAATGATGATGCAAAGGGAGCTTCAGCTAAGACTCCTTCAGACGTATCTATAGGTGATACAGATTCTTATGCTGACTACTATAACCGCCAGCCGAACGGTACTAACAACAACCGTCTTACTGATGATGTTTACATTGATATCTGGGAGTTCAATAGAACTGCGGCTAAGGCTTATAATAGCGGGCGTGTTGAAAACTTGGAAATGAAAATAAATCCTGCTAATGGTTTGGTGGGTTTCGCATTTACAAATGGCAGTACAAGATTTGCTATGGCATCAGATTCTCATTCATATCAATATTGGAACAGAACATATGATAAAATGCAGTTTAATGCATTGGCATATGCAGCAAACGGAGATTCATATGGTGTAACAGTAGGAGGTGATATAAGTTCTGGTGGTGCAGCAGATGTATTTGCGCTTATGTCAAGCCGTTGGGGCATTTCGGGTACCGGTCAGGGAACTAATACAGATGGTGCCAAACACATAAATATTGAAAGTATTGGACAAAAGATTTCTAACAGTGAATTTGCTTTCAGAGATCCGGAGCGATTTAAGAATCAGTGTATTGTTACAAGAAATCATACACATAATGGTACTGTTTATACAGATGTTTATATTGCTTATTGCGATATGAAAAATAATGAAGTTCGTTTAAAGATGGGAACTGTAACAGGTAATGCTGTAAAAAATGATAATTCACGTGTTAATTATGGACAATTTGTTCATATGGGAAATGGTGCACTTGGTGATACAAATTGGGATTACAATACGCAACTAAATAATGTTCTTGTTCTTGCAAAAACTTCAAATACAACAAATACGCTTGGAAAAGCCAATGAGTATGTAAGTGTTGGTGTAACAAGTCATACTAAGCCTATTGTTGTTGTAACCTGGTATGATGGAAAGAATCTACAATTAGCTTGGGCAGAATATAGTTACAATACGAATAATCAGTTGGATCTAACAGGTGCAAATGGCTTATGTAAATCTCAAACTAAAGTCACTTGGAATAAATTACCAACAGCATTAATGTCTGGAGGAAAGTATTGTCAATTAGCGGTTGATTCTGAAAATCATATTCATATTGCAGCTTTATCTGGAAATGATTTGAAGTATGTATATATTAATAGTCTTAAAGATGAAACAGTCACACCTGTAACTTGTACAGTTGATTCATATATGAATGTAGGAAGTAATCTTACATTAGATGTTGCTAAAGTAGGTGACAATCAAATACCATATATTGGTTATACTGCAGCGAAACCAACTAAACCTCGTTATGCATATCTTACAGTACCACCTGCAACATTGACTTCAACAACGCTTGCTGGTGCAAAAGAAGATAAATATACAGGAATATGGGAATGCTCTGTTGTGCCTACTGTAGGCGTCAGTTCAGCAAATGAACAAGCTGGATCAAAAATGGCAATAGACAGCAAAATCAGTATTGGAGTATGGAAGAATTCAGGAGAATTGGCATATTCAACAACAGGTGCCAACAAAGGTGCTGCTAATGGAGTTAACAGTTATTTGTCTTCGTATGCATTACCAACTGCAGATAGTGATAACATGGCTAATGACAATGCTGGAGGAAAGTGTTACGGTAATGGTTCTAAAAATGGAGTTCTAGCATATGTAGTAGAAAATACAGCTTTAATGTATTGTGCCGAAACCGCCCAAAAGCGCTAGGTCAAACAGGTAGAAAAAGCCAGTTAAACTATTCAGCCCCAGACGTCTCAACAAGGTCTGGGGCTGTGTTTTTGCTTGTTTATTGTTTTTGTTTCTCCGCCGGTACAGTAATCTGCTTTTCCAATTCCAATATCTGTTCCTGTGGCAGGCCGGTCATTTCCGAGATTTTTGAAACAGGGTATTCATTTCTAAGCATTTTAATAGCTGTTTCCACGGCTTTCTGCTGGGCGCCTTCGGCAATGCCTTGTTCGTGCCCGTTTTTGAAGGCTTCGGCAGCGCGTTCATCGCCATATTCTTCTACGATTTGACTTGCCATTTGTACCCCCTTATCATCTTGTTTATGGAATCTTACTTTTTTGGCGAGTTCACTGTAATACATTTCATCAGCATTTGGTGTTGAAAAATCGTGCATTAATTTCCCAAGCTCATCATCACCACGATAATCACCATTGACGTACATTATATTACAACCATCAGTAAAAGGCAAACATTGACCTTCTTCATCTTTGATATCAAGTGTCTTATTTACAAAGTAAATTGGATTTCCGCGATTAAACAAATCATGTTCAAGAATAAAAATTATATACAAGTTTGGTAATTTATCGAAATCCTCATTTTTTTTGAGCGTATGACTATCTATCATAGCCTGATGGTATCGTATTCTTTATCAATCAACCTTAGTCTTTGTACTTTTTCAAAAATAGCAGGATCAATGTTATTCAAAATACTATCATTCATAGTTTTTCCTCCACCTATATAATTGCCTCAGAATTCGTTTTTGGATAAAAAAAGAGAAGAAAAATTTTAATTTTTTTTAGAAGCCGCAAAAAAGCGCTAGGCTAAATTGGCGTTAAACTATTCAGCCCCAGATGTCTAGGGCTGATTTTTTGATTGGCATTGAGAGGTGCCGTCAGATCTTCTTTTTCAGTTCAAGTATTTACTCGTTCACAATTTCACGAACCTGTTCTTCTGTCATGTGTAGAGATTTTGCAATTAGTTCGATAGAAGCACCGTTAGCGTAGAAGCTGCGGGCATCTTCCTTGGCTTTCTGCTGGGCGCCTGTAACAATCCCTTCCGCAACTCCCTGTTCGTGTCCGTTTTTGAAGGCGTATCTTTCTAATCTTTCAACTGTCATATACTGTAACCTCCATTGTGTATTGCGTTTGGCATCGGCAACGTATTTGCTCAAATCTGAGGTATAATTTGTTTGAGCCTTATTTGAAATAAGGAATTCAAAGAAACTTTTTACTTCCTTATCTTTTATCATTTTAGCACAAGTTGGAGCAATAAAAAAGTGTTTGTATGAACGATCGTTTAATTTTGTTTCTTTGTCTTCAAGACAAAGATTTTCAAAAGTATAGACAGGCAAATCATTTTCAAAAATCTTATCCATTTCCTCCACCTATATAATTGCCTCAGAATTCTTTTTTGGACAAAAAAGAGAAGAAAAATTTTAATTTTTTTTGAAGCCGCAAAAAAGCGCTGGGCTAAATGGGCGTTAAACAATTCAACCCCAGATGTCACAACAAGGTCTGGGGCTGTTTTTTTTTGATGTTGTTGTAAGATACCGTCAGATTTTCTTTTAAAATATTCGACGGAGTTTTAATAATTTACGGCTTGATTTTTTAAGCCGTAAATTATGTTTTATGCCTGCACTGTAATATGCTTTTGTAGTTCGAGAACCTGTTCCAGTGGGAGGCCGGAATAAAGAGAGACCTTCTCTGGTTTGAGCTTATCAGATAACATTTTTGTTGCAATTTCCTCAGCTTTCTGCTGCATGCCTTCTTTGCGCCAACCTCGGATGCTTGCTTCTTCGTTAAATTCTGTAAGTAATGTCATCTTTACCTCCGCCTTTTGTTCCTTTATGAAGCCCTCTAAAAGGTTTTGTTCACTTGCCCAGTCAATAGCTTCATCTATGGCCTTCTCATTTGTCATTCCTTTTTCTTTGTTTTCGTTAATCCGGCTTGTGAACTGAATATAATCATACAACGCTTTACATTTATTTTGAAGAGATAAATTATAGTCTTTGTTAATATTTAAAACTCTTGCAGTCCACTCAAATTTACCACTTTTATCTTCAATCATAAACGCATCAGAAAGTCTCATTTCATAATCTTCATCGCGGTTTGTATCGCCATTATAAAAGACAATGTAATTTGGATTTGGAATTTTAATCATTTTACTTGTTGTAAGCTGTTCTTCCGCATCGATAAGATATTTATGATATAGCTGTGCAAAATAAAAAAAGCCTCTCAGCGGCATATTTTGATTTGTTGTACGTTGATGTTCGTAAAGTGTTAGCTGGGAATCAATCAGGAATGAAACATCATTGTGCATTTTGATGAAAAGTACATTTTCAAGGGTATTGAGTTTCAGAGCATTCGGGTCTTTATAATTAGTGTTATTGAGTGCGTTATAAAGCTCAAGCCGCCACCGCTTACTGCGTTCCGAATCTTTTCCAAAAACAGCTATAAACAGGCTGTCATAAACTTTACTCTGAACAGTAATTTCTTCTGTTTTGTTTTGAATTTGAGACATAGTGTTACCTCTCATACAGTAGAATAAAAATTTGATATGATGCCGCTATTAGCATCATAAAATTCCCCTCCCCATATAAATAGTCTCAAAGTGCACATTTTAGGAAATGATTGTTGTAAAAATCTGATAAATAATTCTATAATTGCAATTTCGAGTTAAAAGTGGTACTGTGCACGGTAGAGGTGAAATATGGAAAAGAAAATTGTGAACAACTATGGTTCCTTTGACGTGGTTTTTGAGAAGTCGAAGGGGGCAACAATGTGGGCTAGTGACGGCAAAAAGTATATTGATTTTATTGCCGGAATTGGGGTTAACTGCCTTGGTCATAATTACAAGCCGCTTGTTCGGGCTATCTCTAAACAGGCTCGCCGTCAGATCCATATTTCAAATTATTATTTTTCTGATGTGGGCCTTGATTTTGCTGAAAATCTTTTGCGCCTTACAGGTTTTGAGCGTGGTTACTTTGGAAACTCTGGTGCCGAGGCGAACGAAGCGGCAATTAAACTTGCCCGCAAATATGGTCAGCTCAATGGCGGTGCTAAGCGTAAAACAATTGTAACTCTGGAATCTTCATTCCATGGACGTACTCTTGCAACTCTTACTGCAACCGGACAGGACCGCTTCCATCCGGAATGTTTTGCTCCTTATCCGGAAGGCTTTAAGACTATTAAGGCAAATGATTTTGATGCTCTTAAAACTGCTTTTGACGATACTACTGCAGCTTTGTTTATTGAATGTATTCAGGGTGAAGGTGGTGTAAATCTTATAGATCCAAAATGGGCACAGGCTGCTGCAGATGCTGCTCGTGCTGCCGGCGCAATTGTAATGGCTGATGAGGTTCAGACTGGTGTTGGTCGTACAGGAACTTATCTTGCGAGCGACTGGCTTGGCTTTAAACCAGAGGTGGTAACTCTTGCTAAGGGAATTGCAGGCGGTGTACCTATGGGAGCCTGTCTCTTCCGTGGTAAGGTTGCAGATGTTTTTGTTGCAGGTGATCATCAGTCAACTTTTGCAGGTAACCCGCTTGCCTGTGCAGCTGGTCTTGTAGTTCTTGATACAGTGAGCGACCCGGCCTTCCTCGACAGAGTAAATCATGCCGGTGACTATATCCGCGGTGCAATTGCGAGTTGGAATCTTCCTATTGTAAAGGATGTTCGCGGTAAAGGTCTTATGATAGGAACTCAGATTGACCCGAGCATTAAGCCTTTTGATATTGAAGTGCGATGTCTGGAAAAAGGTCTTTGTACTACAACAGCCGGTTCGGATGTAGTTAGATTCCTGCCACCGCTCAATATTTCTGATAAGGAAATAGATGAAGGTCTTGCAATCTTCAAGAGTGTGCTTGAGGAATTCTGCAAGAAATAAGTTTTAGAAAACAGAAAAATGAGAAGTAAATATCAGGTAAAAACGCATATTTGTACTCTACTCGTTTTTCTGTTTTTTTTATTTTTTTCTGTAAAACTTTCGGCGGCCGGGCTCCTTTTAAAGCCCAGAAAAATGTTCGTTGCAAAAACAGAACATTTTGAAATCATTTATTCTAAGGAAAGCGAAGAAACTGCGGCCCTTCTTTCTGGCTCAGTAGAATCACTTTACAAAAAAGCATGCCTTGAACTTAAGGCAGAAAAAAATCTTTTTATTCCGGTTGTAATTTCTCCTGATTCAGATATTCTTTCTGTAGAGTTTACACCTTCTCCTTACGACCGTATTATTGTTTTTGATTCCCCTGCCGATTATGATACTTCAAATTATAATGATTCTCTTCTGGATTTATTTTACAGAGAAATCTATAGTGCACTTATTCAAAAAACTCGAAGCCCGATAAATGAGTTATTAGCAAAATATATCGCAGGAGAAAACTATCAGCCGGCGACAGTCTGGAATCTTCCTTTTTCTTTTGTTGATGGTGCGGCATATCTGGAAGAAGGGAAGAACGGGTTAGGCAGAATTAACGACGGTTATTTTTTACAAATTCTGTCGCAGGCTAAGCTTGAAAAAAAGTTTCCCAGCTGGATGCAGGTTTCGACAGTGGTTGATGTTCCACCCGGAGAGAAAGTTGTGCTAGCGGCGGGAACTGCTTTTTCTGCTTTTTTGATTTCGCAGTATGGGCTGGAAGAATATGAAAGGCTTTGGAAGGAAAGTGGAAAAATAAATCCTTTTTCTGCGAAGCAGGTATTTTACAGGGTGTATAAAAAAACTCTTTCGGAATTGTGGAAGCAGTTTGAAGAGTCTGTGCCGCTGCCTTCTGAACTTGCTGAGCTTGAGCGTCTGGAACAGTGCTCAAAAAGATTTTTGGAAAATGACAGACAGGCTGATTTTGCTCAGGTACTTTTTACTAAGCAGGGAATTGTGTGGTACGACAAAATCAGGCATGAAGTTGATATTTATGACGAGAATGCTAAGCATAAAAAGCGTTCTATACTTTTTCTTGCTGATGCAGTTGAAAAAATGTCGCTTTCGCAGGATGGCCGTTATCTCAGTATTTCTTATGTAAAAAATGAAAAGAAAGAAGAGCTTTATTCCTGTTTGACCAGCATTTATGATTTAACTGAAAAAGAATTTGTTTCTGGTGTCTGGCCCTTGAGGGAAGCTTCGTTTGTTGTTTGCAGTAATGGCGAAACAGCCTTGTGTGGTGTGAATGTTAGAGATTCAAAAGCAAGGCTGCAGGTTTATGCCATCCATGCAGATGAAGAATATGATGATGAAGATAATCTTTCGTTAATTTTTGAAAAAGAGTTTTTACGTAATGAAGTACCTTTTTCTCCTGTTTATGCGGGGAATGGTTATGCAGCCTGTATTGTTACAGAAAATGCCCGTCAAAAGCTTTTGAGAATTCCTTTTGAAAATGGAGCAGAAAAGAGTGAAGAAAAATATCAGCTTGATTTTTTGAATGGACAGTTCAGACTGCGAAATCTGCTTTTTAATAAAACAGAAGATTCAGATTTTTACACTTTTGAGTTTGGAATTAATACTGCGGGCGTTACGGCTTTTACAAGAACTGGAATTATAAAGCTTGATGATTCTTACAGACCGGAAAAAGTTTTGTTTATGCAGTCTGATGTTTCCGGGGGAACTTGTGAACCGCAGGTGAATAATGGAGAGCTTTGTTATATTTCAAGAAAATACGACCATAACGAGTTTCGAAGGATTTCTCTTTCTGAACTTGCTTTTGGTGAGGGTAGTCTTGCCCGCGAAAATCAGACTTCTCCAAATCTGCCGGCTCACACCCTGCTCCCCGCCACTGCGCCTGACTTTGCCCCAACCCTTGAAAATCCAAAAACATATAATCCTTTTAAATACCTTATTCATTTGTCATACAGACCAGGCTTGCCAATTAAGCTTATAGATTTTGATGAAGGGATTCTTTACTGGCTGGGGCTTGGTATGTCTGTGGTAACCCAGGAAGATCCTCTGTTGAATAATACGATTATACTTTCTGCCGGCTGGAATTATGTACCGATGGATTTCTCCTGGACGGTAAATCTTCCGTCGCAATATCTTACAAGGGTAAGGCATGAATCAACAAAGCTGGGTAAAGAAAAATCTGCGGCTATTTATATAGAAAATTCTTCCACACCTGTAACAATAAAAGCGGCTGCTTGTTTAAATTTTAACATGGAAGGCGGCTATGATTTTAAGGCTCAGGCCGGAACTTCCTGGTTTATTCCTCTGGGACTTGCCATCAAAAAACTGACTTTTGATTTAAGAGGCATTTATACGGCTTCTACAGATTATTTTGACCAAGAGCTTGCAGAGAAGGAACCAGAAAAGTATCCGTCGCTTTCTAACTGGCCTTATTTCAAAGATGCATATGAGCTTTGGGAATTTTCGAGCTCGATGGAATATTCAAATATCCATCAGTTCGGGCAGTCTCCTTTTGAACAAAGAGGTTTTCGTGTCGGAGCCAGATTTTATACGATGTGGGATACAAAAGAGTCGAATATGAATTTAGGAGCTTACGGTACACTTGCTATTCCAAGACTCACTCCTTTACATAACAGGAATGGCTGGATTCTCAGTGTGCCTGCAACTTTGTCTGTGGACTTTATAAATAAAAGCGGAAGAGCTTTTGAAACTACAGAAGAAATACTTCTTATTGGTAAAGAGATTCATAATGGAATTGCACCTTTGTATACATACTTTAGAAGAATCGGTTTAAAGGCAAGTCATAGTTTTAATATGAAGTATCATATTGAACCGGGGCAGAAACCTGATATCAGGAATAAAGATTATCTTTATAACGTTTTTGCAAATGCGCATATAACAAATGTTTTTTCTTTGATTCTTGATATTGATATAAATATTCCGGCCGGAAAACTTTCTTCTGTACCAATAAGCTCATATATAAAGGCGAGCTATTGTCCCGAAGAACAGTATTTCAAATTCGGTTTTGATTTTCGCCTGAATTTTTAGTATATTATAATTGTAAGTATATTGGCAGATTTTCGCCTTTTATTTACTCAGGAGGATATAAAAATGATTGAGGTTTCCCACGTTTTCCGAAACTTCGGGGATTTTCGTGCGGTAAATGATGTCAGCTTTTCAATTCCTACAGGGCAGATTGTAGGACTTCTTGGCCCAAACGGCGCTGGCAAAACTACTACAATGAGAATGATTACAGGATTTCTGGAGCCTACCTCAGGTACGGTTACTATTGATGGAATAGATATCTGCGAAAATCCTGTTGAAGCAAAAAAGAAAATCGGTTATATGCCGGAATCAGCTCCACTTTATGGAGAAATGATTGTTGAAGATTATCTTGTCTACATTGCAAAAATCTATGGACAAAATCCGGAAGAAAAAGTTCCTGCTCTTTGTGCAGAATGCGGACTTAAAGAAGTAATGAGTAAAAATATTTCTGAGCTTTCGCGCGGTAACCGCCAGCGTGTTGCTCTTGCTCATGCTCTTATGAACGATCCTGAAATCTTGATTCTTGATGAACCTACCAGTGGTCTTGACCCTAACCAGGTTGAAGATGTTCGTGCAATTATCCGCGAAATTGGTAAAACTCGGACTGTAATTGTTTCTACTCATATTCTTAGCGAGGTTGAAACAATCTGCAGCCGTGCAATTATTATCAGCGGTGGTAAGCTTGTTGCTGATTCTTCTATCGAAGAACTTAAGAACAGTATTGGAACTTCGTCTACGGTTTATGTTACTGTGGGCGGCTCTGGTGCTTCCGGGGCTGTTGAGCTTGCAAAGAGTATTTCTGGAGTTACTGGTGTTACTGCAAATTCTGTTGAGAACGGGCTTACACAGCTTGTCGTTTCTGTTAATGGAGATTCTGAAATAAGACCTGCGCTTATCAGGAAGCTTGTGGAGGGCGGTTGTGATTTGTATGAGGCGGCTCTCAACAAGAATTCTTTGGAAGATGTATTCCATACTCTTACGGAGGCAAAGTAAATGAACAGTTCTGCAATTATCATCATGAAGCGTGAGCTCAAGGCTTATTTTGCTTCTCCTGTTGCTTATCTGGTTTCTGCATTATTTTTGATTATTTCGGGTATTTTCTTTTATTTTGGATTTGCCTATCTTTATGGCGGATTCTTTCTTATGGATAGAGCTGAGCTTAGAGCTTTCTTTTCTGCCTTGCCTTTGATTCTTTCCTGCTTTATTCCGGCACTTACAATGAGGCTTTTTGCAGAAGAAAAAAGAGCAGGTTCTATTGAAACTCTTATGACTCTTCCTGTTACAGAGCTTGATGTTGTAACTGGAAAATATCTGGCCTCTTTTATTGGAACGCTTATTATGTTGCTTCCAACTTTGCTCTTTATTGTTCCTGCAGAGGTTTTTGGTTCTCCAGATTATGGTCCGATTATTGGCGGCTATGTTGGAGCAATTTTCCTTTGTGCAAGTTTTACTGCTATTGGAGTTTTTACTTCTGCAATTACAAAAAATCAGATTATTGCCTTTCTTGCCGGAATTGCAATTTGTATTGTGCTTTCGCTGATTGATTATCTTCTTATTTTCCTGCCTTCTTCGCTTTCAGCAATTCTTGGATTCCTTTCAGCAAAATCACATTTTACTTCTGTTTCTCGCGGAATTATTGATACAAGGGATTTTATTTATTTTATTTCCCTTACTGCTTTGTTCTTTGCAGGAACTGTAAAAGTTCAGCAGGCTGCTAAGGCTTAATGGAGTTTATGATGAAAAAAATAATTCAGTGGCTTAAAGGTCCTAAATCAGATTTTATTCTTTTTGTAATCTTTCTTGTGCTTTTGAATATTGCAGGACATAAGGCATTTTTACGTTTTGACCTTACTGCCCCAAAATCTTATTCGCTTTCAAAAGCAAGTAAAAGTCTCGTAAAGAATCTGGATTCTCCGCTTTCTGTACGTGTGTTCTTTAGTGATAATCTTCCTTCTACCTACAGCAGTGTTTCGCAGTATGTAAAAGATATTCTTGTTGAGTATAAGGGTGCTGCAAATAAAAACTTTTCGGTTTCTTATATGGATATGTCTAAACCGGAAAACGAAGAGCTTGCCCGCAATCTTGGAATTCAGCAGGTTCAGATTCAGGAAATCAAAAATAACGAAGTTGGACTCAAAAATGTTTATATGGGTATTGCAGTTACTTATGGCGACAGCATAGAAATCATGAATCCGGTTCAGACATCTGACGGATTTGAATTCAATCTTACAACAAAAATGTCTAAGATGGTTTCTGTGGCAGATACACTCGCCGGTCTTGCTAAGAATGAAAAAATCTCGCTTACCCTTTACCTCAGCGACGAGCTTAAACAGCTTGGAATAAGCGGGGCAGAAGAGGCAGAAAAAATTATTCGCTCAGCTTTTGATAATGTAAATAAACAGAATCTTGACCGTCTTGAATATAAAACTGTTAGTCCTTCAGCAGAAGACGTAGAGGCCCTTTCTGCAAAATATGGAATTCAGACTGTTGCTTATAAGGACAGAGGTGTGGCAAAAAAGGCTGCTCTTGGTCTTGTGCTTGAACATGGCGAAAAATCTTATGCCCTTCCTCTTGAGGTTCAGCGTTCTTTCTTTGGTTATGCAATCGGCGGTCTTGAAGATGTTGAAACAACTTTGACAGAAGGCCTTCACAGTCTGCTTTCGAGCACAAAGGCAATTGGTTATATTACAGGTCATGGTGAAGTTGATCATACTTCTGAAGATGGTGCTGTGAATTTTGAAGCTTTGATTTCTGGCTTGTATGAGCTTAAGGATATTGATTTGAACTCAGATAATATTCCGGCTGGAATGAATTCTATAATCATCAATGGTCCTAAAATGGATTTTACCGAAGAAGAGCTTTACAAAATTGACCAGTTCCTTTTGCGAGGCGGAAACGTAATGCTTTTTATTGATGGTGTTGTTGATGACGGAAGAAATCAGTCTTACGGAATCGGAAACTTTGTTGCTAATGATGTAAACATTGAAAGACTTCTTACAAAGTATGGCATTGCCCGCGGTAAGAACATGATAATGGATAAGAACTGTCTTAAAGATATGAATCCTCAGTACGGTGAACTTACTTATTACTGGGTTCCTACAATTCATAAAAAACAGCTTGCAAAAAAATGTGTAATTACAAATAACCTTGGTTACGTTTATCTTTTGCAGAGTGGAAGTCTTGATCCTGCTGTTGCAAAAGAGAATAAAAATATTAAGGTAACTGAGCTTGCAAAATCTTCTCCAGAGGCATGGATACAGGAATCTGGAATTACATTACATCCACTCTATATTACACCTCCAGCAGATGCTGCATCTTTTGCTCAGTATGATCTTGCCCTTCTTCTTGAAGGTAAGTTTGACAGTGCTTTTGACGAAGCTCCTGCAGCTTCTGCTGATGAATCTCTTGTAACTTCAAGCTTTGTAAAATCAAGTGTAATGCCTGGAAAACTTTTTGTTGCAAGTTCATCTGCAATTACTACACGTCAGGTAATTGATGAAAACGGAAAGAGCCCGGTTTCTATGTTCCTTATGAATGTTGTTGATTATTTGAACGGTAACGAAGATCTGTGTACAATGCGCACAAAGAGTCTTTCTGTAAATAATCTTACAATAAAATCAACTGTGGCTGCAAACTTCTGGAAATTCTTCAATTCATTTGGAATTGCAATCTTTGTTGTTATTGCTGGTTTGATTGTATGGAGACTTCGCAATGCACGTCGTCATGCCATCAACAAAAAATACAATCCTGATGATACAAGAACAATTACTAAATAGAAGGTAGCGATATGAAAACACGAAAATTAGTATTGATAGTTGCCGATGCAGTTCTGCTGGCTGTATGTCTTGTGCAGTTCATTCTTTCGGCACGTGATACCACAAAATATTTTACTTTTAAAGATGAGCCTGATTCTCTGGAAATTGTAACACCACAGGAAACAATCAGCCTTTATAAAGAAGGAGAAGACTGGTTTATTGGTGAAAAAAAATATCCGGCAAGTATGAGCATGGTAGATTCATATATTTCTGCAATCAAAAATATTCGTGCCCTGGATAAGGTTGGAAGCATTGCAAACGGAAATAATGTTGAACGCTATGAGCTTACAGACAGCAAAAAGACTATTGTTACTGCTAAGCTTGGTGATAAGGTTTTGCGTACAATCGAAATTGGTAAAACTGCGGTTTCTTCATCTCAGTGTTACATGACTGTAGACGGCGGAAAAGATATTTATCTTGTTTCCGGCGGTGTGAATGATACTTTTGATACAAGTGTTGCTGCGGCTCGTACAACAATCGTTTTGAATCTTAATTCCGATGAGATTACTGGTGTTGCAATTACAGATGCTGAAGACAAGACCTGGTCTCTTTCTCGTATGGGTGATGGTGACGATGTTGTATGGAATGTAAGTGGTGGCGAAATTGAACTGGATGAAGGAAAGGCTAATGTATGGCTTACTTCTTTTGCTTCTCTTTCTACACGCGACTGGTATGCTGAAGATGCTGTACTTGAAGGAACAAGGGCGGTATCTGCAAGAATCACTTACAATCTTAAGGATATAAAACTGGAATTTTTTGCATTGCCAAAAAATAATGAAAAAGATTTGCAGCAGTATTATGGAACCTGTAGCGAAACTCCTTATCGTTTTAAGGTAGACGAAAAAACTGTAAAGCAGTATCTCAAACCTCTGGAAGAACTTGCAAAATGATTAAACTTGTAGCCTTCTTAGGAAATTATGGCAAAGAATACGAAAAAACAAGGCATAACGTAAGCTGGTATTTTGAAGATTCTTTGCCATTTGCGGGAAAATTGAGCTGGCAAAATAAGTTTAAAGGAGAGATTGCCAGCTTTACACCACAAGAACTTTCTCAGTGGGCCTGTGACACAAAAATCTGTTCAAAAAAAGACGGCTCTCCGGTGCTTGTACCAGAAGAGGCGCCGTCTCATATTTACTTTCTAAAACCTCTTACTTACATGAACCTTAGTGGCGACAGCATTATCGAAGTCGCTAATTTTTATAAAATCCAGCCTTCAGAAATTATGGTTGTGCATGACGAGCTTGAACTTGAACCTGGCTTTGTAAGCCTTAAATGGAGCGGCGGACTTGGCGGGCATAACGGGCTAAGAAGTACTAAGGCTGTTTTGAATACACCGGATTTCTTCCGGCTTCGCTTTGGTATAGGCCGCCCAGATAACGACAATATTGGTGTTGCAGACTGGGTATTGAGCCGTTTTACCGCTGAACAGCAGGAGCTTATGCAGAATGTATTCAGCCAGACAAATCTGCTTCTGGTAAAAGTTCTGCTTTCAAAAGAACCAAAAGATCTCGTACAAGGCTGGGGCAAGAAAAAACTCATTTAAAAATACCGTCATTGCGAAAAAAAACAGTGACAAAATTACAATTCTCATGTGTTAAAGTTTTATAGATTATATTGACACATTTACTGTATCACTGCATTATCTGCTCAATACAATAATACGGAAAATGTATTAGAAAATATATCTGGTAAAAGGAGTTTTTAAAATGGCAGTTGTTAGCTTAAAAGACGTGCACAAATTCTATCCTCTCGGAAAGGAAAGAATTGAGGCAGTTCGTGGTGTTTCCTTTGATATAGAAAAGGGAGAGTTTGCTGCAGTTTCTGGTCCATCAGGTTCAGGTAAATCTACAATTCTGAATATGATTGGTTTGATAGACCTTCCAAGCAGCGGTTCAATTATTATTGGCGATACAGATGTTTATAATGGCGTAGATCTTGCAGATGCAGAAACAGTAAATACTCGCTGGTCTTCTGCAGGCCCAGATAAAAAAGACGGAAAGCGCAAAAAGGTTCGCATTGCAATTCCTTCAAAGCTTGACCGCAGAATTACTGCACTCCGTCGTTCTCATCTTGGTTTCATTTTCCAGACTTTCAACCTTATTCCGGTATTGAATGTTTATGAAAACATTGAATTCCCTCTTCTCCTTGAATCAAAAGATAAAAATTCAAAGAGTCCTGTTGACGATTTTTCAAAAGCTCAGAAGGAAGAATGGATTAATTATCTTATTGAAAAGGTTGGACTTACAGACTGGAAGACACATAAAGCAAACGAACTCTCTGGCGGTCAGCGCCAGAGAGTTGCAATTGCACGAGCTCTTGTAACAAAGGCTCCTGTAATTCTTGCTGATGAGCCAACTGCAAACCTTGACTCAAAGAACTCAGAACAGATTCTTAAGCTCATGAAATCCTTAAATAAGGATCCTGATTTGCAGACAACATTTATCTTCTCTACACACGATTCTCGAATTGTAGATATGTGTGATCATGTTGTTCATATTCTTGATGGTCAGGTTATCAACGACGAGCACAAAGAAGGTTCAGACGTTTACAAGATTTAACGGTGGTTTCGATATGCCCTACGGGCTACTCAACCACCGGTGGTTGAGCGATGCGAAATACGTAACTAACGGTGGTTGAGTGATGCGAAATACGTAACTAACGGTGGTTGAGCGATGCGAAATACGTAACTAACGGTGATTGAGTGATGCGAAGCATCGTATCGAAATCACCATTCAGGAGATTTATTAAATGAAAGACATAATAAAATTAGCCCTGCGGAATTTAAAGGAGCATAAATCCAAGACCCTCATCATTTCTATGTTCATTCTTTTTGGCGTAGCAATTGTTGTGATGGGAAACTCCTTCCTTGAATCGGTAAACCGCGGACTTGAAAAAGACTTCAGGGCAAATATAACAGGCGATCTTGCAATTTCGGTTATACCGGAAAAAGGAAGCGCCATTGATGTATTTGGTGTAAACAGCACAAATATTACAAGTGAAATACCACAGATTCCGGCTCTTGTTGATTTGGAAAAAATAGAAGAAATTCTTTCAGAAACTGATGGAATTAAAAAGCAGGCAAAATTAATTTCTGCTCAGGTAATTCTTTCAAAGGATGCTGAAATTGATTTTTCTGTAATGCAGGATGATGACAAAGATATTGGACTTATGGATCTTCCAATTTCTATGCTCTTTGCCGGCGAGGAAGGAAAGTTCTGGGATCTTTTCCCTGATTTGAAGATGATTGAAGGCCGTTATCCTGAGCCAGGTACTAACGAAATTATTGTTGATACACGTGTTATCGATAACTTTGCAAAGACCTGGAACAATACTCTCGAGCTTGGAGATGATGTTCTTATGGCCAGCATGGGTGGTGTAATTCGTGAAGCAAAAGTTGTTGGAATCTTTAAGCCTGCTAATGAATATTCTGCTATGTTCCAGAGTGTTTATTGTGAGCCGGCTCTTGCACGAGCTTTTGCAGAACTCACTTATGCAAACTCTTTCAGTCAGGAATTGCCGGATAGCGTAGACCTTTCAATTTCTGAGATGACAGAAGATGATTTCTTTGGTGGAGATGATGATTTCTTTGATGACATTGAAAGTGACACATCTATTCTTGGAAGTTCTACTGATTTTGACAGCATTCTTGGTGATACAACTTTGCGTGATCAGTTGAACAAAACAGATGACGGTTCATGGCAGTTTGTTCTTGCAAAACTTGATAATCCACATGCAGATAAAAAGCTTGTTGCAGAACTGAATAAACGCTTTAAGGAAGAAGGTTTGAATGCCCAGGCAATGGACTGGAAAAAAGCAGCTTTCTCTTATTCAGGAACAGTTGAAGGAATCGGCTTTATTTTCAACCTGCTTATCATAATTCTTGCAATTGTAGTATTCATTATCATTATGAATACAATGGTTGTTTCTGTAATTGACCGTAAAAGTGAAATTGGAACAATGCGTGCAATTGGTGCAGAAAAGAAGTTTGTAAAAAAACTCTTTTATTCGGAGGCTGTAATTCTTACAAGTCTTTCTGCTCTTGGTGGAATTATCTTCGCCTTTATCTGTATGGCAATTTTCAATTCCCTTAATATTGCAGTAACAAACTCAATTGCAAAAATGATTCTTGGCGGCGGATTATTACACTTTAGTCCAACTCCAAAAATTCTCATTACAACTATTCTTGTTGCACTTTTGGGAAGTATCATCAGTAACAGATATCCTGTAAAGTCTGCTCTCAGAATTACACCGATTAAGGCACTCAGCAAGGAATAGGGGGTAGTAAGTTATGAAGACAGTATCATTAGCGTTAAGAAACTTAACCAGAAATAAAAGACGTAATGCAATTCTTGCTGTAGCAATTGCTTTTGGATTTTTAGTTGTAACTGCTATAGACGGCCTCACAACCGGAATGGTAGGAAATCTCGAAAATCAGATTACACAGCTTGTTGGTGGTAATGTAGTTGTTCAGGGATTGGAATGGTTAAATTCTGATACTCCGGGCGGAAAAGCAAAGCTTGTAAATATTGTACGAGACAGAGACTATGCAAGAAAAATTGTAGATGAACTGAATATTAATTATGATTATTATTCATGCTTTACAATGTCCAGTGGAACCGTAATTTTCAATGGTAAGAAATCTGCAATTCAGCTTTATGGCCGCGACTTGAATGAAAAGAGTTTAAGAGATTCTTTCCAGTTTACAAGTGGAGGCGTTGATGCAGTCATGAAGAACGGTTTGATTATAAGTGATAAGGTTGCTGAATCTTTGAACCTTCAGGTTGGTGATGAAATTATTTATTCAACCTGGACTGTTTACGGGCAGAATACTTTTGCTGACATGACAATTACCGGAATCATCAAATCAAACAGCTTTATGAATTCTATGCAGGCTTATGCAGACATTGAAGATGTAAATGAAATTGTAGAAATGCCGGAAGGCGGATATTCAATGTTCTCACTTTATCTGCGTGATAAAGATCAGCAGACAAAAGCGGCAATGGCAATTGAAGCAAGAATCCGTCAGGACAGCGAGGTTAATCCTGAAATCAATGTAACAAGTCGTCTTGAAGCAATGAAAAAATATCCTACAAATGTTGGAAAGGGTATTGAAAAGCAGGTAGACCCAAAGAAGCCGGAAAACGAATGGAAGGGTGTTAAGTACGCAGTAGAAACTTTGTATGATGAAATCCCTCAGATTAAAACTGTACTGAATATTGTTCACATCATTACAACTGTAATTCTTATTGTAATTCTTATGATTGTAATGGTAGGCGTATCTAACACATATCGTATGGTTTTGTATGAAAGAATCCGAGAGATTGGAACAATGCGTGCGCTCGGTATGACTGGTAAAGATACCCGCAAGGTATTTACAAATGAAGCTGTAATTCTTTGTATAATTGGTGCACTTGCCGGTTTGATTTTTGCTGCGCTTGTAATGGCAATTGTTCACTGCATTCCAGTTAATAATGATGCACTTTCTTTCTTCTTGCAGAAGGGACACTTTTCGTTCAAGATTTCAATATTCTCAGTTATTCTTCAGTATGTTATATTGATTGTACTTACTACATTCGCTGTAAGAGGAAGTGCAAAACAGGCTGCCCGTATGAGCCCGGCCGAAGCACTGAGAACTGTAAAGTAAGTTTACCATCGTAAAGAAGGAGAATAATAGAATGAAAAAATTACTTATTATATTGGGAGCTCTTTTACTGACAGCATCCACAATTTCAGCTCAGGTTTCTGCAGACATTGCTGAAAAATGTTATCAGATTATGGAAAAAAGCCAGGATATTCAGGCTTATCATGGAGATTATTCTGCAACTGTATCTCTTGTTGTAGAAAAGCCTGGTAAACCAAAGGAAAATATTCAGTACAAGTGGTTTGAACGAACAGACACAAAATTAATGACAGTTGTACAGCTTTTTCCAGATGCAGATAAGGGAAAGGGCTTCCTTCGCAATGATGATAACATCTGGTCTTATGATCCTATTTCCCGCAAGTTTACCCATACTTCAATTAAGGAAGCTCTTGGAGATTCAGATGTTAAGCTTGATGACCTTGAAAGAAGTACAAAATACTGGCGTGATAATTATGAAGTATTTTCTTACGAAGAAGGAACTCTTGGAAAATATCCTGTAGATATTATTGTTCTAAAGGCAAAATCAAAAGAGCCTTCTTATGCAAAAACAAAATACTATGTTCGCAAGGATATTCCGCTTATTCTTAAGCAGGAAGACTTCTCTGGTTCAGACCGCCTTATGCGTACAATGTTAGTTCCAAAATGGTCTAAGGTTGAAGTTCGTGGAAAGGTTGGTTATGTAGCAAGCCAGGCAATTCTTCGTGATGAATTGAACAAGGGCGAACAGACACAGCAGGTAATTTCTGACCTTACCTTTGACACTCTGCCAGATAAGATTTTCACAAAGGCATATCTGGAAGGACTTAATTAGCAGCCTGTCATCCCGAACTTGTTTCGGGATCTATTTGGGAGATTTAAATGAAACGTTTTATTATTTTATTGATTATAGGGTTGTTAACGGCCTTTGCTTTTGCCCAGTCAGATGACGACCTTTTTGGTGGCAGTGACGATGATTTGTTTACTGATGACAGTATTGTGGAAGTCAAAGACGTATCTGCAAAAAGTGATTTGAGTAAAGGTGTAATTTTTGATACAGGCAGCATCAAAGTTGGTGGCAGCCTTTCTGCCGGAATTACAACAAATACCGTTTTGTATTCTCCGGAAGAAAATGATTTAGGCAAGAATATTTATGCTTCAACACTTAAACCTGATTTAAGTGCGATGCTTTCTGTAGATGCTCGTCCAACAGAAACACTTCGTATTTATACAAAGTTTGGATTGGCATATCCATTCCAGAATAAAGCAACAGGCAACGGTAATTCTATTGTTATTGCCGACTGGTTTAAGCTTAAGGAATTGTTTACAGATTTTTCTCTGAAGGATACAGCCTTTTTCCGTTTTGGTATTCATACTGTTACCTGGGGAACAGGATATTTCTTTAGCCCGGTATCAGACATGATTAACACAAGTTCAATTGATCCTGAAAATCCGGAAAAGCAGGTAGATGGGGCTCTGAACCTTAGAACTCAAATTGTATTTCCAAACAGCCAGAACTGTTTATGGTTTTATGTAATTCCTTCTACAAACTTTACAAATCAAACTGCAGAAAGCTATATGCGGGAAACTGCCCTTGCCGGTAAATTTGACCTTTTAATCGGAAACTGGGAATTTGGAATTGGTGGATTTTATAAATATCAGAATGCACCAAAGGCAATGCTTACTGCAACAGGAAGTTTGAGAAAAATCGGCTTTTTTGGTGAATTTGTTTACAGTTATGGTTCTGCCAGTGAATGGGCAAGAAATAACAACTGGGATGATAAAACAAGTATTATTCAGGCTACAGCAGGTTTCAGTTATATGTGGAAAGAACCTCAAATTACTCTTGCCGCTCAGTATTACTTTAATGGAAATGATAAGGACCCTTCAGCTTACGTAATTGGTGGTCATAATATTGCAGCTTTGTTGAGTTTTGGAAAACTCTTTAACAACAATGATTTTACTGCAAGTATTTTTGCAATAGGAAATTTCGGAAGAAAAGAAATGACTTCCGCAGAAAGGGAAATGCTTAAACTTTCTGGAGCGACAGACGAAATGTTAGCTGCTGTAAGTGGTACTGCTCTTACAAGTACTGCAATGCTTTATTATTCACCAATTAAAGAATTAAAGGTAGGTCTTGGACCAAGCATTACATTTAAGACATTCGAAGCTAATCCTACTATTTCTTTAAAACTCTCTGCTACACTTGGTGGTGGTAAGTTCTAATTATATAAAAGGATGTTTAATAAGTAGAATGAATGCTGAAACAAGTTCAGCATGACAGGTCACTTTTAAACATCCTTTTTTTATTTTAAAATTTTGGAACTATTTTCTTTTTTGTTTCTTCTACAATTTTGGAGAACTCTGAAACAAAGCGCTCTTCGCTGAAGGTTTTTGCATGCGCTGTAATTTCAGCTTCATTGAACTTTCCTGCTGCATGTAATTCTTCAAAACGTCCGATGGCTTCTTCCAGTGACTCAACAGTCTGATTGGCGAAGAAAACTCCGGTTTTTCCATCGACCACCGTCTCACAAGCACCCCCCCGTCCAAATGCAATTACAGGTGCGCCGCAGGCCTGTGCTTCAACCGGCGCTAAACCGAAATCTTCTTCTGCACAGAAAATCATTCCTTTACAGCGCTGGAGGTTATTTCGCAGAACCTCATCGCTGGCACGGCCAAGGAAGGTAATATTGCTGTGACCGGCTGCCATAGCGCGGAGCTTTTTTTCTTCGCTGCCGCCGCCGATAACTACGAGCTTCTTGCCGAGGTTTATTGCGGCCTGCACAGCAAGATCAATTCTCTTATATGGAACAAGGCGTGAAAAAGCTACATAAAAATCTTCGCGGGGGAGAGGAGGCTCTGCAGCATAAAAACGTTTAATATTCACCGGAGAATAAATAACTGTTGCTTCGCGGTTCCAGAACTTCTGGATTCTTCTTGCAATGTAGGCTGAGTTTGCAACAATTGTATCTATGCGCTGTGCAGAAACATAATCCCACAAACGGATTTTAGGCATCCATTTATCCATAAAGAAGCGTGTAAGTTTTCCGCTGCGTTTTTTATAATCAAAATATAAATCCCAGGCATAGCGCATTGGTGTATGAATATATGCTACCTGAGGAATATGAGGAGGAACTATAACTCCCTTGGCACAACTTGAACTTGAACAGAGAACAAGGTCATAACCGGTAAGATCAAAACTTTCAAAGGCTTTTGGCATAAAAGAAAGCAGCTTTGTGTAAATCTTTGTTGCACCCGGAATTTTCTGAAGTTTTGAAGTATAGATTTTACTTCCTTCAAAGTGACCTTTCATTTTTTTCTTGTCATATACCAGTGTGTAAATATCTGCCTGGGGATACATTCTGAGCCACAGTTCTACGAAGGTTTCGGCACCGCCGTAGTTTGTGAGCCAGTCATGAACAATAGCTACTTTCATTTACTGTCTCCTGAAATATATTCTTTTACAAAATCGCTAAGTGTGTATTTTTCATTTACAAGAATGCTTGCTTTACAGCCGGCATTTTTTCCGCAGTCTGTATCGCGGGAAGAGTCGCCAACCATAAAAGATTGAGAAATATCAATGTTAAAATCTTTTTGAGCCTGTTCGATTAAACCTGTAGCTGGCTTTCGGCAATTGCACTTTCCTTTATAGGCAATCCTTTCTCCTTCAAAGCCAGAATCCGGATGATGAGGACAATAATAAAGTGCATCAATATATGCGCCGTCTTTTCCAAGTTCTGTTTCAAGCTTGTCGTGAATCTGTTGAAGAGTTTCAAAGCTGCATTCACCGCGTGCGATAACCGGCTGGTTAGTAATTACAATTGCAAGGTAGCCTGATTTATTGATTGTTTTTACTGCTTCAGCTACGCCGTCAATAAGTTCAAGCTGCTCCGGGCTTGTTATAAAACCTCTGTCTTTGTTCAGAGTTCCGTCGCGGTCAAGGAATACTGCCTTTTGTTTTTGTGAAAGATTTTTTGCATAAATACGACCACACTGTAAATCTTTTTCTGTCTCATAATAGCGGTCTGGAGTTCCCATATCTTTTATGTATTCCGGGGTGTCGTAAGCAAAAATCTTTCCGGTTGGAATTGCAGGTTTAAGAACATCGCGGTCCAGGTCTATTTTGTCTGGAGTTTCTGGATGACGTGGCTTGTAATTATTTTTTGTGTATTCAAGAAGTTCCGGCGAAATAATTTCGATTCCGGCATTTACGCGGTTTTTGTAATAAAGCCGTTCATCTTCTTTTGCCAGCCATTTTGCAACACGTTTGCTATCACGAGGCAGTTCGCCTTCTTTTTCTGGAGGCAGGATTTCTGTAACCAGAAGGGAAGAATCATAAGGGTGGCCGTTTGGATGAGCCATAAGACTTGCCCAGGCTTTATGTGATTTATGGAATTCAATAAAACGGGCAAAGTCCAGATTGAACATTGTGTCGCCGCAGAGTAGAAGAAAATCTTCTGAAAGACCTTCCATCTTAAAGAGTGCACCTGCGGTTCCCAAAGGATGGTCTTCATTAAAGTAAGAAATCTTTACACCGAACTTAGAACCATCGCCAAAGTATTCCTGAATCTTATGTCCAAGGTGACCTGTTACCAGAGTTATTTCAGTAATTCCAGAATTCAAAAGATTTTCAATCTGATGCTGGAGAATTGGTTTTCCGCATATTTCAATCATTGGTTTTGGAACGTCGCTTCTAACACTTGCGATTCTGGTTCCAAGTCCGCCGGCCATAATTACAGCTTTCATTGTGAGTCCTTATTTATTCTTTCCAGAAGTATTCTTCGATTGTGAGACAAAGAGCATGATAAACAGGAAGATGAAGTTCCTGTATCTTAAAGGTTTCTGATTGCGGTACTACGATTGAGATGTCGGCAAGTCCTTTAAGCTTTCCGCCGTTTTTTCCTGTAAGTGCAATTGTCTTAAGTTTTTTTGCTTTTGCAACTACGGTAGCATAAACTATATCAGCAGAATTTCCGCTTGTAGAAATTCCAAGGAAAACATCATTTTCATTTCCGTAGCCGTTTACCTGCTGTGCAAACATTACATTTCCATCTACATCATTAAGACTTGCTGTCATAAGTGCTGTATTGTTTGTGAGTGCAATAGCTGGCAGGGAGCCCTGAAGTTTATCAGAAAGATAGGCTCCTGTATCGCCGTCAATCTTTTTGAGTTCTTCGATAAATGATGCATCTGGAGTTCTCTTTTTCACGAAAGATTTTAATAGTTCTCCGGTGATGTGGTCGCTGTCTGCTGCGCTTCCGCCGTTTCCGGCAGCAATCAGTTTTCCGCCTTTTTTGTATGATTCAATTATTGTTTCTGCTGCTGCACGAATATCTTTTTCGCAAACAGAAAGTGAAGGGTATCGTTCAATAAGTTCTGCTATATAGTCCATAAAAATCTCCTTAAAGTCGCCTGTCTGGCGTTTTTATTTTTCAACATAAGTTTCAGGACTATAATGAATAACTTTTGTTCCATCATTTTCAAAACTGAATGGAACATACATCTGTCCTGCAAGAGCTTTTTTAACATCAGCCTGTTTGTCTTTTGGAACGTAGAAAAGAAGGAAGCCTCCGCCTCCTGCTCCAAGAAGCTTTCCACCAAGGGCTCCGGCTTTTTTTGCTCTTTCGTATTGTTCGTCGATTGAGTCTGTACTGATTCCGCTTGAAATACCACGTTTAAGCTGCCAGGTATAATCCAGAAGTTTTCCAAACTCATCCAGAGATGTGTTTTTATCTGTAAGGATTTTTTCGGCATCATCAACAAGCTTGTACATTTCAAGCAGCTGTTGAGTTTTGTCTTTCATAGATTTTTCAGTTCCCTTCTGAATATCAGATGAGAAGCGTGAGAAACCTGTAAAGAAAAGCATAAGGTGTTCATTCAAAAGTTTTTTTCTTTCAGGATTGATTATTACCGGATGTACTGTGTAACCGTCTGCAGAAAAGTTTATTCTGTTCATGCCACCAAAGCTTGCAGCAATCTGATCCTGAATACCACCGGCTTCTTTACAAAGTGTACGTTCAAGATATATTGCATCATCGGCAAGCTTGCGTTTGTCGGCATACTGACCTTTGAGAGCATAGAAAGCAGACAGCATACCTACGGCAAAAGATGAACTTGTACCAAGTCCACTGCGGGCAGGAAGGTCACTTTCGTAGGTAAGTCTTATATCATGCATATCAAGCCATTCCATTGCATTGCGGATGGCCGGGTGCTGCATTTCAGAAAGATTATTAATCTTTTCTTCTCTTGAATATGTGACGTGGGTTTTGTAATCAAAGAAAGGAGGAAGGTGTCGAACTGTTACATAACAGTATTTGTCGAAGGTTGTAGAAATAACAGCTCCCCCGTGCTCGTTATAAAAGCCGGAAAAATCTGTACCACCGCCAAAAAAACTCATTCTGAATGGGGTTTGTGTAATAATCATAATACTTTACTATATATTTTAAAGAATTGATTTTCAATAATATATAGAAAAAAACTTAAAGTATGTTCTTAACCACACCTGCAATGAGAGTTGCTGTCTTTTCCCAGCTGTAAAAGGCTAAAATTTCCTTTGGGTCGGAAACCGGTTGCGTCAAAAGCTCGTCCAGATTGATTTCTGCGTTGTAAGGGTCTATATAATGGGCACTATCCTTATAAATTTCAGGTAAACTTGTGGCATTAGAACAGATTGCAGGGGCACCCATAGACATTGCTTCAAGTGGTGGAAGTCCAAAACCTTCGTAGAGAGAAGGAAATAGAAAAGCCTTGCAGTTTTTCATAAGACGTTTTGCCTGTTCATCACTTACATAGCCGAGGTAATGAAGATTCTTTGGAAGGTCTGCTTCTGTAAAATTTACAGCATGCTTTTTAAAATCCAGGTGACCGGCAACAGCAAAAGTTGACTGCGGATTAAATGCGGCTGCTTTTTTTATCCATTCAAAGTTTTTATTTTTAGCGAGGGTTGCCATGCAGTAATAAAAATCTTTTTGATGAAGGAAAGGAAAATCTTTTTCTATAGGTTCATCGGGAATGTTTCCATTAAAATGCTGCCAGCCGCTGTAAACAACGGTTATTTTTTCTTTAGGAATTTTATAAACTTCAGAAATCTGATTTCGGCTGAATTCGCTTACTGTGAGTACTGCAAGAGTTTTCTTTGCGCAGGCTCTCTGCTGAATCAGATGCCATATTCTGATTATTTTATGCTTTGTTGTAGTAACAAATTCCGGATTTACTTTATACGAAATGTCGTGAAGGGCTGCAATTCCTTTTGGGGCAAAAAATGGAACGGCATTACAAAAATGAAGACCAAGTGCATTATTCTTTCTGATAAATTTTGCAAGATGAATCTGTTCCCAGCGGATTCCCTTTGATTTTCCAACGGTAATGATTTTAATATTTTTCAAATCCGGGAGAGCTGAATTTTTTACAGCCGGAGAAATAGCAAGGTAAACCTTTAATCCGAATTGAGAGGCTTGTTCATCAAGCTTTTTTGTAACTTCCCAGGCAAAGCGCTGAACGCCTGTTATTTTCTGTTCCAGAAATTTTCCATTGATTACGATACAAGAAAATGTTTTTTTCTGCATATTTATCCTCTTAGTCTTCATAGAAAATTTACCATATTATCTGGGAGCTATCAAGGCAGACTGTTCAGTGATTGAAAATTGTACGTATTACTTCTATAATTATAACATTCTTTTGAGTGCCTGCCTGCCAAGCTGCATTCAGCAACCCGACGGACATCCACCCTCATTCTATCAATTCTTTTTATATAGGAAACTATTATGGTAATTTTAACTTTGAACTGCGGTTCATCATCTGCAAAGTATCAGGTTTATGACTGGGACAACAAAGAAGTAATGGCTAACGGTGTTGTGGAGCGCATCGGAATTGAAGGAAGCTGCATTACTCACAAGGCTAAGGGAAAGAAAACAGAAATCGAAAGCCCTTGTCCAACTCACAAAGAAGCAATCGAACTTATCATTAAAGAAATCACTGACCCTGAGGTTGGTGTAATCAAATCTATGGAAGAAATTGGAGCTGTTGGTCACCGCGTACTTCATGGTGGCGAAAAGTTCACAAAGTCTGTTCTTATCACTCCGGAAGTTCTCGACGGGTTCCGCGAGGTAGTAGACCTTGGACCTCTCCACATGCCAGCTAACATCATGGGTATTGAAGCTGCTCAGAAGGTAATGCCAAATGTTCCTCACTCAGCAATCATGGATACAGCATGGCACCAGACAATGCCGGAAGAAACTTTCCAGTATGCAATTCCACGCGAATGGTACGAGAAGTACGCTGCCCGCCGCTACGGTTTCCACGGAACTTCATTCCTTTACACAGCAAAGCGTGCTGCAGTTCTCCTTGGAAAAGATCCAAAAGACTGCAACCTTATCATCTGCCACATTGGTAATGGATCAAGCATGTGTGCCGTTAAGAACGGTGTTTGCTACGATACAACAATGGGTATTACACCTCTCGAAGGTCTTGTAATGGGAACTCGTTCCGGAGATCTCGACCCGGCTCTTCCATTCTACATTATGCGCAAAACTGGTATGAGCGCTGACGAAATGGATAAGGCACTCAACAAGAAGTGTGGTTGTCTTGGTATTACAGGAAAATATTCTGACCGCCGCGATATCGAAATCGATGCAGCAAAGGGCGACAAGCTCTGTCAGCTTTCTATCGAAATGGAAGCTCTCCGCATTAAGAAGTACATCGGTGCATTCATGGCAGAACTCGGCCGTGTAGACGCAATCATCTGGACAGCAGGTGTTGGCGAGCGCGGACCAATCACTCGTATGAAGGCTTGTTCTGGTCTTGAAAACTACGGTATCAAGATTGACGCACAGCGCAACGAATGGTCTTTCACAGGTAACGCAGAAACCTACATCCACGCTGATGACTCAAAAACAAAGATTTTCGTAATCCCAACAGACGAAGAGCTTGTAATGACAGAAGATGCCTACGCTCTTATGAAGGGAACTTACGACGTTCACACAAACTTCAAGTACAGCTTCCAGGATCCTAACTACGTAAACAAGGCCCGCGAGGAAGGCTTGAAGGGCGACCTCCAGAAGCGTCCAAACATCGCAAAGATTTTGGCTCGCGACATCATCGGAAAATAAATCCACACCGGTGATTGAGTAAGCTTCGTAAGAAGCTGTATCGAAACCACCACACCATTATAAAAAACACGGTGGTTTCGATACACTTCGCTTCGCGAAGCACTCAACCGCCGTGTTTTTTTTATTTAAGCTTATTTATTTCGTCTACCGTAAGCCCTGTCAGTTTTGCAATCTGTTCTGTTGGAAGGCCCTCTTTGATGGCATTTCGGGCAACCTGTTGAATACCATTGGCTCTTCCTCGTCTTTCTGCTGCATTAATCATTGTCTTTTCATCAGGAACAGGCTCTATTTTCGGTAGTTCCATAAAGATGACGTTTAGCATTCTGGCTATAGTTCGTCCATTTTGATTTCTCATCAGATAATAACTGATACAGTCTTTCTCAGAATCATCAAAAATGAAATTAAGAACAGAAATCTGAAAGGCCTTGGGCGTTTCCTTCCAGTCGAGACCTTTTGTCACGTAATGATTGTAGAGATGCGCTACATGATACTCTGCTCGTCTTCCAAAGTGATTATCTTTATTCAGACCTTGCATCTCAATATTAACAACCTTTCCTTCGATTTTACAGTTGATGTCAAACTCTGATTGTTTGTCTGTGTTAGTTTCTCCGGAAAGTTCATTTGGCTGTAAAACAACATTAGAAACTTTCTTACCGATTATATCAGTGAGAAAACAGGTTAGGGCAATGTTGGATTCTTTAGATTCGTTGGTAAAAAGAATTTTGAAGATTGGATCAGCGCATGGATTCAAGAGCGCTGTTGGCGATGGACGTAAAGATGGCATCACGAATTTTTTTAAGGATAAGGATGATGTTCACGTAATTATATCTACGACGAGTACGCCGCATAATGAGCGCTTTCAGTATGAGTATCAGTACTGGACGGCTTAAAAACAATTAATGATACTTATGGTCACGAGATTGGTGACCTTGCAATTAAAACAGAAGCCAAGGATTTGCTTAAGGCTGCAGATAAAAATCTTTATGAAGAAAAGAAAATTAAACATGCAAAAAAATGTTAAATAAAAAACATTTTATCATTGCAGGATTATTCGAAAAGCGTCATAATTCTTGCGTATTGAAATATTGATTATAAAGTAAAGGAAGGTTTTTTATGGATTTAATGAAACTTCAAAACGGAAGTGATGTCCGTGGTGTTGCCATAGAAGGTGTTGAAGGTGAAAATGTAAACCTCACTCCGCAGATTGCAAAACAGATTGGCTGTGCTTATGTAAGCTGGCTTGCAAAAAAACTTGATGTTGATGCAGCCGCGCTCAGACTTGGTGTTGGACGCGATTCACGTGTAACAGGACCGGCTCTGGCTGAGGCTCTTATTGAAGGAATGATTAGCGCTGGTGCTACAGTTGTAGACTGTGGTATGGCGACAACTCCTGCAATGTTCATGTCTATTGTTTTCCTGGAAACAAACTTTAATGGTTCTGCAATGATTACAGCCAGCCATCTTCCTTTCAACCGAAATGGAATTAAATTTTTTGATATTGACGGTGGTCTTGAGCACGAAGATATTACAGAGATTCTGAACCTTGCAGGCTTTTTGAATCCGGCAAAGGTGAATGCTCCTGTTGAAAAACTGGATCTGCTTACTATTTATGCTGATTATCTGCGCGGAAAAATTGCTGATGGTCTGGCAAGTCTTTGCAAAGGTGATAAGCCTTTGAGCGGTCTTCACATTGTAGTTGATAGCGGAAACGGCGCCAGTGGTTTCTTTGTAGATAAAATTCTGCAGCCGCTTGGAGCTGATACTACAGGAAGCCAGTTTCTTGAGCCGGATGGAATGTTCCCAAATCATATTCCTAATCCGGAAAACAAACAGGCAATGGAAGCAATCCGTAGCGCCGTTTTAAATAACAAAGCAGACCTTGGTTTGATTTTTGATACTGATGTAGACCGTATGTCTGCTGTTCTCAGTGACGGAAGCGAAGTAAACCGAGACTCTATCATTGCTATGATAGCTGCTATTCTTGCTCCTGAATATCCTGGTTCTACAATTATTACAGACAGTGTTACTTCAGACCGTCTTACATACTTTTTGCAGGATGTGCTTGGTCTTAAGCACCTATGTTACATGCGTGGTTACAAGAACGTAATCAACAAGCAGAAGGAATTGAATGCAAAGGGTATTGTTGCGCCACTTGCTATGGAAACTTCTGGTCACGGTGCTCTTAAAGATAACTACTTCCTTGATGATGGTGCCTTCCTTGCAGTAAAACTTGTAATTGCTTTGGCTCAGGCTAATGCCCAGGGAAAGAAGCTAGACAGCCTTATCGAAAAGCTTCCTCCACTTGTTGAAGAAGGTGAATATCGCTTTAAGATTTCTGGAGATGATTTTAAGGCTTATGGTCAGAGCGTGCTTGCAGAGTTTAAGCGTCGTGCCGTTGAAGCAGAATACGAAATGCCTGAATCATTCGAAGGTATCAGAATAAGTTTTAAGGGTGAAAGCGTTCAGGGCTGGATGCTTTTGAGATTGTCTCTTCACGACCCTGTTATGCCGCTTAATATCGAAGGTGCCCGCCCAGGAGATCTTGCTAAGCTTGTAGAAATTGCCCGCAAGCTTACAGATGGTTTTGACCGTCTGGACCGTTCCTGCCTGAAATAGACTGCAAATACGGTGGTTGAGTGCTCGCGAAGCGAGTGTATCGAAACCACCGCAGATGTCGGCTCATAAGGTGGTTTCGATACGCCCTTCGGGCTACTCAACCACCGATTCCGACAAAAGCCGTAACTGACTTTTCCGGCGCCATAATGAGTGTATCCATGAGGGTTAATCCAATGCGGGTACAAGGCAGCAGCCGGAAAAAATCCTTCTGTACTTGCAGAGGTACATCGCCGTAGCCCGGGCTGTAACGAGGTCTCGTTTTCAGTCCCTGCCCTGCGGCTATTTTTTTTATTTCTGAATTTACTAAATCAACAAGTTCTTCTATAAACATAGCACCGGTCGCCTGCAGAATGCTTGCGTAAACCGGGTCCAGCGAAGAGTGGCGGCGGATGAGTGCGTCTACCTGCGGCCCGATAGTTGCTGCAAGCAGGGCAACCTGAGAACAGCCCGACAAGTTTCTGCCCAGGTCGCGCGACTGCAGTATAACATCCGCAAATGATACGGTGGTTGAGTAGTCCGAAGGACGTATCGAAACCACCTGATTTGTCGGCTCATAAGGTGGTTTCGATACACCGCTGTCGCGGCACTCAACCACCGAAAGGTCATATATTTCAAAAACCGCCTGCGCCTTCATCACCGTCTGCATCTCACTGGCCGCCTTTTCCATCAGAGCCGAAACATCAGTCTCGGGTGGCGCTGCACGTCTGTAGCCCAAATATCGCGCTACCTCTTTGAAATCAGGTGAGAAATCTTTACTGTCAGGAAATAAGAAAGTTGCACTCATAAGATTCTATTCCCACAGAAGCTGCAACCCGTTTTCTTCGTATTGAGGGAACTTTTCATCTTTGCTGATTAAAACTAAATCATTACGAATAGCCTGTTGAATCAGCATACGATCAAATGGGTCATGATGATTCTCTTTTTGAGGGATTTGTCCAATACTTATATAATCATAAGGTTCAGGATTAAGAATGTTAAAATTAAACTGCTCTGCAATATGAGGAATATGAAGAACGTTTAGCTTGCCTAGATTTAGTTTTTTATTTTGGTGTTTAATTGCTATTTCCCAATAACTTATTGGACTTACAAATATGGTATTAGATTCATCTTCTAATAATTTAAGAATCTTTTCAGGTATTTTATATGATTCCATGATGGCCCATAAAAGAACGTGTGTATCAATCAAATATTTCAAGGTAGCTCCTACATTAAATCGTCCATATTATCAAAAAGCCATTCAGGAGTTATTTCAAACGATTCATCTTCCCATAATGGTCCCAAATGATTATATAATCCTAGAGGACGTTTCTTACGTTTCGGTTTTTCTGCAGGTTTTGTAAGACATGCTACAGGTTTCTTTAGTCGGCCATACAAAATTTGAATTTCTTCGCCCTGCATAACTTCTTCGAGAACTGAGGAAAAATGTGCTTTAAAATCACCAACTGTCATTTGTTTCATACCTATAAGATAAAGTTAACTTGTCAAGTTGTCAAGTTTAAAAATGTTGAATTAATAGTTAATATGTTTGTCAGGTTTGCACTGGATGCACCGGATGCACGACAGGTTGTCAATCTGGCTGTACTAATCTCTGGACAAAAACTACTATGGATTTTTGAAATAAACTGTGCTAAATTTATA
>JAEDCY010000067.1 GCA_016293915.1 Treponema sp. | reverse complement strand
GAACTTAACAGATCTCTGAAAGTTGCTCGTGCTGTTAATCTTGAACCAGTTCATTATTCAAAAAAAGAGATTACGCCGATTGATGTTGATGCCTTTATCAGAAGTTCAAAGGACAAACTCAATTTTCAGAACAATCTTTTGCAGCTGATAGCAGACAGAAAACTGGATAATGTAAAAGTTTATAAAAAGGCCTGCATTGATAAAAAATTTTTTTCAAAAATTATCAGCAATAAGGATTATGTTCCCAAAAAGCATACGGTAATGGCTCTTGGTCTTGCATTAGAGCTTCCGCTTGATGAATATGAGGTCTTTCTAGCTAGTGCGGGTTATGCTTTTATGCCATCGAGTAAGTTTGACATGATTGTGAAGTTTTGCGTAATGAATCAGATTTATAACCTTATCAATGTTGATGTAATTCTGAATGATCATGGCGAAGAATGTTTTGCGCCTGTGTAAATCTTTTCGCCAAAAAGGCGACCCGGTGAGGCTTGTTTTTTCTTATTATAAAGCCATAAAGTGCCGGTTAGACACTGGCACAAGGAGTTGGTTCAAATTTTTATAGGAGGACGTTATGTTTGGAGCAATTTTAGGAGATATAATCGGGCAGCCGTATGAGTTCAACAGAAGCCCAAAGACAAAGAAGTTTCCGTTATTCTGTAAAAATCCACGTTTTACAGATGATACGGTTATGACAATTGCAATTTGTGACGGAATTTTGAAGGCAGGCATTGATGCAGATGAGAACACAATGAAAACTGCAATGATAACCAGTATGCAGCTTTGGGGACACAAATATCCTCATGCAGGCTACGGAAGAAAGTTTTATATTTGGCTTGCCTGCGAAGATACAAAGCCTTACGGAAGTTATGGAAACGGGTCTGCCATGCGTGTAAGTTCTGTGGGCTGGCTTTTTGATACATTGGACAGAACTCGTGAAGTAGCCCGCTGTAGTGCAGAAGTTACGCATAATCATCCGGAAGGTGTGAAAGGGGCTGAATCCATTGCTTCGGTAATCTGGATGGCACGAAACGGAAAAACGAAGGCAGAAATTAAGGAATATGTTCAGAACGAGTTTGATTATGATTTAAGTCGTACTTGTGACGATATACGTCCAGAATACCGTCATGTAGAAAGCTGTCAGGAGACATGCCCGGAAGCGATTACAGCATTTTTGGAAGGAGAGGACTTTGAAGATGTAATCAGGACAGCGGTAAGTCTTGGTGGTGATTGTGATACTTTGACGGATATTGCAGCAGGTATGGGAGAAGCCTTTTTTGGACTTCCTGAGCAGTTTAAAAAGTGGGCTTATGAACTTACGACGGATGATATGCATGATGTGATGAAGGCTTTTGAAGAAAAAGCAATTGCAAGAAAACTCTGATAGCATATAATCAATATGGAGGATTGAATGGGCTTTAATTTAGAAAGATTCAAAAAAGCACAGGAAAAAGATTATTCTCGTGCTCTAAAAGAAATAAGGAATGGCCATAAGGAAAGTCACTGGATGTGGTATATCTTTCCTCAATTAAAAGAACTTGGGTATAGTGAAATATCTAAGTTTTATGGAATTGACGGAAGGGCTGAAGCAAAGGCTTATATAGAGGATGAAATTTTGAGGGAAAGGCTTGTAGAGATTTCAGAAGCCCTTTTGAGGCTAAAAAGTTCTAATGCAACGGAAGTAATGGGCTATCCGGATGATCTTAAATTAAAGTCCTGTATGACTCTTTTTTCAGAAGCTGCACCTGAAATAGAGTCTTTTACCAAGGTTCTGGAAAAGTTCTTTGGAGGGGAAAAAGATAAAAAGACTCTGGAGATTTTGAATAATGAGTGAAACGGTAGACATTTTTCAGGTTTTAAAGGATTTGAATATTCCTTACGAAAAGCAGGAACATAAGGCAATTTTTTCCGAAGAAGATTCAAAGGATGTTGTTATTACCCTGAAAGGGACGGACGTAAAAAATCTGTTTGTAAAAGATAAGAACAAAAATTACGGGCTTGTGAGCATGGATTTGCATAAAAGGGCAGACCTTAAGAAGATTGGGGAGCAGTTTGATTTTGGAAGGCTTAGTTTTTGTAATCATGATGAGCTTATGCAGTATCTTAATATTACTCCGGGTTCTGTAACGCCACTTTGCATTATGTTTGATACAGAAAGGAAGGTCAAAATCCTGTATGACCAGAACTTTGAAGGAAAGAAAGTTATAATCCATCCGCTGAGGAATACGGCATCAATCAGCATAAGCTTTGAAGATTTAAAACGCTTCACTGAGCATTTTGGTCATACATGGCAGTTCGGTGATGTATATAAAAATGAATGATAAAAAATTACATCCATGTAATTTTTATCATTTGCAGATTTTGCCGTTGGCAAAACTTCGATTTCCTTGCATCCATGCAAGGCCGTTAACGCGGTGTTTATAATGTAAATAAATGTTATTATAGAAATGATGAAACAAAAAAATTTTACACAGCAGACACATTTTATTGGGGTTCTTCTTCCAGAGGATATTACGCTTACTCTGGAAGACTGTCGACGTTATATGAGAGAGGCTTATGGCTGCAAAAGCGGTCATGGAACACCTATTCACGTTACTTTAGTTCCGCCCTTTAGATTGCAGGAGGAATATTCAACAGAAGACCTGTTGAGAGCAATTGAGAAAGAGGTATTACCTAAAGGTTTGGGTTTTAATGCTCATATCGATAATTTTGATAGCAGGTTTTCTGATAAACGAGTTTGTCAAGGCCAAAGAGCGAAGCGTGCCTTGACGAACTCGTATGCTTTTGGGAACAGAACACTTTTTGCAAATGTTGTGGCTGGGGATGAGTGGACAAGACTGAGGGATGAAACTGTCAAGGCAATTTTGAATGCCTGTCCAGGATGTACAAAGAAAGACCAGAGGCCATTTCAGCCCCATGGAACTATTGCCAACCGTGATGTTCCGGCTGGTGTGATGACAGAGGCTCTGCAGGTGATGAATGAACTGAAGCTGGTAGAAGATTTTCCGGTGGATAATATTACGATTTTTGAACGCAGAGGCAGTCGGTGGGATGCGCAAGTGTCTTTGACGCTATGTTAAATAATTTCAACTCATGCAAACGACACGAAGCGCCGTAAGTGGCGGTGACGATGACGCTGGAATTAAAGGATTGTAAATAATGTTTCATGGATTATGTATACCGTATATTGGAAAAACAAACTTATCTGTAAAAAAGCCTGCAGCAAGATCTTTGAGAAGTTCTCTGGAGCAGCTTACTAAAAGTCAGCTGGAACTCATATGTGAATCATATAGTGACGAAAGCTTTTCGAAAAAAGAAGAACTTGTGGAATATCTTTGTTCGGCAATTGTTTCAACCTGCAGACATTTTTTTATGTATGAAAATAAGGTTGTTTACGACCTTATGCTGATGTTACTTAGTGATGTTGGTAACGAAGGAGGCAGGGTAAATACAGAATTATCTGTTCCCGAAGATAAAGATGATGAGCATGATGTTTTTATATATGTTTAATTCAGGAATAGCAAAAAATCTGATGCGACATGGTTATATTTTTCATCATTATACGGATGACGACGAATTTTATTCCATACCAGTAGAAATTATTGGTGAAGTTTTAAGCGAAGTTGATGAAAAAGGAAAAACTCCAGCATAGTCTTTATCTTCCTGATTCTTCGATATTAAAAAAATGGTATGAAGATTTCTGTAATTCCCAAGATGAATATCAGATAAACTATTTTGACCAGTATGAAATAGAGCATAATAATCCACATTTTATTCAGATGAGAAAGTTTCTTGAGAAATATCGAAAGGATGATTTTGATGAGATTCTTTATTATCTGATGTATTACATAAAAGATGGCTTTAGGATGACAGAGGTCATTAACATTCTGAATGAAGATTTTAAGCTGACAGAATCCTTGAAAGCAAAAGATGCAGAACAGTTTTTTAGCATTTACCAGAACCTTCATAATTCAACACATTTGTGGGTAAATTATGGCTGGACTCCTACGGATTTAGCAAATCAGAGCCGGCAGGAATACATACAGAATAATCCAAATATAATCCCTTTTCCAAAGGAACTTGCCGGGATGAATTTTCAGCAAATCCCAAAGGTTGGCAGAAATGATCCGTGTCCATGTGGCAGCGGAAAAAAGTATAAGCAGTGCCATGGAAGATAAAAATGTTGGGAAAAACTGGAGACAAAGTAATGGAAGAACGAGAAGTACCCGGATGTAAAGCAGAAATGGCGGTTTGAGCTGGTGGAAGAAGTGGAAATTATGACTATATATTAACTTTTGATGAAAGATAAGAACGAAAACCTTCGAAAAACTAGCAAAATGTCGTATAATGCAAGATATGTTTTTGCCTTTTATCGGAGGAGGAATTGCTTCTCTAGCGGTTATTATTTGTATTGTCCTCTTATTACTCAAAGCTGCTAAGAAGCATTTTCTTGAACTTGTTGAGCAGTCAAAAACTGATTTCCCAAAAATTGAAGAATTCTTTTCTTCATTAAACTCACTTTCAGATCATTATATAAGCAAGTCCGATGAGCAGACTTTCATACAGCAGTGGGAATCTTTTTATACAGAGATTCAAAAAAGACATTATCCATCAAAGCTTCCGGATTATGAGAAAATTGTATTTTTTCTAAAAACCTTTTCAAAAATTAATTCGGAGATTGCTAATCGGAATGATGTATTTCTGCAGAAGGAGATGCGGGAAAGCAATTCCCTTCTATCAAATATAGACGGTAAATCTCTTGATGAACAGCAACGTAAGGTGGTTATTTCTGATGAAGATAGAACACTTGTGTTGGCTGGTGCAGGTTCTGGAAAGACATTAACAATTGCTGCAAAGGTAAAATACCTCTGCGAAGTTAAGCATGTTGAGCCAAAAGATATCCTATTAATTTCATTTACCAATAAGTCAGCTGCTGAAATGACAGAACGCATCCAGAATAAACTTGGGATACCTGTTGAAGCAACAACCTTTCATAAGTTAGGGCTGGATATAATTAAAAATGATTTAGGTTATAGACCTGAAGTTACGGATGATTTGACGACCTTTGTTCACAAATTCTTTGAAAATGAACTGCTTAATCATCCTGATTTAGTTCAGGCTCTAACGGAATACTTCACTTATTACCTTGAAATTCCCGAAAACATGGAAGACTGTGATAATCTTGGTGAATTGTATGAACTGGAAAAGTCAGCAGATCTGGAAACATTAAAGTCAAAGTACGATAGGGAACAATACATAAAAGATACCAGCTCTGAAAAGGCAAAAAACCTTACAACTCTTAATGGAGAGCGGGTAAAAAGCATTGAGGAGACAAAGATTGCAAACTTCCTCTTTATGCACGGTGTGAACTATGAATATGAGAAACTCTATCCATTTGAAAGCAACGATCCAAACAGAAAAGCCTATAGACCAGACTTCTACTTAATCGATTATGATATTTATTTGGAACATTTTGGTGTTAGTAAAGATTATAAATGTCCATGGCTTTCAGAAGTAGAGGAAAAGAAGTATTTGGATGGAATTAACTGGAAACGTGAGTTCCATAAGAAAAACGGTACAAAGCTTATAGAAACATATTCCTATTACACAAAAGAAGGACGGCTTTTAACTGAATTAGAGAATCTTCTTAAGGCAAATGGAGTTACATTCGTACCCCATGATTTTACAGACATTTTTGAGACAATATATGCCAAGAAGAGCAATAAATACTTCTCTGAATTCATAAAGCTTTGTTGTACATTTATTACACTCTTTAAGTCCAATAACTTCAAGCCAGAACAATTTGAGCAGATGAAAAAGCAGTCTGAGAAGCTTGAAAATAACTTTTTATATCAGAGGAATTGTATATTCCTGGATATAGCTCGTATTATTTTGAGCGAATATCAAAAGTATCTGACTGATAATAAGTCCGTAGATTTCTCAGACATGATTAATGATGCAGCTGCTAAAGTTGAAGCTGGCGTCTCTATTCCAAAATACAAATATGTGATTGTTGATGAATATCAGGATATTTCTCAGTCCCGGTTTAATCTCTTAAAGTCGATAGTAACCGCTACAAATGCAAAACTTCTTTGTGTAGGAGATGATTGGCAGTCAATTTATAGATTTGCAGGAAGTGATATATCTCTTTTTACTGATTTCGAACGATATCTGGGATTTACAAACTTATTGAAAATAGAAAAGACATATCGTAATTCTCAAGAACTGATAAATGAAGCATCCAGATTTGTAACAAGAAATCCTTTGCAGCTCAGAAAGAATCTTATTTCAGGAAAAAAACTTAAGTATCCTCTGGTATTCTGGGGGTATGATAAGGAACCATATCCGGCATTAAGTCAGGTAATGCAGAAAATTATTTCAGAGTTCGGTCCTGAGAAATCTATCCTTCTACTTGGAAGAACAAATTATGATATTGAGATTCTGAAAGCTTCTGGATTATTTTCTGTCAGCTGGCAGGATAGGGTAGAAAAATTGATATATCTGCCTTCTCCAAAAACTCCTGTTGCTTTTCTTTCAGTTCATAAATCAAAGGGATTGGAAGCTGATAATGTTGTTCTTGTTAATTTCAAAAATGATAAACTTGGATTCCCAAACCAGATTGCAGACGATAAGGTTCTGAACTTTGTACTTACACAAGGTGAGAACTATATGTTTGCTGAAGAGCGCAGGCTTTTCTATGTTGCAATAACTAGAACAAAGAACAGAACATTTGTTCTTACGGATAATAGGAGTCCATCTATATTCTTTAGGGAGTTCAAAGAATCAGAATCCTGCTGTTTTGTTCATATTAGACAGAATAATGACGAATCAAAGACACATTGTCCAAGATGTAAGACAGGAGAATTGCTAAAAGTAGAACATGATGGAAAGAGTTTCATTGGGTGCTCAAATTATCCAAAATGCCGATATACACTGAATAACATCTCTATACTTTCGAGTCCAAAACAGTGCCCAAGTTGTGGAGGCTTCCTTGTAAAACGAAAAGGCAATAAAGGACATTGGTTCATTGGATGCACTAACTATCCGTACTGTGAACATACCGAACAAATACAAAAAGAATGAAGGTAGATAAAATGTCAGACCTGTTAATCGGTACCAGCGGATATGATTACCCGGAATGGAAGGGAGTCTTTTATCCTGAGAATTTGAAACGGAAGGATTTTCTCATCTTTTATGCAAGTCAGTTCAATGCGCTGGAGCTGAATAATACATTTTACAACATGCCTACAGCAGAACGATTGTTGAGTTTTTATGAGCGCTCTGAAGGGAAATTGAACTTCAGTGTGAAAGCGAACAGGCTTCTACTTTGGTCAACCAAAAACGAAAGTGGAAAACGGCGGCCACGAAGCGTTTATCAATTATATTTTTGAAAGACTG
>JAEDCY010000066.1 GCA_016293915.1 Treponema sp. | reverse complement strand
GGAATGACACTAGGAGGTAAACTTATTGGTCACCCTTTTTTTCGTATTCTAAATCATCCTAAATCTTAAACTTGCGAACTTCATCTCTAAGATTATTAAAGTTCTTCTGGTTATCATTTGTAAGATTAAAACAGAGCTCAACAGCCTTTGTAATCTGACCAGAACCTGCTGCCATCTCATTCATAGAATCATTAATCTCACGGGTAACATTTGCAAGGTGTCCCATTTCTTCACCAATCTCTTTACCACCAGTAAGAAGAATACCAGAGTTTTCTTTTACGATATCTGTAGAATTCTGAATCTCATTTATAGACTGCAGAACCTGTGCACTTCCTGCATTCTGCTCATCCATAGCATTCTTAATAACAGCTTCCTGCTGCTGAACCTTATTTGTAAGTTCAAAAATAACTTCAAACTGATTCTGTACAGATTTAGTATTTTCAGAAACGTTTGCAATAATTTCCTGAAGTTCACTTAACTGGGTATTAATCTTTTTACCCTGCTCATTAGACTGTTCAGCAAGCTTTCGGATTTCTCCTGCTACAACCGCAAATCCCTTACCAGCATCACCGGCATGAGCAGCCTCAATAGCAGCGTTCATCGCAAGAAGGTTTGTCTGTGAAGCAATACTCTGAACAACAGCAGAAGCTTCCACCAGGCCGGCAGATTTTTCAAGAATTACAGAAGCAAGCTTTGCAGATTCATTAATTCGTTTTCGACCTGTCTCTGATTCAACTCCAAGCTCCTGTACTGTCGCAGTGTTATTATCAAGAATCTGAGTAACAGAACGAATATTTGCAACCATTTCTTCAACTGCACTTGATGAAGTAGAAACTCCAGAAACCTGAACCCTTACACTTTCATTCAACTCATTGATTTTTGCAATCATGTTCTGGATTGTAGAATCACTCTTTCCAACACTTTCTGCCTGATTTTCAACACGGGCTTTTACACTGTTGATATTTGCCATAATCTCTTCAATTGCAGCCGAAGTTTCAGACATACTTGCACTTACATTATCTGCCGTATTTGCTGCAACAGAAACAGACTCATCAATATCTTTTAATAGCCCTTTTGTCACATCCTTGAAAGAGTTCAAGTCATTAATAAGAAGACCAAATTCATCGCGGCTTTCTATAATAAGATTTTCACCAGTATAATCATTTGCTGCAACCTGACGTGTAAAATCAGTAATCATACTAACACGATTACTCATACCTTTTGCCTGCAACAAACTACATATAACAATAAATGCAGCACCTATAATTCCTTCAGGGAAAACATAGTGCCAGATTAAAGTTGAAATCGGAAGATTCTGCAGATTTGTAACAAGAACTGGTGTTATGGTAATCATAAGAGTACCAATTGAAGTAAATCCACTGATTAATCCGCTGCGCATAATCAAAGAAAGACCTTTAAATTCTTTACTGTAAGGAACAGAATAAAGTGACTCTTCCAGAGTTTGAAGGAATCGGATATAAAATGTTGCTGAAATTACAATAACGTTTCCAATGCAGGTAGTATAAAGAGGTGCCTTATCAACTGCTATACCCTGCATACTGAATGACGTCTGAACTATCCATGCACAAACCGCACCATTAAAAATTGCTGTTGCAAGTGTAATGTTCTGAAAGCTTTTTGCAAGCTTATTCATTTTTTTTACTGATGCCGGATTTTCAGGATCAAAGTTATTGAATCGTTTTTTCTGTGAAAACCACCAGCAGAAAACAAAGGTCAGAACAAAGATTGCACCCAGAATACCTACAGGAGTCATAAATCCTCTGATTGTATCAGAAAACTTAATTACTTTTAGATAAACAAATGCTATCCAACTTGTGAAAAATGGAACAAAATAGGTACATAAATAAATTAAAAATAGTTTTTTTGAAAAAACTATGTCCGATAGTTTAGCCTGATTATTCATGCTGAAAACTCCTTTTTCAACAATAAAACTTATATTGGTTTTTCTTAATATTATACCCCTAGAAAGGCAATTTAGCAAATTTAAACTCTAATAAAAAAATTTTATTTTTTACCGAAAAAAACACACCATTTAGAAATTTATCAAACTATCAATAAAAACTTCTATGCATATACTCAAACTATGAGAATTGAAAAGGTTTACGAAACTTTTCACTTTGGACAGTCCTGGTCTGGAAACAAAAATACAAGCATGTCTACAAACGATGTCTGCATTTGAAATGTAAACGTTACTCAGGAAGCATTATAATTTGGAATGATAAAAAAAGGCGCGCCGGTAATTTCGAGCGTGCCTTTTTCATTTCAATCTATTATTGTTTATGCAAACAATTCAGTTGTTTTGAGCCATTCAGCAACTGTAGTAGCTTCCTTATCAAGCTCGCGGTCGTCTTCTACAAAGGCACTCATCTTACGCACTTCGTCATGAACCTTCTTTGTGAATGGAGCAAAATCATCTTTTCCAGCAAGATCAACTGCCTGCATAGCAGCAAGAAGATGAGTTGCAAACTGAAGGAATACAAGCTCAATCTGCTCTGCCCACTTGCGTGCAGAAATTGTACCCATAGAAACCTTATCCTGATTAAGAGCTTCTGTTGGAGCAGAAGTCAAAGATACAGGGAAGCAGTAAGTTGCAACTTCACCACGAATAGCAGAGATTGTAATCTGGGCAGCCTTAAAGCCAAGTCTCAAACCAGCGCGTGGATGATCAGCCGGTGTAAATGGAATCAGGTTTTCTGTAAGTCCGTTGAACTTTCCATCGATAATAACTTCTGCCTGCTTGTCGCTTAAATCTGCGATGTTTGCAAGTGCAGTTCTCATATAATCACATGCTGCACAAATGTGTCCACCGTAGAAGTTACCGGTGTTGTAAAGACGTCCTGCTTCAATATCTACAAGAGGATTATCATTTGCAGAGTTCAATTCTTCTGTAATAAGATCGCGGGCAAAGCGCAATGTATCACGGTAAACGCCTGTAATCTGTGGAGCGCAGCGGATTGAGTAGCGGTCCTGAATCTTATTTGTCTGAGCAACAAAGCCTTTACCATTAAGCTTTTCAATCTGATTATTAAGGAAGTCTTCGTAACGCCAAACACGCTTTGAATCTTTGATGATGTTATAAACATAAGCGGCGCTTTCGCACTGTCCCTTGTGATTTTTAATTTCGCTAACCTTTGCAACAAAAGGAGTATCTTTACCACGAGTGATTTCTGAAGTTACTGCTGTAAGGAAGTCAGAAATTTTTGCAAGGCGTTCTGCCTTTTTCCATGCAAGTGAAGCAACGGCTGTCATAACTGATGTACCGTTCATAATTGCAAGGCCTTCCTTTGCTTCGATTGGAAGAGGCTCAATTCCTTCAGCTTTAAAAGCTTCCATTGTCGGAACAATCTTACCCTTATAGTAAACCTCACGCTGTCCCATGATTACTGCACCAAGATAGCTCAAAGGTGTAAGGTCTCCGGAAGCTCCTACAGAACCAAGCTGTGGAATTACAGGAATGATATCCTTGTTGAGCAAGGTTACCATCATGCGGGCAAGCTGAGGACGGATAGCTGAGTGTCCACCCTTTACATTTCCATTCAAACGTGCAAGAACAACTGCACGTGCAGTTTCATGATCAAACTTTGGACCAAGACCAATTCCATGATATGTACAAATAACACGCTGAAGTTCTCCAGCTTTTTCAACAGAAATCTGGTTATGACAACTGTCACCAAAATCTGTTGTTACACCATAAGTTGGAACACCTGTTGCGATATAATCTTCAAGAAACTTTCTGCTCTTTTCAATTGTTTCCCAAAATGCTTTGTCTTCCGGTAATTTTACTTCTTCTCCGCGAAGTGCAACATCACAAACATCTTCAATAGTTAAATCCTTTCCACAAACTGTTTTCATAAAAAACAAACCTTCTATATAATTATTTTCTTCTATTATAATATTATACAGCTATTTAGTATATCCCATTGTAACAATTGTAAATCCTAATTTTTCTGAACCTGGAGCCATTTTTACAAGCACGGTATGCTTTGCCGCAGTTCGTTCATCAATAATGAGATTAGGCTCACAGTTATTCCAGCCGCCTGCCTTACCACCATCATAAGTTGCAACCTTACGTCCATCTACATATACTTCTGCTTTTCCAAATTTTTCTGCACTTCCATTTGCTTGAACTTTATAAACAAAAATCAGATTCTTACAAGTAAGTTCCATTTTGAAAGGAAGATTTTCTGATTTTGCATCCATCTTTTTTTTCCAGTTTTGAGGAAAGTCCGAAGTATTTGTTTTTTTAAGAGTCTGACAGCTGCGATCTGTTTCAGTAAAATCACCTGTAGAAATAAGAACATTTGAATCCTTGTTATCCGGGTAAATTCTTTTCATACCAGAGAAGGCCGGCTCCTTAAAAGACTTTTCGGGAACTGCAACCGGTGAATCAGACTTTGCCTTATCAAGTTTATCCACAAGTCCCATCAGACAATCACACATAAACTGATGTCCTTCGAATGTTGGATGAGCATAATCTGTAAGATACTGTTCGTTTGTAAAAACTTTATTTGCAATGGCTTCTTTTACAACCGGAAGCATATTTATTTGAGGAAGCGAATAAAAATCTGCAACAGGCTTTTTCTGTTCTGCAGTATTTCCATAACTTGCAATACAATAAAGCGCAATTACTGCACAATCTGAATTTGACGTAAGAGCCTCTCGAATAATTGCTTCAAACGTACGCTGACAAATTACATCACCATTATCATTTACAGCAAACTCAACAATAAGAAGATCAGGAATATTGCCAACCTCTACTACATCATGCTGATAGCGGACAATTCCAAGAAGAGATCCCGTACCGCTAAGCCCCGCATTATTAAAAGAAAGATTCTTCCCATTTCCCGGAGCATACTTAGCCTTAAGTGCATGGAAAAACTGGTAAGCATATCCATCTGTAAATTTTGCAGGCCCTGCCCCTTCAGTAACTGATCCACCAATTGCAGCAACATTTACTTTTTCTCCATTACGGATTTTTGCAAGTACCTTTTTCAATCTGGCATTGTTACCAGTACTAACAATAGATTTTTCTATCATTGTCTGATAGTTTGCTTCACTGATTTTAAATGGAATTGCTGACAAAGTTGATGTACACATAAAAAATACAACCACTCCTAAAAATGAATTTTTGATTTTCATAAAAAACCTCGCGATACAAAAAGTACCACGAGGTCTGTTTTTATAGAATAAGTTGAATTTCTTAATTAATACATTCATGTCATCCTGAACTTGTTTCAGGATCTATTTATAACTTCCGAAACAAGTTTCGAATTACATTATTTCTTTTGAATCAGTCCGCGCATTTCTTCGATGTTGTGATAGCCTTTTCTCTTCATAAAGGCGGCAAGTCCATCTATCACTTCAACCATCGTATACGGATTTGCAAAGGTTGCAGTTCCAACCTGAAGGGCTGATGCACCGGCCATAATAAACTCAACCGCATCTTCCCAGGTGGCAATTCCGCCAATGGCAATTACAGGCACACGCTTATCAGCCGGGAGTTTATTAATCGCCTCAACAACTTCATAAACCAGGCGCACAGCAATCGGTCGCACTGCAGGGCCGCCAAAGCCAGCCTTTAGTTTATCGAAAACAGGAACACCACGTTCTATATCAATTGCAATTCCCTGGAAGCTATTACACAGACTGATTGCATCAGCACCAGCTTCAATACATGAAAGAGCAACCTGGGTCAGCTCGTGAGACTGAGGAGTAAGCTTTACAATAAGCGGCTTCTTAGTCACAGCTCGTACAGCGCGCACTGCCTGTTCTGCTCCAACACAGGTCATACCAAAAGCGGCACCCCCGGCGGAAACGTTCGGGCACGAAATGTTCAGTTCGATAAGGGGGACGTCTGTTGCATCAAGTAGCTTTGCACCTTCTACATAAGTTTCTATAGATGAACCAGAAAGATTTGCAATTACGACAGGCTTGAGAGCCATCATCTGTGGAAGTTCATGTTCAATAAAATGAGGAATACCTGGATTCTGCAGACCGATACTGTTCATAAGACCGGCCGGTGTTTCTTGCAAACGGATTCCATCGTTACCCTGGCGAGGCTCAAGAGTAAGCCCCTTGCTAGAAATGCCACCAAGGCGGTTTACATCAAAAAGCGTTTTATATTCAACGCCAAAGCCAAATGTTCCAGAACTTCCAATAACAGGATTTGGCAGGCGAACTCCGCCAATGTCCACACTTAAATCCGGCTCCTGTCCTTCTGCAAGTGGCTCGCGGCGAGGCTGTACTTTAATTCCAGCTACCTCTGTCACCGGATTAAAAATTAAAATATCTCCTTCAAAAACAGGGCCTTCTTTACAGCAGCGTTTTTTTCCTTCTGTTGTATCAATTACACAACCAAGACAAACTCCAACACCACAAGCCATGTGAGCTTCCATACTAAGCCAGCACTTAACGCCAACTGTCTGGCAGATTTTCTGAATATAAGCGAGCATAGGAGTTGGGCCGCAGGCATAAACTGCACTGTAGTTACCCTCACGAAGCACATCCTCAGTCAATGCAGCTGGTAACATTCCGTGAATACCGACACTTCCATCATCTGTTGTTATAACAAGTTTTTCTGCTTTTAGATTTTCAAGTCCGTAGCTGCCACTCTTGAAAGAAGCATAAAAGTCATAGCTTTTGGCCGGGAGAGTTTCTGCAAAACCCGCAACAGGAGCTACGCCAATGCCACCGCCGATGAGCAGCACTTTACGGTGGTTGAGTAGGCCAGAGGCCGTATCGAAACCACCATTGTTGAGCTCCTCGGTGGTTTCGATACACGCGCTTCGCGCGCACTCAACCACCGACTGTGGCATAGGAAAGCGATTACCGCAAGGGCCAATCAAATTAAGCTTATCGCCAGGCTCAAGGGAGCAAAGCTCTCGGGTTCCCTTACCTTTCAGCAAAATCAAAAACGAGAGTTCAACTGAACCATCTGCTCTTTTTTCAGAATGATAAATACTAATTGGTCTGCCAAGCAAAACATCAGACCGAATTGCATGCAGCATATAAAACTGTCCGGCAGCGGGCTCCTGAGAACCAGCCTCCAGACGAACCTTCAATAAAGAAACACTACCAAAAGGAATGGCGCCTACAACAAAAGCACAGTCTGTAACTTCTCCCTTTGCAAAAACCGGATATGGAACTCCCTGACAATCCTTAAACATGTTCTACCTCTTTGCAATACAATACTGGCAAAAGGCGATTTTTTCAACACATTAGGGAAACTGTCAAATCAGCTTTTATCTTCTTTCTTTATGATTCTTTTTCGCATGTCAAATTAATCCATTTTACAATATCATACAATTTAATTAATAAAATCCAATTTACGCAGCACCATCTGCATTGCAGTACTGCGGTCCGTCACTATGCGGGCTTCTGCACTTATAC
>JAEDCY010000027.1 GCA_016293915.1 Treponema sp. | reverse complement strand
GAACCTAGCCTTATAGGCTAAGTGCAAACCACCCGTTTGACGGGTGGTTATGATTATAAAAGAGATATTCTATATTTAATCTTTATTCAACTTGAAAGTACTCAATGCCTTCATAAGATGCTGCAGATTTTCCTGTGTACTGTTTGTTGAAGCTGTTGTTATAGTAATTGCGTCAGAAATCTGCTGTGAGAAGTCGTTAATCTGATTCATGTTGTCAGAAATAACTTGTGTTACTTCTGTAAGGTTCTTCATTTCCTTAAGAATCTGTTCACCACCAACAAGCATTTCTGCAGAACCATCTTTTACTTCTGAAGTAGAATCACTGATTGCACGCATTGCTTCAAGTACCTGCTGGTTACCAGAGTTCTGTTCTTCCATAGCATTTGCAATAACAGTTTCCTGTTCACGAACTTTGTTAGTAAGGTCATAGATGTTTTCGAAGGCTGACTGAACCAGATTAATATCAGTAGAAATACCACCAATTGCTTCTGAAAGAGAACGAAGATTTTCGTCGATTGCTTTACTCTGGTCTCCAGACTGTTCAGCGAGTTTACGAATTTCTTCGGCAACTACAGCAAATCCCTTTCCTGCTTCACCTGCATGTGCAGATTCAATTGCGGCGTTCATAGCAAGAAGGTTTGTTCGGCTGGCAATATTTTGAATTATGCTTGATGCCTGTAAAATACCTTCAGACTGCTGAAGTACAGTATCTGCAGTTTTTACGGCTGCTTTAACCTGCTGCTGCCCCTTTTCTGCGGCATTTGTAAGCATATTTACAACCTGATTATTCTTTTCAAGAATCTGAGTTACACTTACAATATTTGCTACCATTTCTTCTACTGCTGCAGAAGACTGTGTTACACCAGAAGCCTGTGATTCAATAGAAGAGTTGAGTGAGCGGATGTTACCCATAATCTGTTCGATTGCCGAGTTAGATTCTTCAACACCTGCTGACTGATTTTCAATTTCATGCTTGATGCTGTCCAGAGAGTCAACGATGCTTGCAATATTGTTTTTTGTTAAATCCATGTTGTGAACAAGATCATCTGACTGATTAGTAGTTTTTTTTGTGGAATTACCAATCTGAACAAGAATGTCTGCTGCAGATGTCTTAAATGAATTTATTCCCTGAATAATGATACCAAGCTCACTGCGGTTTGTAGGGCGTTTATCTTCTACAGTATAATCTTTTTCAGAAAGTGCATCTGTAATAGCAGAAATCTGGCGAAGACATTGTTTAATATCATCCGTAAGCAGAAAGGCTGCAGTTGCAAAATAAATAAAACAATAGGTAACAATAGGACTGAGACGCTCATAAAGAGCTGTTGTTCCGGCACTTAAATTTGCAGGGTTCAGAGTTATAAGGATAAGACAGAAACAACCAAGCAAAGCGAATGAAAGAGTAAGTACGTTTCTCTGAGTTATATTCAAAGTCATACCTTTTTTGTCAAAAGGAACAATAGAAAGTCTGTTTTCAATTATTCTTATTTGAAGAATATAGAACAAAAGACCAACGTCAAAAAGGCTGCCTATAAGCATTGCAATGATAAATACAGTCGGTTTGTGTCCCTGAAATGAAACCAGATGGATATTTGCTCTTTTCAATGCACACAAAATTACCATTGCAAGCGCCAGCATTGAAACAATAGGAATTACAATGTTCAGTGTTGCTAAAAGCTTTAGTTTTGAATTAAGCTTTACAGCACCTTCTGGAGTTCCGTTATAATTGTTTATAGCTTTATGTTCTGTAAAGACCATAAAACCGGCAATTAAAACGATTAATACTACAGTTAGATTTACTATAGGATTAGCAAAAACGATTCCCATTTCTGTTAATTGGAACAAGCCTGAAAGAAGAGAAATAGGAATCATTACGATAAATGTTGAAGTATAGACTAAAAAAAGAAAGAAATAGCCATACCATGGTATATTTATACCGTTGAAATTTTTTGAAGCCATATTTTAATACATCTCCTTTTACGAAAAATTGAGCATGTTTTTTTTTAATATATTATTTTTCATTATAAACTGATATTTAAAATCTGAAAAGAATTAAATTTATTTATAACACGTTGTTATTTTTACATGTATTTGATTCCTTCTTGAGTTTTATCAGGGCTTTCGCATTATTGCGCGGTTTTGAATCACGCAACCGTGACTGGGAGCCAAAAATTCGTGATTTTTGTTTATAATGCGGAGACCCTGTGAGTTTTATTGTGTATGATTGTATAAACCGGCTTTTATTACTATAATATGTCTTCAAATAATATTTTCAAATGAGGTTTTATTTATGGCAGACAAAGAAGTTCGTGTACGTTATGCGCCGTCCCCAACTGGAATGCAGCACATTGGTGGTGTTCGCACTGCGCTTTTTAATTATCTTTTTGCACGTTCTCAAAACGGAAAATTTATTCTGCGTCTCGAAGATACAGACCGTACCCGTTACGACGAAAAATATGTTCAGAATCTTTATGATACAATGGCATGGCTTGGAATCGACTGGGATGAAGGCGGTTCTAAGGGCGGCGAATACGGTCCTTATGTTCAGAGTGAGCGTTTTGAACTTTATAAGAAATACGCTTATGAACTCGTAGAAAAGGGAGAGGCTTACTACTGCTTCTGTGATGCAGAACGCCTCGACCGCATCAGAAAAATTCAGACAGAAAATAAGATGGCTCCTGGTTACGACCGCAACTGCCGTCACCTTACTCCAGAAGAAGTAAAGGCTAATCTCGACGCAGGTAAGCCATACGTAATCCGTCTTAAGGTTCCAATGGAAGGAGAAACAAAATTTTCTGACCACCTTCTTGGCGACATCGTATGGAAGAACGAAGATATTTCTCCGGACCCGGTTTTGCTTAAGTCTGACGGCTTTCCAACTTATCACCTTGCTAACATTGTTGATGACCACTTTATGAAAATCAGCCACGTTATGCGCGCTCAGGAATGGATTCCTTCAACTCCACTCCACGTTCAGATGTACCGCGCTTTTGGCTGGGAACACCCGGAGTTCTGTCACCTTCCAATGGTAAATGGTTCAGACGGAAAGAAGCTTTCTAAACGCCACGGTTCTACAAGCTTGAACGAGTTCCGTGCCCGCGGCTACCTTCCACAGGCAATTGTAAACTATGTTGCAATGCTTGGCTGTTCTTACGAAGAAGGAAAAGAGTTCTATACTCTCGAAGAGCTTGCAAAGGCTTTTAAGCTTGAGCACCTTAACAAGGCTCCTGCTGTATTCGACTATAAAAAACTTGAGTACTACAACGGAAACTATATCCGCCAGCTTTCAACAGAAGAGCTCTACAAGTGGACCCTTCCATTTATTACAGGAACAGGCGATGCCCTTCTCGAAATCAATCCTGAAAACCCACAGCCAAAACCAAATGTTGGTCCAGAGTTCTCAGGTGTTGCAATGGGCGAAGACGGAAAGCCTTACTGTGTAGACAAGAGCATGAACATGAGTTCAGAAGATGTTGAAAAAACACTGCTTGGTCTTATGCCTCTTATTCAGGAACGCCTTAAGTTCCTTACAGAAGCTGCAGAAATGGTTCACTTTATGTTTACAGAGCCTGCAGTTCCTCCTGCTGATCAGATTATTCCAAAGCGCATTGATGCTGCAAAGACTAAGGAAGTTCTTGAAGCTGCAAAGGAATTTGTTGGCAAGGTATTTGAGCTTGACCACGAGGGAGCAGAAGAGTTTGCAAAGGCCAAGGCTGAAGAGCTTGGAATTAAACTCGGTGACTTTATGATGCCAATCCGTATGGCTGTTACAGGCAGCCGCGTTTCTCCTCCACTTATTGGTTCTATTTCAGTTCTTGGAAAAGAGCGTGCTCTTGCAAGAATTGAAAAGACATTGGCAACTTTATAAGTAGCTCCTCCGGTCAAGCCGGAGGATGACAGTTTGTTGTATATGACCAGAATATTATTTGTCTGCCACGGGAACATTTGCCGTTCCCCAATGGCAGAGTTTGTTATGAAAGAACTCGTGCGACGAGCAGGCCTTGAGCACGAGTTTTTAATTGAATCTGCCGCAACCAGCCGCGAAGAAATCGGGAATGACATTCACTATGGCACCCGCACAAAACTTCGCGAAATGGGAATTCCTTTTACCCGCCGCGCTGCCCGCCAGATTACCAATGCCGATTACGACAAATATGATTATCTTGTTGCCATGGACGACGAGAATGTTTACTACATGAACCGCTGGTGGGAACCTGATGATCAGCATAAAATCGTTCGGCTTTTATCTTTTGCAGGTAAAACTCGAGATATTGCAGATCCCTGGTATACAGGCAATTTTGACCAGACTTATGATGATATAATGGAAGGTTGCACTGCACTTCTTAAGAAAATAACAGCCCGTTTCTGACAATAGCTCATTAATATTTTTTTTGTTTTCTTACAATTTAAGTATCATTTTTTACAACACGAATAATAATTTCTCACTTATAATGGAAGCAGGTTCTTAAGGGCAGCAGCCCTTAGGCGAGAGGGTAGCGTAAGACCTGGTGGTTGAGCTTGTCGAAACTACCAGGGCTGGAGCGAGGGGGAGACTTTCCCCTCCTTACAAATTTTATAGGAGCATATTTTGAAGAAACTCGGCTTTGGTTTAATGAGACTTCCTTATTCGGAAGATAAAACTTGGGGCAACATTGATCTGGAAAAGACTCGTGAAATGATTGATGCTTACATGGCAGAAGGTTTTTCTTATTTTGATACTGCATGGGTATATCATGGCGGATTTTCTGAGCGTGTATTTGGTGAACTTGTTGCAAAAAGGTATCCGCGTGAAAAATTTCAGGTTGTTAGTAAAATGCCGCTCTGGGGAAAAACTGACCCGGCTGACCTTCAGAAAACTTTTGACGAACAGTTGAAAAAATGTGGCGTAGAATATTTTGATTATTATTTTTTGCATGCTTTGAATCGTGAAGTTTTTGCAACTGCAGAAAAACTTGGTGCCTTTGAATGGATGCAGAAAATGAAGAAGGAAGGAAAAATCAAGCATCCTGGTTTCAGCTTTCATGATTCTGCAGAGGCTTTGGAAATGATGTTGAGTAAGCACCCGGAAGTTGAACTTGTTCAGCTGCAGATAAATTATATTGACTGGGAAAGTGACAATGTTCAGAGCCGCAAGTGTTACGAAATCTGTAAACGTTATGGAATTCCTGTTTCTGTAATGGAGCCAATTAAGGGTGGCAGCCTTGCAAATATTATGCCGGATGCGAAAAAGATTTTTACTGATTACAATCCAAAGGCAAGTGTTGCAAGCTGGGCTGTCCGCTACTGTGCAAGCATGGATAATATTCTTGTTGTACTTAGCGGTATGAGCAATATGGAACAGCTGAAAGACAACATGAGCTACATGAAAGATTTTGTTCCGCTCAATGCAGAAGAACAGGCTTGTGTTCAAAAAGCTGCGGATCTTATTAAATCTACAATTGCAATTCCGTGTACAGGCTGCCGTTACTGCGTAGATGAGACTAACGGAGGCTGTCCTCAGAATATTAATATTCCGCGCATGTTTGAGCTTTATAATGAATCAAAACGTTATGGAGTTGCTTCTTACAAGTGGCACTATAACGAAGAGCTTAAAAAGTCTGGAAATCCTGCTGAATGCGTTGGCTGTGGTAATTGCGAAGGTCACTGCCCTCAGAAAATCAGCATTATTGAACAGTTGAAGACTGTAAGCTCAATGTTCGCGTAAATCTTAAGAATCTAACGTTACACGGCTTCGATTTTGCTAACGTAAAAAATAACTGGAAATAAATAAAAAAATCCGGATGCGTAGTAAAAAATGCCTGTCGACAACATGTGTAAGGTCGCTGGCGGCCGGTGTTATATAGCAAAGCGTTAAGAAAATTGCGGAAGCAATTTTTAGCTTTACCATATAATCCGTGGGCAACAATTTTTTACGGGAGCACCCGGATTTTTTATTTATTATAAAGTCGGCAAGCACAGCTTGCCTCTGAGCCATTTATAACGGATTTTCGATTTTAGGCTTTCTTAGCCTGCTTAGTAAATGTCTGTACTCCTTCAATAACAAGGATAACAGCGAGTACTGCCATAGCAAGAGCGAAAATCAACTGGAACCAGTTGCCCCAGAAGAATGCACCCTGTGCACCAGCAGCCATAGCTCCAATCTTCTTAACAATAGTAAGAACAAGTGAAGTTAATGTAGCAGCAAGCATGAAAATCATTGGAATGAAGAACATCTTGTTGTTCTTGCCTGCATTACCAAGCCATGCAGCAACTGCCATCAAAGCAATACCTGCGAGCAGCTGGTTAGCAGCACCAAAGAGTCCCCAGATTGCAGAAAGCTTAAGACCACCAAGGATACAACCAATAAGAACCATAAGTCCTGTACCGAACAATGGGTTAGCAAGAAGCTTGCGGATTCCCTTAACGTCTTTCCAGCTTGCTTCTCCTTCCTTAAGGAAGAGTTCAGAGAACATGAAGCGGCTCAAACGCGTACCAGTATCAAGAGAGGTCAAAGCAAATACAGAAACTGCAAGAGTAAGAAGAGCATAGATTGTGTTATAAACACCAGAACCTTCTTTTCCAAAGAGAACTGCAAGACCTGCACCAAAGGCTGCAGATGGAGAGCCGAATCCGCCAGTCTTATATTTTTCGAATACCATACCAACAGCAATCAAAGAAATGATACCAAGTGCAGATTCAATAAGCATTGAACCGTAACCGATAGCCTTTGCATTTTTTTCGTTATCGAGCTGCTTAGAAGAAGTACCTGTAGAAATCAATGAGTGGAAACCAGAACATGCACCACAAGCTACTGTGATGAACAAAGCAGGGAACATAGTTCCGAGACCGGTTTTCCATCCTGTGAATGCAGGAATGTTGAAGGTTGCATTGCCAGTGATAGCAGAAGCTACGATACCAATCAAAGCAAGAGCCATCATAGCGTAAAGAAGGAATGATGAAAGGTAATCGCGTGGCTGAAGAAGAATCCATACAGGAACAAGAGAAGCAACTGCAATATAGATACCGATGAATACAATCCATGCAGTACGTGTCATTGCGAAACCAACTTTCAAACCAAGAATTGTGATAAGAACGATTCCTGCAATACCAATGATTGTAGCTGGAAGAGTCTTAAGACCACACTTGTTTGTAAGAATTCCGTATACGATGGCAAGTACAATGAACAAAAGAGAAATCATAGCTGTAGACTGAGCACCAGTTGGGTTAGTAACAAATCCGAAAGTCTTAACAGCGTCTGCAGCAGTAAAGAAAGTTCCTGCTACAACATTTACGAAAGATGCAATTACAAGAATAAGTACGAGAAGAGCAAAAATGATGAAAAGCTTCTTTGCTCTTGAGCCCATAGAAGACTTAATAATTTCACCAACAGATTTTCCGTCGTGGCGGAGTGAAGCAAAAAGAGAACCAAAGTCCTGAAGACCGCCGAAGAAAATACCTCCGACAACACACCACAGGAATACTGGAACCCATCCGAAAACTGCAGCCTGAATAGGGCCGTTAATAGGACCTGCACCTGCGATAGATGAGAAGTGATGTCCCATCAAAACGGCAGGCTTTGCCGGAACGTAATCTACACCGTCAGTTTTTTCGTTAGCCGGTGTTTTTCTTGTAGGGTCAATTCCCCACTGTTTTGCAAGCCATGAGCCATAAAAAACATAGCCGGCCAGAAGCAAAACAATTGCAGCAATAATGATTAATAATGCTGTCATTTGAACTTACCTCCTCGTAAATTCGTTAACAATATATACGACGGGGCAAAGCATGCTGACGCTTAAAGCCTTGCTCCATCGTTTTGAGGGCTTGTAAAAAGTCCTCGATAAAAAACCATCACGGATTTTTTATATTCTTTATAATAAGCTTTGCAAAATCTTTTCCATGACGATTTGAATATGCTGTCATTTCGGAAAGACTGCAGACGGCAAGCTTAAAATTGCTCCAGCCGTGAAAACTGAATTTATATGATTTGTAAAGCTTTGTTTTTTTGATTTTAATTTTGACTTCGTCTGAGATTTTTTCAGTAAAGATAATAAGGGAGATGTCGGAATTGCGGTGTCCTGAATGTGGGCGTACCCGGGAAAGACCTGTTTCCCAGGCAGTGGTTACAAAATCAGAAAGAAGTTCTTCTGTAAGTTCTTCGCAATCTGCAAAAAAAACGAATTCATTTGAATCAAGATCTGCAATATGAGCTGAGCGCACAAGAAAATACTGCTCATTGTGTGAGCGGAATTCAGCTTCTGCACAAAAAGGCTGTGTAACTTCATCTTTTTTTATTGTGTAATACCGCTCGAATGCTGGTAGTATTTTTTCTATAGCCTGGGAATGTTCCATTGCCTATACCTTTGTTTGAGTATATTCTATGGCGTATTAAGTGTCAATTAAAAACTTTAGTAAAATTAAATTGTAGTATTATCTTGCAGGGCTTCCGCATTATTGCGCGGTTTTGAATCACGCAACCGTGACTGGAAGCCAAAAATTCGGATTTTTGTTTATAATGCGGAGGCCCTGTATTATCTTGTCTTTACCATTCTTTAAAATCGCTGTAAAATTGTATTCTCACTTAAAAATCATTTTTTATTTTATAAGGGAAAACAATGAAACAACTTATGTTAGGAAATGCGGCAGCCGCTCGTGGTTTGTTTGAAGCGGGCTGTGAGCTTATTTCCAGTTATCCGGGAACTCCTAGTACGGAGATTACAGAAGAAGCAGCAAGATTTAAGGAAATCTATTGTGAATGGGCTCCAAATGAAAAGGTTGCTCTTGAGTCGGCTTTTGGTGCATGTCTGGCAGGACGCAGAGCTTTCTGTGGTATGAAGCACGTTGGTCTTAATGTTGCGGCTGACCCTCTTTATACAATGAGTTATACAGGTGTAAATGCTGGTCTTGTTATTGGTGTTGCAGATGATCCTGGAATGCATTCTTCTCAGAACGAACAGGATAGCCGTCATCACGCAATTGCTTCAAAGGTTCCAATGCTTGAGCCTAGTGATGCTGACGAAGCCCGCCGCTTTGCTGCAATGGCTTTTGAAATCAGTGAGAAGTTTGATACTCCGGTTTTGTACAAGATGTGTACCCGCGTTGCCCACAGTCAGAGTATTACTGAGCCTGCCGAGCGCACAGTACCTGAGCACAAGGCTTATGAAAAAACAATTTCTAAATATGTAATGGCTCCTGCCAATGCAATTAAGCGACATCCTTTTGTAGAACAGAGAATGAAGGATCTGGAGAAGTGGAGTGAGACTTCGGGTGTAAATAGAATAGAAAAAGCTGAGAAGGCTGCGGTGGTTTCGATACGCCCTGCGGGCTACTCAACCACCGATACCACCGTACAGTCTGACAAAGTTGGTATCATCACTTCGTCTACAAGCTATCAGTATGTTAAGGAAGTCCTTGGCGACAGCGTAAATATTTTGAAGCTTGGTATGGTAAATCCTCTTCCGACTGATATGATTCGTAAGTTTGCAGACGGTCTTGAAAAGCTGATTGTTGTTGAAGAGCTTGATCCTATTATCGAAACTTTTGTCTGCGGTCTTGGCCTTAAGTGCGAAATCCACGGAAAAGATATGTTCCCAATTTGCGGCGAGTTTAGTCAGAATCTTGTGGCAGCTGCTTTTGGTCGCGAGCTTCCACAGGGCAAAAAACTCGACGGAGTTCAGATTCCTGTTCGCCCTCCAATTATGTGTGCAGGCTGCCCTCACCGAGGTATGTTCTATGCCCTCAATAAACTGAAGGTTACTGTATTCGGTGATATCGGCTGTTATACTTTGGGCTCGGTTGCACCGCTCAGCGCTATGGACGTAACTCTTTGTATGGGAGCAAGCTTTAGCGGACTTCACGGCTGGAATAAGGCCGGTGGAGCTGAAAACGAAAAGAAATCAGTTGCTGTAATTGGTGACTCAACCTTTATGCATTCGGGAATGACCGGTCTTGCGACAATTGCTTACAATCAGTCTAATTCAACTGTAATTGTGCTTGATAACTCAATCACTGGTATGACAGGACATCAGCAGAATCCTACAACAGGAAAGAACCTTTATGGTGACCCTGCCGGCCGCGTAGACCTTGAAGCTCTGGCCCGTGCGATGGGAATTAACCGCGTTCGCGTAGTAGACCCTTACAACATTGCAGAATGTGAAGCGGCTGTCCGCGAGGAACTCGAAGTTGCAGAGCCAAGCCTCATCATCAGCCGCCGCCCTTGTGCACTTCTCAAGGAAGTAAAGCATAATCCGCCGCTGGTAGTTGATCAGGACAAGTGTAAGAGCTGCAAGATGTGTATGAAGATTGGCTGCCCGGCAATCAGCATGAAGGGCGGCAAGGCTAAGATTGATGCAACACTTTGTGTGGGATGTGGCGTTTGTAGTCAGATGTGTAAGTTTGGAGCACTGTAAGTATACGTCATTACGAACCACGAAGTGGTGAAGCAATCTATGGGACTATGGATTGCTTCACCTTCGCTACTCTCGGGGTCGCAATGACTGGGGGCGTTACGGGGGCTGGCCCCCGTTAGAAGGGGTAGCCCGCAACATAGTGCGGGCGCAGGGGGAGACTTCCCCCTCCTCTATGAATTGGAGAATATTATGGTAAAAAATATTATGATAGTTGGCGTGGGCGGTCAGGGGGCTTTGCTTGCGTCTAAAACTTTGGGACAGGTTCTGCTTGATGCGGGTTTTGATGTAAAGGTTAGCGAGGTTCACGGAATGAGCCAGCGCGGCGGTTCGGTTGTGACTTATGTCCGCTACGGCGACAAGGTTTATTCACCAATCGTTGATAAGGGAGAGGCTGATTTTATTGTTTCTTTTGAGCTGCTTGAGGCTGCCCGCTATACAGAATGGCTTAAGGCAGACGGTCAGATTGTTGTGAACACTCAGAAGATTGACCCTATGCCTGTAATTACTGGCGCGGCTGAGTATCCTGAGGATTTGGTTGGCAAGATGGTGGAGGCTGGCATTAAGGTTGATGCTCTTGATTGTCTCACTCTTGCTGAGCAGGCAGGAACTGCAAAGAGCGTGAACATCGTTTTGATGGGGCGCCTTTCGCGCTATATGGACTTCCCGGTAGAAGCCTGGATGGCTGCAATTGAAAAGCTAGTTAAACCACAGTTCCTTGAGATGAACAAAAAAGCTCTTATGCTTGGTCGTGGCGAGTAATTTTTTACCCGAGATAATTTATAGAACCGGCGCTTCCTGAATATCTGAATTTTCTATGATGATATTCAGGTTGCCGTTACGGGGTCTAAGCTCATCAATAAAGGATTTTACATCAATCCCATTTTTCAACTGAATCCAATATGAAATTGTAAAAAGCGTTTCCATGTTAGAAGTTCGTACATTCTTTCCTGAATAACGGACAAGGTATTTATCAAAAATATCATAGTATATTATTCAGAAATCTACATAAAACAAAAAATTATTGCATTTCTCTTTACATTCATGATTAGTGATGATAATATTTAGTATATGTTAAGAATTACAGGCTTACTTAAGAGTCGCTTCTTTTCCTTTAATTTCTTTTTCGCCTGAGGGCGAACTTCTCTATTTTTTTTGTGCAATGCGTACAGAGTGCCGTGCACGGTAACGAATCCATAAAATTATAAATAAAAACAGCCGGTGGTTTCGATAGGCCTGCCTTTGCAGGTACTCAACCACCGGTAAAACTGTGAATACGGTGGTTGAGTGTCCGAAGGACGTATCGAAACCACCGTTGAACGAGGAACATATGAACTTAAAATATTATCAGAAAGAATCAGAATGTATGCCTTTGGAGCAGCTTCGTAAGCTCCAGGGCGAGAGACTGGCAAAAAACTTCCGCCATGTTTATGAAAATGTAGAATACTACAGAAAGCGCTGCGAAGAAGCAGGTGTTACTCCGGACGATATTAAAGGCCTCGACGACCTTGATAAAATCCCGTTCACCTGCAAGGACGACCTTCGTGCAACTTACCCATACGGACTTTTTGCTGTTCCAATGAGCAAGGTTGTGCGCATTCACGCTTCATCAGGAACAACTGGTAAGCAGATTGTTGTAGGCTACACAAAAGAAGACCTGGACATCTGGGATGATTGTACTGCCCGCCAGCTGGTAGCAATCGGCTGTGATGAAAATGATGTTCTGCAGACTGCCTACGGCTACGGACTTTTTACAGGAGGCTTTGGAGTTCACGGCGGAGCAACTAAGCTTGGTCTTGAAGTAATTCCGATTTCCAGCGGAAACACCCAGCGTCAGATTACCTTCATGCAGGATTTAAAATCAACAGTGCTTGCCTGTACGCCGTCCTACGCTGCTTACCTTGGCGAAACCCTTAAAGAGATGGGGCTCACCCCGGCAGACATCCATCTTAAAGCCGGTATCTTTGGTGCAGAACCATGGACCGAAGAAATGCGCCACGACATAGAAAAATCTCTTGGAATCAAAGCCTACGATATTTACGGTCTTACAGAAGTTATGGGACCTGGCGTTGCTTACGAATGTGCAGAGCAGGCCGGCATGCACGTAAACGAAGATCACTTTATTATCGAAACAATTGACCCGAAAACCGGAAAGCGTCTGCCGGATGGCGAGAAGGGCGAGCTGGTATTCACTGCAATTACAAAGCAGGCCTTCCCTCTGATGCGCTTCCGCACAAAGGATATCGGCGTTCTCAACCGTGCTCCTTGTGCCTGTGGCCGTACTTTTGTGCGCATGAGTAAGCCAATGGGGCGTACAGATGATATGCTTATTATCCGCGGTGTTAACGTATTCCCAAGCCAGATTGAGGGTGTTCTTATGCAGAACGGTTACCCTGCAAACTACGAGATTCACGTTGGTCGCGTAAACAACACAGATACCTTCGAAATCAAGGTAGAAATGACAGCTGAAAAGTTCAGCGATGTGGTTTCTGAAGTAAACAAGGCAGAAAAGCAGCTTGAAGCCGCACTCTTGAACGTTCTTCAAATTAAAGCTAAGGTTACTCTGGTTGCACCGAAGAGCATTGCGAGAAGTGAAGGCAAGGCTAAGAGAGTAATTGATACTAGAAAGTTACATGACTAGCGGTTATGTAAAAGCTAATAGCTAATAGCTTTTAGCTAATAGCTTGAATAGGAGGAAGAATATGACAATAGAACAGATTTCAATTTTTATCGAAAACAGAAAGAATGCTTTGGCAGAATTTACAAATGTTCTGGCAACTCATAATATTAATATGCGGGCAATGAGCCTGGCTGATACAAGTGATTTTGGAATTGCGCGAATTATCGTGGATGATGCTGCTTCGGTGCGGGGAGCTCTGGAACGCTCTCATTACATCGTAAAGGTTACTCCGGTAATTGCGATTGAGATTCCGGATGAGGCAGGAAGCCTGAATAAGATTCTTAAGATTCTTGCTGATAACGGCCGCAATGTAGAATATATGTACGGTTTCACCGGACGTAAGTCGAGTTCGGCTTATATGATTATCAGGTGTACAGATGTGCCTGAGACTGAGAGTGTGCTGGAGAAAGCTGGAATCAGAATGGTTGGTCAGGACGAACTTGTAAACTTATAACAGATGCTGAAACAAGTTCAGTATGACTGTCACCCCGAAACTTGTTTCGGGGTCTTTTTTTTAGAAGCGGCGCAGTTTAATTGCGTCGGCGGGGCAGATTTCGTGGCAGCAGAAGCAGTGCAGGCATTTTGATTTGTCTGCAAGGCGGGCCGTGGAGTCTGCTCCTTCCATTTTTATAATGTGAGCCGGGCAGATCTGTTCGCAGCGGCGGCATTTTTTGCACTTTCCGGCATTAAAATGCGGCGTTTTCATAAGAAGCTTTTCGGCCAGAAAGTTTATAAAGCCCGGCATCTGATTAGACAGAGCTTTAGAGTCCCGTACAATGCGGAAGCTTGTAGAACGGCAGTCCTCTTCCGCCGCGCCGCTCGTTGTAATTTCCGCTGGACTTTTCAACCATACGCCGCGCTTCAACGCATCCTGCAGATTCAAAATATCATGCGGGTTGTAGCCTACCAGCGAAGCGCACTTCCAGTCCAGCGCCAGAATATTATCAGAGGCGGCAAGAAAACCGAGTTTTATAGGGTCTCCGCTTCCTGGACCGCCGGGACCGTCCATTCCTACAATTGCATCCATAATTGCGTAGCCGGGCTTTGCAGCTAAAACAAGATCTGTAAGAAAAGCGGCAAAATCTTCTTTCTTAGAAAAGCGGTAATGACAGCCGGCTTTTTCAAGACCAATCATCAGACCAAAAAGATTTTTCATGGCGCCGGTATAAGTCATAAGCTGATGACTCTTTAGCTTTGAAAGGGAAACTACAATATCAGCTTCAAGAAACTGTTTTGCAAAATCGAGATTATTTACAACCTTACCGTCCGGGCAGGGGATACTGACAGCTTCTTTAAAATCTGCCCATTCTCCGCCGTTCTTAATAACCTGTTCATACATGCCTGTTGCTTTTGCGGCAGTAGCTGAGCCTGCAATTGCGGGCGATTCACCGGCAATAACACGAGCTGCTCCAAGTTCTACAAAAGCTCGAACAGCTGCTCCTACAACAACCGGGTGAGTGCAAACTGCAAGTTCAGGTGCTTTAGGGTAAAGAATGTTAGGCTTAAGAAGAACTGTTTTTCCACAAACATCTGGAGGTGGAACCAGTTCAAGCATTTTTTTTATGCAGGTGAGAACTTTGTCAAAATCATATTCATCGCACTTTTGAAGCGCTACGGTTGAGGTCATGCAATTAGTATATTATGGATAAACTATTAATGCAATTAATTGTCACAAATTAACAGGGAGGACAGCTTACTTAAATCTTTTGTAATGCAGTAGCCGTGCACAGGGCTTCCGCATTATAAAAGATTTACGTAATCTTGGCGCAAGGGAGCGGGGCGTGGTACAAAAACACTCTTTTTGTGGCTGCCGCGGAAGCGGCAGGTGTAATAGTTTCTATACCACAAAAAGCGTGTAGCGCATTATTGCGCGGTTTTGTACCACGAAGCCGCGACCGGAAGCCATGTTTTCACAAATTCGTTTTATAATGCAGAAGCCCTGTCATGTGCATCACTTATAATTGTATAAACCTCCCGTTAATAGTATAATATCTCATTAATTTTTATATATTCGGGGGTTCCTTTATGGAAGAGATACTTGATTTACTGCGTCAGAATGCACGTCTTTCAATCGAAGACATTGCTGCTATGACAAAGAAAACTACGGACGAGGTTAAGCAGATTATTAAGAAGCTTGAAGACGACGGAGTTATTCTCAAGTATGCCGCCATTGTAAACCCGGAAAAAGATAAAGTCGCGAAGGACAAGGTTGTCGCGGAAATTCAGATTCAGGTTCAGCCGCAGCGTGAGCACGGCTTTGATGCCATTGCGGATAGAATTTACCGCTTTCCACAGGTTAAGTCGCTTTACCTTATGAGCGGCGGTTACGACCTTAAAGTTTTGATTGAAGGTGACAATCTTAAAGATGTTGCCCTTTTTGTAAGCGAAAAGCTTTCTACTCTTGAAGGTGTTCGCTCAACTAAGACTAACTTTGTTTTGAAAACTTATAAAGAAAACGACATTGTTTATGTTGAGGATGAGAGAGACCGAAGAGAGTCTGTTCAGTCATAAAGAACGCTGTCATCCCGAACTTGATTCGGGATCTGTTAAAGAGATGCTGAATCAAGTTCAGCATGACACGATTGTTAAGACTGGGGGCGTTGCGGGGTGTCCCCCGCTGGGTGGGGTAGCGAGCAACGCAGTGCGAGCGTAGGGCGGGGCTCCGCCCTCCTTGATAATTATTTTGGAGAATATTTTGAATACACGAGAAGATAAATTCAGCTCAAAGATGATGGAAATTCCGCCTTCTGGAATCCGTAAGTTTTTTGAGCTTTGCATTGGACATGATGATATTATTTCGCTGGGTGTCGGTGAGCCTGACTTTCCGACTCCATGGATTATGAGGGAAGAGGCTTTTTACCATCTGGAAAAGGGGCACACTTCTTATACATCTAACTGGGGCTTGATTGAGCTGCGCGAGGAAATTGCAAAATACCTTGAACGCTATAAGCTTTACTACGATCCTAAAACTGAGATTCTGCCGACTATTGGGGCGAGTGAGGGGCTGGACCTTGTGCTTCGTTCTATTTTGAACCCGGGCGATGAGATTATTGTCTGCGAGCCTTGTTATGTTTCTTACCAGCCGCTTGCGACTCTCTGCGATGCTAAGGTTATTCATCTGGATACTAGTGTGAACGGTTTTTACCCTACAGCAGAACAGATTGAAGCTGCCTGTACAGAGAAAACTAAGGCTGTTATGTTCTGTTCGCCAAGTAACCCGACCGGCCGTATTATTCCTGCCGAAGAGCTTGCAAAAATTGCAGAGGTTGTAAAGAAGCATCAGATCTGGTGTTTGAGCGACGAGATTTACTGCGAGTTGCTTTATGATGGACGCAAGCATGTATCGGTTGGCGAGTTCCCTGGAATGAAAGACTACGCAATTATTTTCAACGGCTTTTCTAAGTCTTTTGCTATGACTGGCTGGCGTATTGGTTATATTGCGGCTCCTCATGACTTACTCGTACAGTGCTGTAAGCTTCATGCTTATTCTTCTATTTGTCCGCCGATTTTCAGCCAGTATGCGGCTGCAGAAGGCTTGCGCCACGGCTGGGATGAAGTTGAAAAAATGCGCGTAAGCTACCAGCAGCGCCGCAACATTATGCATAAGGCTTTTGTTGATATGGGCTTGCCTTGCGTTGAGCCGGAAGGAGCTTTTTATATGTTCCCAGATATTCGCCCTACAGGAATGACCAGTGAAGAATTTGCGACAGAGGCTATTTCAAAGTATAATGTTGCAGTAGTTCCAGGTACCTGTTTTGGCTATGGTGGTGAAGGATTTATCCGATGTTGCTATGCTACGGATATTAATAGAATCAAGGTTGCAATGGAAAGACTTGCCTGCCTTGTAAAAGAAAAAACAGGACGATAGAAAACTTATAAGGGAGTTTTAAGAATGATATTTTCTATTCTGATAGCTGTTATTGCTGCACTTCTTCTTGTTGTGATTATTATTACACTTAAGAATTTTAATAAATCGGAAGAAGGACAGGAAGTTTTTCAGAAAATCCAGAAGAAAGGAAAATCTGCTATTCTCAAAGAAGCGGAAAAAAAGCTTGCACATGATCCGCATAATGTTTCTGCACTTCTGCTCATTGGTGATATCTATTTTAGTGAAAAAGACTGGGAAAAGGTATGGAATGTTTATAAAACTCTTTATGATATTTCATCAGCTCATCTTGATGTAGATATTGCTAAATGTACTTTGCGAATGGGTATGGCTGCTTATAATCTGGATAAAAATGAAGATGCCATAAGCTCCCTTATGCTTTCTCTAAAAAAAGCGCCTGATGATTTTGATTGTAACATGTATCTTGGTCGTGCTTTATTGAAGGCTGGAACTTATGATAAGGCAGTTTTTTGTTTCAAGAAAGCAAAGATAATGCAGCCTGAGAACAATGAAGTGAACGAGCTTCTTGGTAAGGCCCTTTTTAAGTCTCAGAAATTCCGCGATAGTCTTCCATTCCTTAAGCGAGTTCTGGATGAAAATCCATCAAATAAAGAAATCCTTTTTGATATGGCTGTTGCTATGACCGAATGTGGAATGGGGGATAAGGCTCTTAAGGTTTTTATGCATCTGCGTCCGGATCCTGAGTTTGGTGCACAGTCATGTCTCGAAGCAGGAAAAATGCACGAGCGTGTTAAAGATTACACAAACGCTGTAAAGGATTATGAAATTGCACTTCGTCTGCCGACTATTCAGACGCAGATTATGCTGCAGATTAAATATCGTCTTGCAAACACTTGTATTGCAATGAATGATATTTCGAAAGGTCTTACATATCTGCGTCAGATTCAGGCGACTAAGGCACAGTATAAGGATGTTGATACTCTTATCAGCCGTTATTCTGAATTGAATCAGAATAAAAATCTTCAGACATATCTTCTTTCTGGTACAAGTGATTTTGTTGCGCTTTGCCGAAAGTTAATTTCAGCTTACTACAAAGATTCTTTCGTAAAAGTTGAAGATGTTCAGGTTGCTTCTGAAAGTGTAGAAATTATCTGTGAAATTGAAAATCCTAAATGGGAAGCAAAACAGATTTTCCGCTTCTACAGGACTCAGAATGTTATTGGAGATATCAATATCCGCGAGTTCCATGGAAAGCTGCGCGATGCAAAGTGTGATAACGGTGTTTGTATAACAATGGGAAGCTTTTCTGAAAGTGCCCACAAATTTATTGATGGTCGCCCGATTGATCTGATAGAAAAAGAAGACCTGGTAAAGATATTGAAACGAATCAATATGTTTAATTAGCCTAAAATCGAAAATCCGTTAAAAAATGGGCTGCGACAGCGGGCCATTTTAGGATTATCGAAAGAATGGCTCAAGCTGCGAGACTATGCGAGCAGCGCTACAATCGAAGTTTTTTATGAACATTTGCCTATTTACTGAAGACGAAATCTCAAATCCTCTGCCACTGTGTGATGAACGTGCCCAGCATATAATAAAAGTTCTTCATAAAAAGTCTGGCGATACTTTTACTGCCGGAATTATTGGAGGTCAGAGCGGAACGGCTGTGATTCGGGAAATAACTGATGAAGGTATAAAATTTGAGTTTTCTGCCGGAGGAGATGGAAAGCCGCTTTCTTCTCTTGAAATGATAATAGGTTTTCCTCGTCCTATTCAGCTAAAAAGACTTTTGCGTGATATTGCTGCTTTAGGGGCTGCTCGTGTTTATTTGACCGGAACAGACCTTGGCGAAAAGTCTTATATGCAGTCCAATCTTGTAGAGCATGGGGCTGCTTATAAAATGCTTCTGGATGGAACTGTTCAGGCCGGCAGTACCCATGTGCCGGAGCTTTGTTTATATAAAACTTTGGATGAATGCTTAAAGGCTCTGGGGGGGGAAGGACTTTTACTTGCTCTGGATAATGTAAATCCTGTGGCTCGGCTTGCAGATGCTGTAAGGCAGAAAAAAAATGTTGTGACAGAAGGGGCGCGGGTAGTGGCTGCGATTGGTAGTGAACGCGGCTGGACAAATCGTGAGCGTTCTCTGCTTGAATCAAAAGGTTTTATACGCTGTGGAATGGGAGAGAGAATAATGAGAACAGAAACCGCAGCAACAGTAGCCGGCGCAATAATTTTGTCTGAATTAGAAATTATTTAGCTTCGTTAATCTTTTTTAGAATATTTTCCATTGAATTAATCAAATTAGAAACAGTTTTAAAATTCTCACTTAAACTCAACTGATAAAAAATTTGCGTACCAACCTTGAGCGGCTTGATAAGACCAGTGTCTTTAAGGACCTTCAGATGATGTGAAATAGCCGGGCGAGACAGCTTTGATTTTGCTGAAAGATTAGAAACATTTATGCCTTCTTTGCCTGCTTCTGCAATATCCATAATGAGCTGCTGCCGGTATTCATCGCTCATTGCAATGAAGAATGGAACGCAGGAATTAAAGGTTTTCAGAGTCTTATTGATTTCGGCTTTGTCTATCATGGTGGTCTCCTTTTGAGGTGATTGAGCCTGTCTAAACCACTATAAATAAGAATAATTCGAAAAAATCCACTTGTCAACCTGATTAAATGTTTAAAAAATTAAACGTTTAATCCAAATTCTATTGACTGGCTCGAGGCTTCAACAGTTGTCTGGCGCAAGAATAGTTTTGTAAGTCTGGGCGCAAAATATCAGTTCTAAAAACAGGCGTTATTGTGAAACAAGTTCAGCAGGACAAAAACCTCTTCCCCAATATCAAAAATCAGATTAAAATATGGAAGAGGTTTTTGAATTGAACAACGAAAGAATTAAAGAAATCCTGCTGGACATTTCTCCTTGTGAAATTGATTTTACAGTTACCCAGACAGGAAAAGAAAGCAAGAGAGTTAACGGCTTTTACAAAACAGATACACACGAAATCTTCCTACATAATTTGAATTTTAAATCTGACAACATGCTGATTTATACAGCAGTTCATGAATATACACATCATCTTTGTACTATAGAAAAGCAGGAAAATGACCCGAGTTACGGAAAAGCCTGCAAGGTTCATACTCAGGAATTCTGGGCAAAGTTTGGTGATCTTCTCAAAATTGCGGAAGAAAAAGGTTATTACTCAATCGGTTGGGAAAATAACGAAGAACTCAAGGCACTGACACAGGATATCAAAGAAAATTATCTTGCAAAAAACGGACAGCTCATGCAGGAGTTTGGTAAAAAACTCGCCCGTGCCTTTGATCTTTGCCAGGAAGCAGATATCCGCTATGAAGACTATATCGATCGGGTTCTCTGTCTGCCACGTGGCGCCGCAAAAGATATTCGTAAGGTCGCAGCGGTAGAAGTAAACCCTGCAATCGGTTTTGAGAATATGAAGGTGGTTGCCAGTGTTCGCAAAAAGGATGATCGTGCTCAGGTGGAGCAGGAATTTCTTGCCGGCGGAAAAAGTCCTTCTTCTGTCCGCGAGATGATGAAGCAGAAGTCAGCTCAGGCAAACGGAACAGATCCTAAAACAAAACTTGAACGCGAAAAATCTCGACTCGAAAAAACAATTGCTCAGCTCACTCAGCGTCTTGAATATGTGGAGGAAAGTCTTGCGAGTTTATAAATCAAAAAAGGCCGTTGTGGCAGCCTGTGTTATTCTGGCTTGTACAAGTCTTTTTGCTCAAACCCAGTCATCACCAATTGATATGCCTCAGATGCCTTCTATGCCTGATATGCCGACAGTCGGCGGTGGCTTTTATACTCCAAGCTTTCCAAGTCGTCCGAATAATCCGAATAAGAAAAGTTCATCAGAAAAAGATAAAGATAAAGAAAAAACGGAAACTGTTCTCACCGAATCACTTACACCAGACAGCATGAAGCCGACAGTTTTTTTGAACAGCGGTGCCCTTACAGCAAACGATATTTCTTCGCTTTATGATTCTGGACTTTTCAGCAATCTTTCTTCTCTTGGTTCTACAGGAAATCTAGCTAATTATTCGACCTCTACTTCTACAAACGTACTTCTTCAGCAGGTTTTAAATAGTCTTAATGATTTGAAACAGCAGCAGCAGAGCGCAAGTGCAAAAGAAAGAAATGAACTTAACGCAGTAAAAACTGATGCAGAAAATTTCAAAAAGAGAGAGCCTTCAATTCTGCGTTTTAAAATCAATGGATATAATATTGCAGACTCTCTTACAAAAGTTTTCTTCAGTGAAACAGAGCCTGACGGATCTTTTTTGCTTTCTGCAGACAGAAGATATTTTGTAAATCAGCAGACACGTACAGAAACTTTCTATATGCTTTTTAAAACAGTAAGTTCAAAAGGATCCTCTATTACATATAAGGTTCAACCAAGTATTGTGCAGGATTCAAAAAATGAGAACTCATATATTTACAGACTTTCGAATGTGAAGAATCTTACTGCAGAAAAAACAGGAAATCTTGTAGTTTTGCATTTTTCAAGTGATCCGCTTAATGCTGATCTTCTTTTGGATATAGATAATAAGTAAGGGTGGTTGAGCCTGAAACTACGGTGGTTGAGCCTGAAACTACGGTGGTTGAGCCTGTCGAAACCACCTTTTGCAGGTGTTCAGATTTTTATGATAGACATGATTGAAGGATTTAAAAAATGCGGGATTCCAGAAAGCATAGCAGAAGCGCTTGCAGCAAAAATGGAAGCCTACATAAAAGAAATCGTACTTTTTAATTCAGCTTATAATCTTACAAATACCAGTGATCGCGATGAACTTGTGGTGCGCCACATTTTTGATTCTCTGGTTGCCTGGCCGAAAATTGCAGAGCTGGCTGGGGGACCGGTGGTTCTTGCCGATATCGGTAGTGGAGGCGGCCTTCCTGGTATTCCATTGGCGGCAGCTTTTTCTTTGCTGCCTGAATTTAATGATGTGCGTTTTGAACTGGTTGAGCGTATGGAAAAGCGCTGTGCCTTTCTGGAAAACTGCGTTGCAATTCTGGGCCTTAAAAACGTAACAGTGGTAAACAGCGAAGCTGAGCATCTGCCTCAGGAAGCTTATAACCTTATTACTTTTCGCGCTTTTCGCCCGCTCGATAAAAAAATGGCAAAAACACTTTTGCGTATTGTTAAGCCTCAGGGCTATCTGTGTGCTTACAAAGCAAAGCTTGAAAATATAAAAGAAGAGATGAGTGCCATCACTAGTCTGGTGCCAGATTATGAAGTACAGCCACTCCATGTTCCGGGTCTGGAAGATTCGGAAAGAAATCTGGTATTGATTAAGAAATAGATGCCGAAACAAGTTCGGCATGACATCAGGAGTATTATATGGGTCTTTTAAATAAAAAAACACGAACACCTGCACAGGTTGTTGTAGAGGATGTTGTAAAAATCAAAAAAGGCGAGAGAGTGCTTATCGTTGCAAATCCGGCCACTGCCGAAATTGCCCAGGACCTCTATTCAGCAAGCAGCGAGGCAGGAGCTCTTGCAACTCTTATGTATCAGCCTGACAAAACAAGTTTTGACAATGCAAATCCGGAAGTGCTTGCCGCAATTGCAAGTGAACCGGAAGTTTGTTTTTCTATCTCAAATATAAAACTTGGAAAGGATCCGGGTGCAACTGCAAATCCGTATACAACAGAAGACGGCCAGAAGTTCACACATATTTTTGATTATCTTCTGGATGGAAAAAAGACTATGCGCGGAGCCTGGACTCCAGGAATTACAGCAGATATGATGAATCGAACTGCGGCTATAGATTACAAACAGCTTCAGGAGCGCTGCGCAAAGCTCACAGAAATCTTCAAGGGCGCCGTAAGTGTTCACGTAACTGCGCCGGCCGGTACAAACCTCGTTATCCCGATTAATGGCCGCGGCCTTCTTGCAGATGACGGCGACTTTTCAAAACCCGGAACCGGCGGCAACATTCCGGCAGGCGAAGTTTTTATAAGTCCTGTAGTAGGCGGAAGTACTCTAAAAGCAGCCGACGGAAGTCCACTGGAACAGCAGAGCGATGGCTGCGAAGGTACAATCGTTTACGACGGTTCAATGACCTTCTCTGACGGAGACTCAATTCTCGAAACCCCGATTACCTGTAAGGTTGAAAAGGGTTATGTTACCGATATCACAGGTGGAGCCGAAGCCCGCCGCCTTCTCAAAACAATTGCAGAAGCAGAACTTCGCCCCTTTGCTCTCGAAAAGGAAGGAAAGCTTCCAAAGGGCCAGGCAGAAATCTACAAAAAAAACGCCCGCAACATTGGCGAGCTTGGCATAGGTCTCAACCCTGCTGCAAACATTACAGGAAACATGCTCGAAGATGAAAAAGCTTTTCATACCTGCCATTTTGCAATCGGTGAAAATTATGATAACGATGCACCAAGCCTGATTCATCTGGACGGAGTTGTGCGCGAGCCTACTATTGTTCTTACTTATGGTGACGGATCTTCCAGAACAATTTTGATGAATGGAGTTTTGCAGTTAGAAAATTAGACTAACTGTGTCCGAAAGACTATTGTAATCAGTAGAAAATCTCATTTCGTTGTTTTATAATAAGTTGTTATGAGCAAGAAAAAAGAGCGTAGAATAAAACGTTTGCAACGCCTGCCTATCTGGACCGTCGTAGTTCAGATGATTTTAACAGAATTAATTATTTTCTCATTTACAGTTTTTATTTGTGTTATTTCTGTATTTGGAATAATTAATTCTCTTATTTTGAATAATGCAAAAGATTGTAAGACAGTATTGGAATATGTAAATGAAAACTGGGAAAAAGAATCAAGAGAGGAGTTGAATCAGCAGCTTAATACCTTTGAAACAGTTTCTAATGGTATAGATAGTATTTATATTGATGATAAAAACGACATAATCTCACTTTTTCCGGAATTGAGAAAAATATTTGATGTAGAATCTCAACGCCTGTTTGACGATATAGGAATGATTCATTTTCTGGATCCTGAAAACAATTCCTTTTCTTTTGATGTTCTGATTTCTGGAGAAGAGATGCCTTCTCACACAAATTTTATTGGAACAAATATAAAACAAATACTTTATAATCCGAGAAACTTTTTTAAATCCCTGAAGATTACCCGCTTATTAAGAGACCGTGAGTTTTTGACCTGGGCTAATACAGAAAGTATAGGTTTACATTCTATTTCATTTGTCAAAACTTCAATTCCAAATGTGAACTTGTGTTTTAAAATGGTTTACAGGTTAAATGCTTTTCAGTTCAATCTGCTGTGTACAGTTCTTTTATTTTCTGTGATTATTATAATTTTCAGCTGCGTTTATGAAATTACAAAAGTTATCAGTCATATTCATGAACGTGTTAGGGTAAACAAACTTGTTACTACAGATACAGTTACAGGCGGATATAACAAGGACTATTTTATTCAAAAGTCTCGCAAAGAAATTGCCCGTGGCCGCCGAAAATATGTTGTCGTTCAGCTTCGTCTGGAAAAATACAGAAACTATTGTACAGCCTATGGTCTCAAACAGGGTGAAAATCTTCTTGAGGAACTTAATTCAGATATAGTTTCTATGCTCGATAAAAAAGAATTCGTTGCGCATGTAGAAAGATCTGATTTTGCTCTTCTTTTGATTTATCAGAATGAAGATGCTTTGTTTATCCGTATTAAAAACATCATGAACATTTTGCGCGAAAAACGTAACACTCAACGCCTTTCTTTTTCAGCTGGTATTTGTCCTGTAACATCACACTCTGATGATATTTCTCTTGTGCTTATCTGCGCTGGTCTTGCTGTTCCAAAATCAATAAAGATTCAGGATGAGATTGTCTGGTTTGATGATTCTATGAAGGAAGAACAGGTTTGGGAACGCCGTATAGAAGATGATATGGAAAAGGCTCTGGAGAATCACGAGTTTAAGGTTTTCCTGCAGCCAAAGTATTCTACAAAGGGCGAAAAACTTTCTGCAGCCGAGGCACTTGTTCGCTGGCAGCATCCGGTGCTTGGTTTTATTTCCCCGGCAAAATTTATTCCTTTGTTTGAAAGAAATGGATTTATTTTGCAGCTCGATGATTATATGCTTACAGAAGTTGTTCAGCTTCAGGCAATGTGGGAAAGTCAGGGAAAAAAGATTGTGCCAATTTCAGTAAATATTTCTAGAGCACATTTTGCAGAAGAAAATCTTGCCGAACATATTTGCGAAATTGTAGATAGATACAAAATTCCACATGAATATATTGAACTGGAACTTACAGAAAGTGCCTTCTTTGATGATAAGGCAGTTTTACTTGAAACCGTTAATAAATTAAAGTCCTTTGGATTTAAAGTTTCTATGGACGATTTTGGAGCAGGTTATTCTTCTTTGAATTCGCTTAAGGAACTTCCTCTGGACATTATAAAAATTGATGCAGAATTTTTCCGCAGCGTAGATGATATCGAGCGTTCTAATCTTATTGTTGGAGAAACAATTACTCTGGCAAAAAAGCTTGGAATGCAGATTGTTGCTGAAGGTATTGAAACCCGTGAGCAGGTTGATTTTCTTGCAAAGAAAGATTGCGATTTGATTCAGGGCTTCTATTTTTCAAAACCTCTGCCGGTTGAAGAATTCGAAAAGAAGGCTTATAAAAATGCATAAACAAATAAAAAAATCTCTTCTCCTTTTTTTTGTATTACTGCTTGTTAGTTTTACTGCCTGTACAAAATCAGATAGTAAATCAAAACAAAAAGTGACTGCTACTGAGGCCCAGAGTAATCTTCAGACAGAATTAAATCCGGAAATTGAAAAACTCAACCGGGTTCTTCTTTCTATGTCTGACCGCTGTAAAGCCGCAATTCCAAACGGAGACCCGGAAGAATTTCTTGCAGACCTTCACCGCGTGCTTGAAGTTGAAAAAAACTTTCGTACAGATGATTTGTCTCTTTATTATCTTATAGACAAAAAACATGCTGTCGGTTCAGACTATGTGCCTCGCGACCTTATTCCGGTAAAAGGGAATGAGCTTTGGAATGTGAGCCGCAACGATCTTTCTCTTCGCCCGGAAGCTTATGCCGCCCTTGAAGATTTGTCGCGTGCTGCTTTAAATGATGGAATAAAACTTCTTGTTAGTTCTACCTACCGTTCATATCAGTATCAGGAAGGCCTTTTTAACCGCTATGTAAAACAGGATGGTCTGGAGCTTGCAGAACGTTACAGCGCCCGCCCGGGAACAAGCCAGCATCAGCTTGGAGTTGCAGTTGATTTTGGATCAATTACCGATGACTGGGGCGACACCAAAATGGGAAAGTGGGTTTATGACCATGCTGCAGATTTCGGCTGGTCTCTGAGTTTTCCTCAGGGCTATGAAGATGTAACCGGCTACATGTGGGAATGCTGGCACTTCCGCTATATTGGCAAAGAAGCCTGCCGTTTCCAGAAAAAGTGGTTTGGAAATATCCAGCAGTTTATGCTTGAATTCCTTGATGCCTGGGACTAATGGCATTCCGTGCTTTTTTAGTGTATACTAGCGCACATGGAAAAACTTGATGTTAAATTAATTGCGCTTGATCTTGATGATACTCTTTTAAATGACGACCGCCAGATTACAGACGGAAACGTTTCTGCTCTTCGTGAATGTGCAGAACGTGGTATTTATGTTGTACTCTGTTCTGGCCGGGCAGAAGATGCAATTCTTCCTTTTGTTCGCCGCCTTGAAATTGCCGGAAAAGAAGCCGGACGTTTTTTGATTGCTATAAACGGTTGTTCAATTTTTGATTTACATAAACGCGAGCAGATTTTCTGCCGTAAGGTTGAGCCGGAAATCTTAATACGTACAAATCAGATGGCGGAGACGCGGGGGCTTCGCAGCGAAGTTTACACACCGGATACAATTTATTACCGCGAAGAAACAAAATGGACAAAGCTAGATGTTGATTTATGCGGACTCAAAGGTGCTAAAGTAGATGATTATGATGAGTTCCTTAAAACAGGTTTTACAAAAATGCTTGTTCCGGGTGAGCCTGCAGAACTTCTGAAACTTCAGAGTGAGCTTCGTGCCGAGTTCGGCGAGCGCGCAGTAATTTTTACAAGTAAGCCATACTTTCTCGAAATCCTGCCGCCAAACTGTGGAAAAGGTGAGGCTGTCAGTCATCTTGCAAATGAGCTTGGTTTTGGTATGGAAAAGGTCATGGGCTTTGGCGACAGTATGAACGACGAAAGTCTTATCCGCATGGCAGGACACGGAGTTGCAATGTGTAACGGCCTTGAAGAAATCAAAAAAATAGCCCGCTATGTAACAACTTATGATAACAATCACGATGGAGTAGGCCAGTTCATAAAAGAACACGTTTTATAAAATTGTAAAAATCAGTCCAGAATAAAATTTTCATAAATCAAAAATCTTCCATAATTGACTTTTCATCCCAATTTATGGTAGATTCTTTTCATTGGACCAGATGCCCTTCAAGTGTCTATCGCAAAACCCCGTCAGAGGAGGAATCCAGCAGCGGTATGTGTTTAGAGCTGTGCTTGGGATTATCTGGTCCTTTTTTTTATATCAATTTTATTTGACTAGAATAACTGTAACAGTCTATAATGGAAGATATTTCAATATTTCAAGGAGTTGGGAATGAAAAAGAATCTGACCTCTTTGGCATTTATATTTTTCCTGTTTTTTTCTGTATTTTTTGTTTCTTGTTTTAATAACAATAATTTAGCTGAGCCTGCTGGTGGAAGTATAGAATTCTATATTCCGGGTTCAGTTTTTCAAAGATCTGCCGGAGTTATGAAGGCAGAAAATGATTTAAGTGCTTTTACTGTTCAGGTGGATCTTGTAAGCGATGCAGGTAGAAATACTAAAACTGCAGCTCTTTCTAATGAAGGTACCAGTATTTCCTTTGAGAATCTTCTTGTTGGCTTATCTGTGTCTGCAGAAGCAAAAATATTATATGGTGATTTAGTTGTAGCCAAGGGAACTAGTGATCCGATTATTATCCAGACCGGATCCAATCCAATCAAAGTTACAATGAAGTATTTGTTGGAGATTGGTCTTGAAAAAAATGTAACTCTTGTAAAAAACACCCAAGCCTCAAGTGCAGAAATCTGGCTAAACAAAGGAGAGTTCGCATTCTCTCTGCTGGATGATGATGGTAATGATATTCTTTCAGATGTTGACTGGACTTATGGAGAAGCAGTCAACCAGGACCTTTTACTTGTACAGGCAAGGCTGAAAGAAAATCATAGGGAAATCAGTTTAGTGCCACAAACAGCATTTAATAAGGTTATGTTTTCAAATATGAGTGGAGGTGCCTTCCCTGCAGCAGGAAGCTATGAGCTTACTCTGGTAGTTGCGCCTAACAAGAAGACATATGTAAATAGTGAAGGAAAGGAAGAACTCTTCCCTCAGTTTGAGCCAGTTTCAGAAACTTTTACTATTCAGGTTATAAATGCTTATGATATCGATATGAGCTATTATAATAATGTTAAGCTTTTTGCAGAAGATTTTGCTAGTGTTATTAATATTTATCTGACTGGAAATCAGAGAAAAGTTGGCTTTAGCGGAACAACTTCTTTATCCTATTCTAATATTTGTTCAGAAATACAAAGTGCAATTAGTGATGAATTTTCTGTCTATGATTTTGATATGGGAGAATTGAGATCATCTGGTTCTGATGAAGACAGAAATTTCGGAGATAATAATGGAGGTGTGTTTGACAGTTGTGCAAGAATCTCTTCATTTATTCTTCCGGGAGATGCAACATCAATATTAAATTCAACATTTCTTAACTGTACTGCTTTGACAAGTGTAACAATTCCGGCTTCTGTAGAAAAAATAGATAAGGAAGTTTTTCGTGGATGTTCTGCACTTTCCAATGTAGAGATTCCGATAGATGGTGAACTAAAATATATCGGGTATAATTCATTTGCTGAAACAGCTCTTACAAGTTTTACAATTCCAAAAAAAGTTATTGCAATTGAAAAAGATGCATTCAGCTCCAGCTGTAATATAACTTTGGCAGATCCAAGTGGAACATGGTATTATACTGATGCTCAGGATGGGTTGAAGAGTTGGGTTGATGGAGGAACTGTGACAGGTACCGAGTTTGATGTAGAACTTTTTGATGATTATATACATCTTCATCATCTGTATTGTATAAAATAATAGGAGACAGTGAAAATGAAAATCAAATTAAACAAAATAAATAAAATATTCATTGCAGGTTTTGCTTTTTTATTTACACTGATTTTGGCAGGCTGTGCAGGTGATGTGGACCAGCCTTTAATGTATTCTCCAGATAACGGCACATATATAGTCAATGGATGCATTTCTTTTGGAGAAAACAATGCTGCTTTATCACAGCGAACAGCAACCTCTTCTTTTAGTGTTGATGGACTTTCCTGGGAAATCCGTGTTTATAAAATCGATGAAAAAACTGATTCAGAAGCTTATAAAACATTTACTGCTGATAGCGACGGTAAATTCAGCGTTACTCTTGACGGCAAGGGTAAATATGATTTTATGGCTCTTTTAATGAAAAACGAAGTGGTTTGTGCTTCTGGCCACGCAGAACTAACAATTTTAGGCCCAGTTCTCGATCAGTTGAAGATTACAATAAAACCGGTTGAAGCAGGTGAAGGAAAAATAAATCTTGAAGTTTCCCTTGATTCTGCTGCTGCTGAAAAAGTTAATAATGTAAAAGTTTATTTTATGGGACCTGTGAGTCCTGAAACTTCCGACGATATGGTAAAAATAGATTTCTTAAATAAACTTATGTCGGGAATATACAACAAGACATTTCCTGTATCCGGTGGAAAAGCTCAGATTGTTTATGATAACTTTTTCAGCGGCTCATATCTTGCTAAATTGTCTTTTGACGATGCAGCCGGAAACACTTTATATTCCTGTGAACAGGTAATTAATGTCTACCCAGGTTTTACAACAGACACCTGGTATGGAAGTTCTTCTCCTGTCAGCGGAGACCAGCTTACAGTAAGTAATTCCATGATAAACGTCTACGGTGCAGAAATTGTTCCGAATTTTGATAAGCTGCTGCTGTGGAAACATGCTGAATGGAATGAAGGAAATGAAATGAAAGGTGATTTTTATTACCTTGTTGATGAAAATTCTGCTGGAAGCTTTATAGCACCTACAGCTCCTTCTAGTTCCGAAGATCCGGCTTTTAGTGATTTTGTTAATGCAGCAGTTTTTAATACGAAGTTTATGGCAGGTGATTCAGGTTCTGATTTTACCTTCTTTGATGCGGAAGGAAATTCATATCTCTTGCTCTTTACAAGTCAGATTGGTAGTGGTATATACTCAACCAAAAAGGGCGGGATTTTTGTCTCAGACTCAGATCTTGCCTTAAATGAGGATGAAGTAATCGATTTTACTATAGATTTAAAAAATAATGTTGCCTATTCCCTTAAGGGAGGAGATTTTGATGTAATTTGCAGGTACCCGAATATGATATCTTCAAATGGTGCTAACACAGACAATGAAGAGATTTCACTTGGTTGTGGAAACATAAACAGTTTTGTTGTTTATGATGGAAAAGCATATGCTTTGTGTAAAGAAAATGACTATATAATTAGAGTTTTTGATACATACGATGAAGAACCAATAAAACCGATGATAAAAGAATATTCTGTAAATCTGAACGAATTTTTTAATGATGCGCTAGGCACACCCATGATTACGGATATGCTCTACCAGGATGGACGCCTTTATCTTTTGTATAAGGAAGCCTTCTCATGGCCGAGTTCGCCAACAACTATTGGTAACAGAGGTGCTGTAATTGAAGTAAATCTCTTTGATGGAAGTGTTAGGAATACAGGTTTAACTACAAGTGCACTTTCCAATACAGAGTATAAGCTTCAAGGGTATAATAATTCTCTTATGTATACAGATGAAGAATGTAAAACTCCTTATATTCCTTCAGAAAAAATACTCATGAATTCTAGTGTACAGTATCCAAAAATTTGTTTCCCTAATGAAGGTGAAAAAAGTTTTTATGGTCCAACAAGATTTATTGCAGTTAAACCGAAAAAGCTTGTAATTGCAGATGAAGGGCTTGCCTTCTATACAGATAATGAATTGTTGCGCTACAAAAATGTAGACCGTGTTGTTTATGTAGATCTGGAAAATTTTGCTGTTGAAAAAATTGTGACTTTAGATTCTTCTGTAGGATTATCAGAAAACGAGACATCAGTGCTAACATCTGATTCGTTTATTTCTGTCACTGAAGGGGTTGTTTATTATACAGAAAATCTTCCTGGCTCTACAACTAGTTTCTATGTAGGAATTACTTGCGGCGACAATGAGTAAAAGTACTTCTCCTTTAATTTCTGTATGTCTGCCGGTTTATGAGACGGAGCCTTATCTTGAGGCTTGTCTGCGTTCGGTGATTACGCAGGATTTTGATTCTTTTGAAATTCTTGTTCTGAATGATGCAAGCCTTGGCCGTGATGAGCGTGGCCGAAGTACAAAAAAGATTGTTCGTGCAATGGAAAAAGAATGCAAAAAAGTGCGCAAGCTTTCCGGTCTTGCTCCTGTTGAACTGCATTACATTGAGCACAGCGAAAACCGCGGACTTGTAGAAGTTCGTCGCACTCTTGTTTACGAAGCTCACGGGAAGTATATTCTCCAGTGCGACAGCGACGACCAGCTGGAAGCAGGAGCACTGAAGGCACTGGCAAAAGCAGTTTCGACAGGCTCAACCACCGCAAATTCAGGCTCAGCCACCGCAAATTCGGGCTCAGCTGCTACAGCGGACTGTGATATTGTTCACGGCACCTCTACTGCAGGAACTTTTGATTCCGAGAATATATTTACTCCGGCCAAAGAAAACCGTTACGGAGCAATTCATTATGGAAAGCTCGAAGGCCGTGAGATTTTTACTCGCTGGCTTTTGGGAAAAGAGGTTGCCGGTACGAGCTGGGGTAAGCTTATAAGTCGAGAGCTTTTTCTAAAGGCTTTTGAGAACATTCCTTATACTGAATGCAATATGGCAGAAGACTTTCTGCTCTTTTTCTATATTTCGCTTAATGCAAAATCTTATACTGGTATTGAAACAAAGGTTTACCGCTACCGCCTGAATTCAGGCATGACGGGAACCCGGAAAATCAGCACTCCATTGGCATGGCGTAAGATTTGTTCTGCGGCCAGCGTTTTTGCAATCATCTCTCAATATATGCAGAACAAGCCGGAAGCTTTTTCAAACGAAGAAGTGGAAGAAGTTCGCCGCCGTACAGTTTTCTATTTGAACAATAATCTTAAACAACTTCGCGAGACTGTTGTTCCGGAGATTCAGGACAAAGCCTATGCAATGCTCTGCGAATACTGGGGCACCGATTTTGTAGAAAGAGTCGAGGGGCGTTGCGGGGCGGAGCCCCGCTAGAGGGGGTAGTGGACAAGACCGGAGCGAATGGTGGTTGAGCTTGGCGAAACTACCATGAGTGAGGACTTGGGAGCGAGGGGGAGACTTCCCCCACCTATATCAAATATTCCATAATAAGATTCTCAACTTGCTGCGAACTTAATTGATTTTCTGCAGTTTCCATTGTAATTATCAGGTTTTTGCCCGGGAAGATTTTATTTTCATTAAATGCTTTAAGTTTTGAGGCGGTTCTGTTTGCATAATCAGGATTGTCCATCAGGCCAAAATGTTCCCAGATATATTCCTGTCGGGTACGGATGTTCAGGCAGAGAAAATCTGGATGATAGATGCTGCCATTTTTAAGTTCGAGAGGGTATTCGTAGCGGTATGGAATTTTGTGACGGGCCAGAGTATCTGCAATTATTACCTCGGATTTTGAGCGGACTCGTTCTTTACGGGAGGTGTAGAAATCTGGGGTGTCTGGAGAAAACGGATGACCTGTCCATTGTACATTTTGCCAGAGCTCGGCGTATTGTTCGTTGGGCAGCGTTGCAGGGGTAATCAGGAGGCGGCGGGCGCGGCACTGAGTTTCGTAGAGGGCCGGGATTTTGGGAACAGCGGCCGCAAGAAGATGATCGAGCGCAGCTATCTGGCGGCGCAGGAGTTTTATGAGATTCTGGTCGTACTGTTTTTGCGCCAGTCGCTTTGCAAGCTGAAGCTGCGCGTGGGGGATGTAAGAGCCTTTTGTGTCTCCCTGGGTTATTACATGGTAATATTGCAGCTTGCGGCCTTCGTGAGCCTGCGCAACGCGCAGGCGGCCCTCGGGGGCACTTTTTAATGAGCGGAGTTTTTTGGCGAGGAGTAGTTTTAATTGTTCCCGCCGGATTTGTATCTGTTCGGTAAGAGTGTCGGGTGGAAGTTGTTCTAATGTCACGGTGTTCTCCTTTTTTTTGCCGTGCGACGGCGGTTTGGGCCTATAAAAATAGTTGTGTGGTTGGTTTTATAGGCCTTGTTTACTCTTTAACTAGAGTGTGTTTTGAAGTTGGGCCTATAAAACTTAGGTATGTGGAGTTCTTATAGGCCTGAATTAAGTTTTTGAAGTTTTATTTTCTTTCCTCCTTATGTGAAAGCTGTTTTTGGGCCTATAAGAATTTGCAGGTGCAGTGTTTTATAGGCCAATTTGTGAAACGGGCAGTTTCGGGGACTCTGTTTGGGCCTATAAAATATGGCTGCAAAAGTTATTTATAGGCCCATCTCCAAAACGGGATGTTTTGGGGGGACGGCCCTGCGGCTCAGCTTGTGGGGTGCGGAGCCGCCCACTTCTTATATATATAATTGCCACGATATAACTTTTTTGACAAAAATCTGGGAAACATCGTATTTTTTTTTGTGGGCGGGTCTGGGGTGGACGGGAATCTGGTGGTGACGGCCCCACGGGGAGGAGAGGGCGTTGCGGGGGCAGAGGCACGGTTGGGCTGGGGAATTCTTACATTTTTCGGGTAGTCAGATTATTGGCCCCCGCTAGAGGGGGTAGCGGACAAGACCGGAGCGAATGGTGGTTGAGCTTGTCGAAACTACCATGAGTGAGGACTTGGGAGCGAGGGGGAGACTTCCCCCACCTTTTTACTATTGAATTCAAACTAAAAAAGCGTTAAATTATACCTTGGTGTACGAGGGTCTCTTGGAGAGGCTTTGGTGCATACAGAAAATGGTCCGGTTTGGCCGGGCTGACAGGAGTTTTTAATGAACGTTTCTGATATTAAACATGCTGGAATTAAAGCATGGGTTGAAGAATGTGTTAAGATGTGTGAACCAGACAATGTTGTTGTTGTTGACGGTTCTACAGCTGAATATGACCGCCTTATGAAGAAGTGTGTAGACGCTGGTCTCGCTACTCCTTTGAAGGCAAAAGAGAACTGCTTCCTTTTCCGTTCTCTTCCAAGCGACGTTGCTCGCGTTGAATCACGTACATTCATTTCTTCTAAGAAGGAAGAGGATGCTGGTCCTACAAACCACTGGATTGACCCGGTTGAATTGAAGGCTACAATGAAAGGATTGTATACAGGTTGTATGCATGGTCGTACAATGTATGTAATTCCATTCTGCATGGGTCCACTCGGATCTCCAATTGCTAAGTACGGTATTGAACTTACAGACTCTGAATACGTTGTATTGAACATGGATATCATGACACGTGCCGGTGAAAAGGTATGGCAGTACCTCGGTACTGACGGTGACTGGGTTCCATGTCTCCACTCTGTTGGTAAGCCACTCAA
>JAEDCY010000026.1 GCA_016293915.1 Treponema sp. | reverse complement strand
ATGACCAATAAGTTTACTTCCTAGTGTCATTACGAACTTGTTTCGGAATCTATAGGCCTAGATATAGTGTAGATGCTGAAACATAGGGAGCGACACTGCATAGCAGTGTAAAAACAGTCCAGTGGACTGTTTTTAGCGAGTCTCCGAGCAGCTATGCTGCGAAGGTTCAGCATGACGATACTTTTTGGTCACCCCCTTTTTTTATAGATGCTGAAAGAGTTCAGCATGACGTTATTCTTAAGGACTAATATGAAATTTTTTATTGACCAGCACGGTTGCGCCAAAAACCAGACAGATGGAGAACTCATTGCGGGTTTTCTTATTGAGCGCGGCTATGAGTTTACACTTAATGCAGATGAAGCTGATTTTATTCTCGTTAATTCCTGTGGTTTTATTCAGTCAGCAAAAAAAGAATCAATTGATGCAGTTTGCAATATAAAAAGAGCTTATCCAAAAGCAAAACTTGTACTTACAGGTTGTCTTGCGGAACGCTATGCAGATAATCTTATTGAAGCTATGCCAGAACTGGATGGTGTTTTTGGAAACGGAGATCTTTCAAAAATTGCAGATTTTATGGATGATGTTTCAAAAAAGAAACGTAGTGCAGAAACTTTCCCGCAAAAAGGTGTTTGTGGGGGCGCAAGACCGGTTATTTTTAATTTTCCTGGCTCTGCCTTTGTAAAAATTACAGAAGGTTGTTCAAATCATTGTTCATTCTGTGCAATTCCTTTGATTCGCGGCGAGCTTAGAAGCCGTTCTGAAAAAGAAATTCTTAAGGAAATAAAAAATCTAGTAAAAGATGGTGTTTATGAAATCAATCTGATAGGGCAGGATCTTGCAGCTTATGGTACAGATACGGGTACTTCGCTTGCAGATTTACTGAAAAATATTACAGCAATACCTGGAGATTTTATTGTCCGTCCTCTTTATATTCATCCGGATCATTTTACTGATGATATTATTGAAGCAATTAAGGCTGGTCAGGGCCGGCTTTTACCATATTTTGATATTCCATTTCAGAGTGGAGATGACAATATCATTCTTGCAATGAACCGCACCGGCTCACAAAAACAATACACAGCCCTAGTAAAAAAAATCCGTCGGGAGCTTCCGGGTGCTGTGCTTAGAACTACTTTTCTTACCGGTTTCCCTGGCGAAACAGATGAAGCTGCAGAAAATACAGCGGCCTTTTTACAGCAGATTCGCCCTGACTGGTCCGGCTGCTTTCCATATAGCCGCGAGGAAGATACTCCTGCCTACAGCATGAAGGGCCGTGTACCTGCTAAAATAGCAAAAGCCCGTGCAGCTCACCTGGAAGAACTGCAGACTGCAATTACAGCAGAACATCTGGAAGGTTATGTTGGAAAAGAACTGAATATTCTTGTAGAGGAAATTATTTCTTCTGATAATGACGAAGGCCTTGCAATTGGACGTGCCTGGTTCCAGGCTCCAGAAGTAGACGGTTCTGTAGTAATACGTTACGAACTTGATGATCAGATGGCTGTAAAATCAGTTGTTCCTGGCGGTGTTGTTACTGTGAAAGTGCTTGCAAGTACCGGAGTAGATTTAGATGCCCGTTTTATCAAAAATTATAGAAAAAAGAGTGAAAAAAACGAGCGAAAATTCATTTTTTAGTGTATAATATGGTTATAATCGAAGAGCTGTTAAAAAAATGCGCCGAAAGGGGCGTTACAGGTTACTGTTTTTAGCGAGTCTCCGAGCAGCTATGCTGCGAAGGTTCAGCATGACGATACTTTTTGGACAGCCCCCGATTGACTATAGAAACTTATGAAAACTATTGCAGTTTTAATTCCGACATTTACAATAGAATACAGTTTAGATGTTTTAAGCGGTATTTCTGATTATTTTAAGGATAAAGATGTTAGAGTCGTTATCATACAGACAAGAATTCCTGGTGTAAATCAGGGGGCCTTTGATTATCAGTATTGTACTGGTTTTGAATATGCAAAATCTAAGGAAATTGACGCAATAATCTGTGTGAGTGGTATTTATGCTTCCCAGATGGAAGAAGATACACTTCGTGAAATCTTGAAAAACTATGAACCTCGTCCTGTAATTTCAATTGCAATGGAGCCTCGTGTAAAAAACGGTTATGTAATTCAGGCTGATTGTCGTAAAAGTTTTATGGATATTGTAAATCATCTTAAAAAGGTCCATGATTGTAAAAAAATAGCTTTCTTTTCTGCTAATCAAACGCGGTCTAAAGAGGCACTGGAACGTTATGATGCTTTTACGGCAGCACTTGATTCATGCAAACTTCCATTTTATCCAGAACTTGTTTTTGATGGTTGTTTTACAGATTTCAAGGCCTATGATGAAATTATTGCCCGCTATAAATCAAAAAAAGAAATTCCTTTCGATGCCATTGTTTGTGCAAATGATATGATGGCTTATGGCTGTATCAGGGCTTTTGATGAAATTGGAGTTCGTGTTCCTGAGGATGTTAAAGTAATTGGTTTTGATGATGCCATAGTTGCAAGTATGATATCGCCAAAACTTTCGACAATTAATCAGGATATTTATAGTCAGGGCTGTGAGGCGGCAGAGATTGCATACCGTGTATTAAATGGTGAAAAAATGAAGAAAGAACTTTTGAAACCTCTTGTTCCAAAGTTCCGTCAGTCATGCGGCTGTATCAGTATGGATCATTCTCTTCCGGCTTATAAGAATACAGATGGAGAACTCTGCTCAGATTTGAATGAAAAGAATGACGACGTTAATCAGTTTATAAGTGCTCTTAATGTAAAAAATACTATAGTGACACTTCTCGATACAATCCGTGGTTTTAATACACTTAAACAGATGTTCTTTAGCCTTAAGTATATTGCAGCCCAGTGTTCGATTAACGGTATGGCAGTGCACTTTTTTAAGGATGTACAGATTATTGATTCTGAGAAGGAATTTGTATTGCCGAATGAAGTGGAACTTCATATGTTCTACTCTGAAATAAAGAACAGTGAAATTTTCAGACCAGGTCTTACGGTTGATCCTCATGAAAAAATATTTATAGCTCGTTCAATGGAAAATGTCAGTGGAGTTTTCCTTTTGAATCCTATTTACATGGGAGAAACAAACTACGGTTACATGCTTTGCCAGATAAAAGAAAATAAATTTGCTGATTATAATGTATATCTAAAAATTATCGTAAATGCAGTTGCTCAGGCTTATGAGTATACAAGTAAGATTCAGGAAGGTCGTAATCTTGAAAGAGAAAATACTACTCTTGCCCTTCAGTCTCGTATGGATGAGCTTACCGGTATTTTGAACCGTCGCGGCTTTTTTGAACAGGGCCAGGCTGCGCTTGACCTTTTGCAGGAAACCGATACTTCTGGTGTAATCTTTTTTGCTGATATGGATGGTCTCAAAAAAATCAATGATACCTATGGACACGATATGGGGGATAAGGCAATTATGCTGCAGGCCCGCGTACTCAAAGATATTTTCCGTTCATCTGATGTTGTTGGGCGTCTTAGCGGTGACGAGTTTGGAATTGTTGCTCTCGGTATGAAAATGAGTTATGTTGAGAATACTAAGCTAAAAATAGATATGCTTTGTAAAAAGGTTTCTATAGAAAATCAGCTTCCTTTTACACTTTCTATAAGCCTTGGTGCTGTAGACCTTCAGAAATCCAGCGTATTAAAGCAGCTGCTTACTGAGGCAGACAAAGAACTCTATAAAGAAAAAAAGAAGAAACATGCCAGAAAATAATTACCTTGACTCATTGAATGAAGAACAGAGAGCCGCCGTTGTACACGAGGGTTCGCCGCTCCTTATCCTTGCAGGCGCCGGTTCAGGAAAAACCCGTGTAATTACGACTAAGATTGCTTATCTTATTAAAGAAAAAAATATAGATCCCTGGAGTATTCTTTCGGTAACCTTTACCAAAAAGGCAGCCAATGAAATGCGTGAGCGTGCTGTTGCAATTGAAGATCGCGCCGAAGATGCCCAGATAAAGACTTTTCACTCTTTTGGCTCCTGGTTTCTCAGAAAATTTGCCGAGCATGCTGGTCTTGAACCTTCTTTTACTGTTTATGATGATGATGATGTCGCTACTTTGATAAAAAAGGCAGAACCATCACTTTCAACAAAGGAAGTCAAAACGGCTGCCCGTCAAATTTCACTTGCAAAAGATTACTGTCTCACACCGGAAGATGATCTTGGAATTATTGGTAGTGAATTTGATTTGAATGATATTTATTCAAAATATCAAAAGAGACTGCGAGCTACGGGTAATGCAGATTTTGGTGATTTGATTATGCTTCCGGTTCAGATTCTCGAACGTTACAGTGAAATTTCAGATTATATTCATAATCGTTTCCGTGTAATAATGGTTGATGAGTATCAGGATTCGAATATTGCTCAGTACAGACTTTTACAGAGTCTTTCTGGTGTAAAGCAGGGTAGCGATACTTATGTCTGTGTAGTTGGTGATGATGACCAGTCGATTTATAAATTCCGTGGTGCCGAGGTAGAAAATATTTTAACCTTCCCGGAAAAATTCCCGGGAACAGAGATTATCAAGCTGGAAAGAAATTACCGTTCAACATCAAATATTCTTAATGCGGCAGGACTTGTCGTAAAAAAGAATCATCACGGCAGCCTTGAAAAAACTCTGGTTGCAGACCGTGGGGAAGGCGGAAAGCCGGTTCTTGCTTTTCTTCCGGATCAGAATGCCGAAGCAACTTTTACAGCAGATCTGGTAATGAAGTCTCTTGCAGGTGGTGCTAAATACTCCGACTGGGCAATTCTTTATCGTACAAATGCCCAGTCTCTTGGTTTTGAAAAAGAATTTCTTCACAGAAAAATTCCTTATGTTGTAGTTGGTTCGCTTAAATTCTACGAACGTGAAGAAATTAAAGATACAATCGCCTACATTTCCTTTTTTGCCAATCACAAAGACGAAATCTCTTTCCGCCGCATAATCAACAAACCAACGCGCGGAATAGGCGACAAAACCCAGGACAAGCTCATGGAGAGCGCTGTAACTCTTAATCCGGACGGTGCGCCAGTTTACAGCGACCTCCTTGAAAATTTACAGACACAGCTTCAGGCAGGTTCGCTCTCTAAAAAAGCGGCGGAAGGTGCTGCAGCTTTCATAAAACTTTTTGAGACTCTCTCCGGCTCTTTCGATGAAAATAAATCACTTTCCGACTTTATGGAAAGGGTTATCCGTGATTCAAGTCTGGATGAATTTCACAGAGCAGGTGACGAAATAGAAGGAACTACAAGAGTGCAGAACCTTCAGGAACTTGTGAATACGGCGGTTCCTTACAAGTGTACGATGGAAGGTTTGCTCCAATTCCTTGATGCGATAAATCTGGACCGTACTCTTGATGCTGAAAATCAAGCAGTTGGAGACGAAGCCGTAACACTTATTACCCTTCATAACACAAAGGGACTTGAATACAATAAAGTTGTAATTACCGGACTTGAAGAAGGCGTGTTCCCTAGAATGGAAAAACAGGGAGCTGAGCTTGAGGAAGAACGACGTCTTTTTTATGTTGGTATTACCCGTGCCCGCGACGAGCTTTATGTTACTTCTACGGCAAAACGCTGCCTTTACGGTCGCTGGGATTTTATGCGCCCAAGTCCTTTTATAAAAGAAGCAGCAGAAGCTTTTACGATAATAGGGCAGGCTCCTTTTGGTTTCTCCGTAAAAAAATCTTCACCTTACGGTCAATTTGGCCGCGACGCATCGGCTTTTGCTTCGGGCTCTGGCAACTATGATGATTCAGACGGCCTTTCAGCAAAGTGGAAAAAAGGAACTCATGTTTACCATGATGCTTATGGTGATGGCGCAATTGTTGCTGCTTACAATAATTCCGGTGAATTTGTAATTGAAGTGCAGTTTGCTGGTGGTGGAAAAAAGAAATTTCTGCCTAAATATCAGGGAAAATCGTTAGAAATAATAAAAGATTAGAGTTCTTAAGCGTCATTCCGAACTTGTTTCGGGCGGCACCCTCATGTAGACTCAGAAGAAGCTTATAAAAATGTTATTGATGAACTTGTAGACCGCCAGCAATGTAAAAAAAGTGGAAATCTGTACTCAGCTACGTACCTGCTTTGGAAGACCTTCGTGATATTTATAAGACTGTTGGCCTTTTTGATTATGATGCCCTTATCTGTATGAATGATGAAATGGCCTTTGCTGCCTTGTATTTCTGTAAAGAAGTAGGCCTTAATATTCCTTCTGACATTGTTGTTCTGGGGTTGGATATTCTGTCCGAGACTTAATAAAGATTCACTGGGCCGTATACGCAATCAGATTAATGAAGACTGTAGAGTCTGGTCTGGTGGAAACGAAGCTGTTTTTTTTAGTTCCAGTCGCGCTGAATGTAGGTTGCGCGTGGGCGGGCAATAATGCGCACGCGGCGGTTCTGGGCGCGGCCGGCTTCTGTATCATTATCTGCAACTGGCATGGTTCCACCAAAACCTTTGTAAGAGAATATCTTTGAATCAATTCCTTCGTTAATAAGTGCAGATATTACGGTTCTGGTTCTTTCTATAGAAAGATTGAGCTGACCAACCGGTTTTCCGACATCGGCAGTATGGCCTTCAATTAAAATAGAATAGCCTTCATCTTTCAGAATTTCTTTCAGGCGTTGAGCTATGAGTTCAATGCGGCCTTTTTCGTCAGTAAGAAGCTCTGGAGAATCAGGATAGAAGCGGAGATTTACATCAAACATAAGGCCAGTTGCTGTGTCTGAGACAGTAACTCCCGGAATCTTATTTTCATAGAAATACTGCTTTACAGAATTGTACTTAACATAGTAAGAAGGAGTTTTTTCAGGAACAGAAATATCATAAATCAGATTCTTCTTATCCAGAAGAATTACAACTTTACCTTCCTGCAGGAGTTTTATATTTTCCGGAACTGTAAGAATTTTGAGGGCATCGCGGCGTTTAATAATAGGGTCTGTTCTGTTACGGCCGTAAACCTGAGAAGCTTTTATGTAAAGAGGATCTGAACCAACCCGGTCTTCGTAGAGAGAATTGTCGTCGGAGTAGTGGTAGGCAACCAGACCTTTTTCCATTACAACCTTAGGCGAAACGATATTCTTTTCAAAAATACTGTTCATCTGATCATCCCAAATTTGAGGGAAGAAACAGGCATATACTTCGCTTTTTACATATTCACCATGAACCGGGTATGCGCCCCTTGCATCAATGATAATTCCGGTAAAAGCGCGGGAAGGAACTGAATCGATAGGCTTTTGAGGATTATAGGCATAATTATGGCGTACTAAAAGCTTTCCAATGTCGTTTATATTTGTTGTATTTGTTGTGTTCAGATATTTGAGATCTTTAGAAAAAACATCCGGGGTTTTGTGGCCACCCATAATAAAATGATAAACCTGATCCAGAGAGAGGTCTTCATTTATAACAGCTTCAGAAAGATCATTTTCAGAATTCTCAAAAAGAGAAAGGAGAGGCGGCTGAATCAATGGAAGCATTTTTGATTTTATATAGGTAGAAGCTAACTTTTTTCCGGAAGGCATTTGAATATCTGTCTTATTTGTATCCAGAGAAATATTAGTTACGAATTGTTTTGTAATCCAGTTGATTGAACTGATAGCTTCTATTTTTGTGTCGTAATCTGTTTTAGTCTGTGCGAAAAGAGTTGAAAAAAAACTTGCAATGAGGAAAATTATGAAAAACTTTCTTTTTATAGACATGTAATGCTCCATAAAAGTTGCGTCATCCCGAACTTGTTCCGGGATCTATCTGATAGATGCTGAAACGAATTCAGCATGACAATTATTTGTTTATGATGACGGTTTATCAGTTAATAATCGGCTTATTTAGAAGGAATATAAAGAATTTTTCCAATTTTAAGGATGGCGTTTTCTTTTATGCCGTTCAGCTCACAGATGGCAGAGACGGTGGTTTTGTACTTTCTTGAGATTGACCAGAGGGAATCGCCTGCAACAACTGTGTATTTAATAGGAAATTCAACCGGAGTCATGTTTGCAAGAGCGTCTTGTGCAGACTGCTTCATGCCCAGAGGAAGCCGGATTTCACTTGCTTTAGACGGGTGGGTCATTCCCATTGTGTAAGAAGGATTAAGCCGTTTGAGGGTAGCACTGTCGAGCCTCATTTCCTGGGCCAGCTGATTTATTGAGTAGGCTTTTTTTACAGTTATGTAGTCAAAATTTCCGTTTTTTTCATTTTCAAGAAGTTCAAATTCTTCATCATGACTTGGAATGTCTATTCCATAATATTGGCTGTTTATTGCAAGGTCTGCAATAGCAATCAGTTTTGGAACATATTCTGCTGTCTGTTTTGAAAGAAAACCACCTTCTGCAAGATACCAGAAGTCTTTTACACCACCGGCTCTCTTTATGGCACGGTTCATAGCTCCAACTCCACAGTTATAAGCACCAATAGCCAAAAGCCAGTCGTTGAAAAAATTGTAATTATCAGTGAGCTTTTTAAGTGCAGCTTCTGTAGATTTCCATGGGTCAAGTCTTTCATCTACAAAATCATTTAAGGTGAGAAAAGGCCAGACACTGTTAGCCATAAACTGCCACATACCGATTGCGCCAGAGCTGGATTTTGCGTTTGTTTTATAGTTTGATTCAACTACAGGAAGGTATTCCAGCATTTCAGGCATTTTTGCGTCCTGAACGGCTTTGCGAACATAAAGGCGGTATTCCATTGCGCTTTCAAGATAGGTTCTGAGCAGAGCGCTCCATTTTGGAGAAAGATACATTTTTCGGAAGGCTTCAACCTGTGGCTTGGCAAGAGCTTCATCACTTACAAAAGAAATTGCAATATGAGAAGGTGGAGTTTCTTCTATTGTATCAAGCGGGTGTATTTCTGGAATAACTGCTGTTTTTAAGAGGTCAATAAAAGCGTCGTCAGGGGCAACTTCTTCCATTGGTTCTTCCGTAAAAGAAAGCTGCTCTGCTGTGTCAGAGCTTTCGGTGCCGGTTGAGCCTGTGCTAGCGGTGGTTGAGCTTGTGCTGGCGGTGATTGAGCCTGTCGAAACCACCTCCTGGCAAAATGCTGAGGCGCAGAGAAATAAAAGAGCCTGTATAACGATTATTTTTCTCATTAGAGTTTATTTCCAAGATAGATTCCGGCCCATTCCCAGTTTCCATGAATATCCGGGTCCAGAGGAAAGTCAACCTTGCGGAAATAAAGATACCATACCGAAACATAACTGTGCCAGCCCCAGGTACGGAGGTAGGCTTCATTCGGGTTAGAGGCTTCGTCAAGACTGTCGCTGTAACGGATTCTGTTTCCTCTCATCCAGGAATACATAGAAAACTCTTCCTGAGAGTTTGCGTCATTTTCATCCTGCTTCCATGACATTGAGAAGAAGTTAACCTTAGCTTTGTAGCGGTCAAGGGCGCGCCAGTCGTAATTGCGGATAGCTTTTTTAACAGCATTTTCAAGAGCAGGCAGGCTTTCAAAGGTCCAGTCTTTAGAAGAATTATTGAAGTCTACAAGATGCCGGGCATTTTTATAGGCATCCGGTTCTCCGGCAATCTGAATAGTAGTTGCATCCGGCTGCTCAAGGAAAAGAGAGTAGGTTTTAAGGGCATTTGACCACTGGCTGTCATTCTGATATTCAAGGGCAAGACGGAGGTAAAGCTCGGTGGTATTTACGTTCTGTGGGAACTTGTTTATAAGCTCATTGAAGTATTTTATTCTGTGAGCCGGAGTTTTACTAAGCTGAATAAGGTTTTGAAGACAGATAAAATGAACAGAATTTCCTTTTACAAGCAGATCCTGGCACTGCTGCAGAATACGGTCAAAATAATATTCAGCGACAGGTTCAGCTCCGGTTGAAAGATAAGCATAGGCAGTCATCAAAAGCCAGTAAGAGTTGTACATATCATCAGGATTTTTATCAACCCAGTCTGTAAGAAAAAGAATAAGTCCCTGATAATCCTGTTTATTTCGCAGGGAATCTGCAATTTGTTTTATGATAGAGTAGCGTTGTTTTTCATTTAAGGTTTGAGATTCAAGAATCTGAAGTAATTCTTCCTGATGATCCTCAAATGTGGTGTTTTTTTGTGTATTTGTATGACCGCTGCAAGCCGATAATGAAAGTATTACAATAGAAAACATATATATAGAAAGCAGTGCGGGTAAGAATCTTTTTATTTTCATATTTTTGAATTTAGCATAGTGAATTGTTATTGTAAAGATTAATTTTTGTTAGTATTATTTATAGAAGGGCAGATTATGAGTATATCAAAACTGACTAAATCCTTATATTTTATGATTGCACTGGGAATTCTCATTCTGGCAGCCTGCTTCGTGTTTGCTGTTATAAATCCCATTTCAAGAAAAATAGATATTTTAAATTTAGTAATTCTTATTTTTCAAGGGCTTTTGGGGATTGTAATTATTATTATTGGAAAAAAGATCACCCATAAGTTTTTTCATATGTTTATAGGTCTTGCCTTCTTTCTTTGTAGTTTAGTCTTAATCATGATGGTACTTGTTCTTCCTTTTACAATTAAAGAACTTTGGCCTGTTTACGGAGTAATAGCTGGCATTTCACTGTTTATTTCCGGTTTTTTAAAGTATAAATCTGTTAAATTTGGATATCTTATTCCTGCAGTTACTTTGGTAGGTATGGGAATCTGGTATCTTATGTTTTCACTGCAGCTTATGCCCTTGTCTTTCAGTATGGTTGTTTACACCCTTGGGCCTGCTTTCTTGATTATGATTGCAGTTCTGCTCGTTGCTTATTTTTTTGTACAACAAAAACATAGTGATCTTGTTTTTAAAGATGATGAGATTGGAGTTTTTTCTGATGAAGAAGCTTCTTTTAAATCAGATATGGATGAAGATTTATAGCTGGAAAGGGAATTGAAAAAAATAAAGTCAGTAAAATCTATTTTTCTCATAACTGCTTTGTCCCTCTTAATGGAGGGCTCTCTTTCTGCTGCTTCAAAAAAGAAAAAGACAAATAAAAAAAAGAACTCTGAGCCGGTTGTTGAACAGGAAGCAGAAGCTGCTGATGTTTCTGGTGCTGATTTTATAAAACTTCCTTCAGAAAAAGTGGAGCGCTCATTCTTTCAGAAAATTTCACCGGAAATTCTTTCTGGAGTGCAAAACGGTTCTCCTGAAGCTTTGAAGGCGGCTATGGCTTCTATGAGACAGAAAAAGACAGAGTATGATGATGCCGAAAAGGTTCTTGCAGTAGTTGCTGCTGAAATCATGCGGATTGTCTGGCCTTATGAAAAAATTACCTGGGATATTCCGGAAGCTCCAAATGATAATCCATATATAGGTGCCCTTGAAACTGTAAGACACGGACTTTTTGACTCAAGTACTGGAAACGTTGATTTTTTGGCAACTCTGCTTCCTGCAATTGTTATAATGAATTCTTCTTCTAATTCTTCTGTGATTGAACCTTGTGAAGATGCTCTTGTTAAGGCTCTCGCCATGCAGCCGGATTCTGTTCTTGCAAATTATCTTATGGCAGTGCTTTGTGAAAAGAAAACAGTTTTTGATGCTGCTGAACAATACTATTCTACTGCCTATAATGCATCTCCAAAAACTGAAGAGATTGGACTTGCTTATGCCAGAGTTCTGCGTATTAATGGAAAGTTAAATTCAGCGGCCGAGATTCTTGGCGGGCTTGATGTTTCATCTAATGATATTGCAGTTTTAAAACAGAATGCTTATATAGCCTTTGATTCCAGAGATTTTGATGCTGCGGAGCTTTATGTTGCAAAGGTTCTACAGCAGACTCCGAACGATCTTGAATTCCTTTTATTCCGCGCCAAAATCCTCATCGAGAAAAACGATTACATTCACGCGGTCGCGCTGCTTGATATGTATGCTCGCCAGGAAAACAATTCAATAGACTATCTTATTCTTCGTGCCCGTGTTCAGCTTGACTGGAGCAAAAATACTGCCGCCGCTACAGAAACTGTAGAAAAGGCCCTTCAATTATATCCTGATAATACAGACGCACTTATGTTTGCAGCAAGAATCGCTTCTGAAACAGATGCTCCTGTAGCCGGCAAGTATGCAGATGAACTTGCTGCAAGTGTGCTTGCAAAACGACCTGAAAGTAAAGAAGCAATGTCTTATGCTCTGGACGGACTAGTTCACCGCGAAAACTGGCAGGAAGCTTATTCAGTCAGTAAGTCTTTGATTTCGGATAGCGAAGTTTCGCCTTCAGTTGTAGAAAAATATGTACGCATTTGTCTTAAACTTGGAAAAAACAATGAAGCCTACGAGTTTGCAAGAGCAAGACACAACAGTAACCCGTCTGATGAAAATCTGATGCAGGCTTATGTTCTTGCATATAGTAGTGTAGGTAGCAGGGATGCAGTAATCAAATATATTGATTCTCAGATAAATACTTCTTCTCAAAAAATGAAAAGTTACCTCTATTATAGAAGAAGTTTTCTGCAGCTTACTGAGGAAAAGTCTCTTGCAGATCTCCGTTCAAGTCTTATTTCCAATCCTCGAAACAGCGATGCTCTTTTCCGCCTTTATGAATTATATTACGCAAAACAAGACTACCGCAAAGCTCAGTATTATCTGCGCCAGGTAGTTGCCATAAATCCTAATGACTCTTCGTTCAAGAAGTTGAATGAAGCTTTGACTAAACTTATACAATAGGGTCACACGGATTCAATTTTCCTACGGAAAATCGAATCCGTGTGACAATCCTATAAAATTGTAAAATCACAAATTCTCCATTGATTACTAGATTAAATCATGTTATAATTTTTAGACTGATTTTATAATCAGATTTTAAAAACAGGATGGAAACACATATGTCATTTATCCCATTTTTGCAGGTTGGAGGAGCAGCAAGTGCTTCCAGCTCATCATCACTTGTAGGTAGTCTTCTTCCTTTTCTGCTTATTATCGTTATTTTTTATCTCTTTTTGATTCGTCCACAGAACAAGAAGCAGAAAGAAACTCAGAAAATGCTTGATGCATTGAAGAAGGGCGACAAGGTAATCACAATCGGAGGAATCCACGGAACTGTATCTTCTGTAAAAGAAAATACTGTAATCGTAAAGGTTGATGATGACTGCAAGCTCGAATTCAACCGCACGGCAATTTCAACTGTAGAGCTTACAGAAGCTGAAAAGGCAAAGCTTGCAGAAGAAGCAAAAAACAAAAAACTTTTCAAAGGTAAAAAATCTTCAGCCCCTGTAGCAGAAGAAAAGGCTGCTGAAAAAGCTGAAGAAAACAAATAATTGGAGTTTATAAAAAAATGAACAAGAGAACTCGTTTATTGGTTCTGCTGGCTGTAATAGCTCTTTGTTTCGTTTTCCTCTGGCCGTCAATAAGCTGGTACGGAAGAACACCAAAAGAGGTACAGCAGCTTGCCCTTGGTTCAACAGAAAACATTAAGAACTATGCTGAACTTAAGGCTGCAGAAGATGTACGCGCAATTAAAAAAATGGATTTGTCAGCACCTCTTGCTGATGAATATGCCTGGCTTAAAAAAGATGTAGCAAAGAGATATAAGGCTCTTGATAAGAAAGCTCCTGCAGAGCTTACTTTGAAAGATGTTCTTTCGGCTTATGATAGTGAACTTGATTTTATGTCAGTGTTCACAACTCGCTATCGCGATGAAATTCTTAAGGCAAAGCGTTATTATGAAAACTCTGTAAAGCTTGGTCTTGACCTTTCCGGCGGTATGAACATTATCGTTAAGGCAGATTTGGATGCAGCCCTTGAATCTATGGGCGATGCAGTTGAAAGTGAAAATGCTGCTGACTTCAAAAAAGAAGCTATGGCAAATGCAATTGAAAACCTTTCAAGCCGTATCGATAAGTTTGGTCTTACTTCTCCTGTTATCCGCCAGCAGGGCGATGACAGAATTTATATCGAAATTCCTGGTGCTGCTCAGGCAGATGCAATCAATACTTTGATTATGGGTAAGGGTATTTTGAACTTCCGTCTTGTAGATATGGAAGCAACAAATGCATTTAAGGCATACTATGCTCAGAACCCTGCTACAACATTCAATGCTATTGGTGAATTGATGGACCCTTCTGTAATTCCTGAAGACTGCGAGGTTTTCGGTGAATATAGAAAAGATGAATATGGTCTTGATGAGCGTTATGACTGGGTTGTCGTAAAGAAAGAAATCGCACTCGACGGTCAGCATGTAAAATCTGCTCTCGTAGGTGCAGATGAATTTACTAACCAGCCTGAGGTTCACTTCAACCTCGACAGCGAAGGTGCAACAATTTTTGGTGACTTTACAGCTGCTCATGTTGGAGACAATCTTGCAATCGTAAGTGACAATAAAGTTAAATCAAATGCACGTATTCAGACTGCAATTACTGGTGGTCAGGTTTCACTTTCTGGTGGATTCAGCTATGAAGAAGCTGACAATATCAAAAAGATATTGCAGACAGCATGGCTTAATGTTCCTCTCGAAGTTGAAAGTCAGCAGGTAATTGGTGCTTCTCTTGGTGAAGATTCAATTCGTGCCGGTGCTAAGGCTATTCTTCTTGGTCTCGGACTTATTCTTATCTTCATGTTGATTTACTATAAGGCTTCTGGTATTAATGCTGTTGTAGCACAGGTTTTGAACCTCTTTATAATGTTCTCTGTACTTTCGGCATTCAACCTTACATTAACTCTTTCTTCTATTGCCGGTATGATTCTTACAATCGGTATGGCGGTAGATGCTAACGTTCTTATTTTTGAACGAATTAAGGAAGAGCTTCGTCAGGGAAAGAGCCGTCCTGCAGCAGTTTCTATGGGTTTTGATAATGCATTCTGGGCAATTATGGACTCTAACATTACAACCTTTATTGCTGCTATCTTCCTGAGCCAGCTTGGTACTGGTGCAATTCAGGGATTTGCTGTTTCTCTTGCAATCGGTGTTGTTTCATCTGTATTCACAGCTCTCTTCGTTTCACGACTTATTTTCGATTTTGATACTGATGTTCTCCATGCAAAGAAAGTAAGCATTGGTTGGGGGATTAAATAATGAAAAAGACAATTAACTTTAATAAAGGCTTCCTTCCTGCCGCTATTTTCTCTTGTGTAATTATTGCACTTGGTATTGTTGGTTTCTGTGTAAAAGGAATTAATCTTGGTCTTGATTTTCGCCCAGGTCTTATTGAGGAAGTTCGTGTAGCAAACCCTGTTGCAGAAATTTCTTATAAAGGACCTGCTAAAGTTACTCTGGATCTTTCTGCTGGTCAGATGGATATCATCATTTCTGGTACTGGTGCTGATAACGAAACACGTTCCTTCAACTTTGCAGTTCTTAAGACTGTTGGTGAACTTGCTAATGAAGTAAACAAGATTGCAGATGTAACAATGGATGTAAAGAATTCTTCTTATGATTCAACAAAGTTTTTCTTGAATTCTGCCGTTACAAATCAGCTTTCTTCTACACCAATTTACATTTATCCTGCAGGAACTTCTGAAGTTACTACAAATGATATTCGTAACGCACTTTGTGATGCCGGTGGAAATATCAAACAGCTTGGTACTGGTGCAGATGCTTCTTATCAGATTCGTATGGGTGTTAGCGAAGGCGATGCTCAGAATGAGATTCAGTCTTCTATCAACGACAAGCTCTTTAAGGCTTTTGGAAAAGAAAACGTTGCTATCGTAAAGACAGACTTTATTGGTGCTGGTATGTCAAAATCAACATCTATTAAGTCTATCATTATGTTCATTGCAGTAGTTGGACTTATCTGGCTCTATGCAACAATCCGCTTCCACTGGGACTTTGCCCTTGGTTCGGTAATTGCTCTGATTCATGATACTTTGATTATGTTTACCTTCATCATCTGGACTCAGATGGAATTCTCTTCTACTGTTCTTGCTGCCGTTCTTACAATCGTAGGTTATTCTATCAACGCTACAGTCGTAATTTTGGACCGCGTCCGCTATAACCTCAAGATGATGCCTGAAACTAAGACATTCAATGAGATTTTGAATAAGTCTCTTTCTGATACATTTACACGTTCTGTTTTGACAACCGTTACAACTCTCTTTGCAGTTGTTTCTATGTTTGTATTTACAAGCGGAAGCATTAAAGACTTCTCTCTGGCAATGATTGTCGGTTTGATTTGTGGTATGTATTCTTCTATCTTCATTTCAAGTGCATTTATCAGTATGTCACGAAAGAACTGGAAGGCAGAGTATGGTGTACACCACTCACTCAAGCACGTTCGTGCTGATGAGAACTAAATAATATGTCGGGGATGACCAATAAGTTTACATCCTAGTGTCATTCCGAACTTGTTTCAGGATCTTTTTAATAGATGCTTTGTTTACACAAGGCATCTTTTTTTTTATACTAACGGAATGGAAATTATTAGAGCTTCGGTGCTGGGCTTTTGTTTTGGAGTTCGCCGAGCCGTTGAGCTGGCTGAAAAGGCTTTATCAGAAAATCCTGGTAAAAAAGTTTATTCTCTTGGTCCTTTGATTCATAATGAAAATGCACTGAGCGCGCTGGAAGAGAAAGGTCTTCATATACTTGAAGAGTCAGATATTGCAGAACTTGAAGAGGGCAGTGTAGTCATAATCCGTGCCCACGGAGTTGCTCCGAGCGTAACAGATGCCCTGGAAAAACGCGGCTGTAAGATAATCGATGCCACCTGTCCGCGTGTAAAAGCCAGTCAGAAAATGGTGGAACGTTATTCCAGTGAAAATGATTATGTTGTACTTACCGGTGACATAAATCACGGTGAAGTAATAGGAATTGCTGGTTACGCCGGAGAAAACTTCAGTCAGATTCAGGATTATGAAGAAGCAGAAAACTTTGAGATTCCAGGCAGTGAAGAAAAAAACGTAATTCTTTTAAGCCAGACAACCTACAGCCCAAAAGAATTTGAAAAAATAGAAAATCTATTTAAGGCAAAATTCCATAATCTTGCAGTAATGAACACCATCTGCCCGGCAACAAACGAACGTCAGCAGGCCCTTCTTGAATTGTGCTCTCAGGTAGAAGGTGTTCTCGTTGTCGGTGGTAAGAATTCGGCAAACACAAAACGCCTCTACCAGACCGCCGCCGCAAATTGCAAGCTCGCAGCCCACATCCAGTCTGCAGCCGACATTCCGCAAGAATTCTTTAATCTAAAAACAATCGGCATCACCGCCGGCGCTTCCACTCCAGATGAAATTATTGAAGATGTGGAAAGAAAATTAGAAGCAGGGTTTTAATCAGGTTTATACAATCATTGATATCCACAGAACTCGTGCTTTCCAGGAAATAAACAATAATTCGCTGATGATTGCCTGGAATGTTGGTGGTTATGTTTCTGCAAAGATTAAATCTTCTGAATGGGGAAGCAATGTTGTTACCGAGCTTTCTGAATATCTCCGTACAAGAGATCCAAGCCTGAAAGGTTATAGTCGAAGAACCATTTATAAAATGGTACAGTTCTATGAAACATATTCTTCTCCTGAATTTGTAGCACTTATAGAAAAATTAAAGCTCAATGGAAAATTCGCTTTACCCAAAAATATGACTAAAAATGCAATTGTGCCGACAGAAATGGCACAAATTGTGCCGACAGTGTCGGCACAATTTCCTGCTATACTTTTATGCACAAACTGGTCTAACCATAATCAAATACTTTCTTCCTGTAAGTTTAATGAACAAAGAATATTCTATATGCTCTATGCAAGAAAAGAAAATTTACAAGTAAGAGAATTACAGCGTGCAATAAAAACTAATGCATATGAATCTGTTTTAGGAAGTAAAGAGTTTAAATCATCAACACTGAAAAATCTTTATCCGGAAACAAGCCTTCTTTTGAAAGACACTGCATACCTTGAGTTCCTTGGATTACCAAAGAAATATAAAGAATCCAGACTTAGAAAAGGAATTGTTTCTCACATGAAAGACTTTGTTCTTGAATTAGGAAAAGACTTCCTTTTCATTGATGAAGAACATCAACTTGAAGTTGGTGGAAAAACCTATAAAGCAGATTTGCTCTTTTATCACCGTGGCTTGCATTGTCTTGTTGCAATTGAATTAAAGACTGACGAGTTTGAACCAAGTTATATGGGACAGTTAGAGTTCTATTTGGAAGCTCTTGATCAGACAGAAAAACGCAGTAATGAAAATCCAAGTATTGGTATTTTACTTTGTAAGGAAGCAAATCGTGAAGTTGTAAAATATGCCTTGAACAGAAGCATGAGCCCTACAATGGTTGCAGAATACAAAGAGAAACTTATTCCACAGGAAGTTTTACAGCGCAGCTTGGAAGAGTTTATTGGTGCTATTTCGAAGAAGTAATAACTTGATATTTATACTGGCGAGGAAGTTCCTCTCTTTTTTTTATGTGTAGACGATTTTGAGTGAAATAAAGCTCTGCTTATGGTACAATAATGAATCAAAATTTTTATAAATAATTAGGTTTTAGAGATGTCAAAAAGCATTGAAGAAAAAGTCGAAGATTGGTGCAAAAAGCAATTAGATAAATATTATACAAAAACAGAAAGTATCAACGAAGAAATTGAAAAAGCATTACAATTAGCCCCAAGTAAGAATGGCGGCGATGGAAATAATTATCCTGACATCAAATGTTTTATAGAATCTGAATCATTACGAAAAATACCTGTAATGATTGAAGTCAAAGGAACAAAAGGTGATTTTGGAAAGTTTGACAAAGATGGCAATGTATTAAATACAGATAAAAATGGAGATCCAAATTATAGCGTAATTTCCAAATATGCAGTAAATGGCGCTGTACATTATGGAAACGCAATTTTAACATACACTAATTCTTTCAAAGAAGTTGTTGCTATTGGTGTTAATGGTTATGAACAAGGCAAAAACTTTATAACAGAGATAGGTGCTTATTATATCTCAGAAGCAAATCTCTTCATCCCAAAAAAGATTGCTAATTATTCAGACCTATCATTCCTCAAAGATGAAAATGTTGAGAAGTTCATTAAACAAATTGATGAATTAAAACTGACAGATGAAGAAAAAGAAAAGCAAAAGCTAGAACTTGAAGATGATATTGAAAAGAAGCTTAAAAATATTAATCAAAAAATGCATGATGATTTAGGCATTGTTGTAGGTGCTCGTGTAAAACTTATTTCAGGTCTTATTATGGCTGGACTTGGCGTAAAAGGAAAAGTCAGCGGCTTAAAGGTTGAAGACTTAAAAGGTGAACTAGGAGAAAACTCAAATGATGGTAAAATTATCATTAATAAAATCACAGACTTTTTAGGCGAACGAAATCTTCCTAAAGAAAAGAAGGAAATCATTTTAAATGAACTAAAAAATGTATTTCTTTATTCGAAGCTTGAAATTCCTGTAAATGGCGAAAGCAAATTAAAAACTGTATATACAAGTGTAAAATCAGATATTCTCCCATTTCTTACAAAAGACTTGCATAATATTGACTTTACAGGCCGTCTGTTCAATGTCTTGAACGATTGGGTTGATGTTCCTGATGGTGCTGAAAATGACGTTGTTCTTACGCCTCGTTATGTAACAGAATTAATGGCAAAATTATGTGAAGTAAATAAAGACAGTTATGTATGGGATTATGCTACAGGTTCTGCAGGATTCTTAATTTCATCTATGAATTTAATGATTGAAGATGTAAGAAAGAAAGTAACGAGTCTTGAAGAACAAAATAAAGCAATAGCAAAAATTAAAGCAGAGCAACTTCTTGGAATAGAGAAGCTTCCAGATATTTATCTCCTTGCAGTTTTAAATATGATACTTATGGGAGATGGATCCTCAAATATTATTCATGCTGACTCGCTTACTCAGTTCGAAGGAAATTATGAACAGGGAAAACATAAAGGTGAAAAATTCCCTGCTAATGTATTTCTTCTTAATCCTCCGTATTCGGCCCCTGGTAAAGGTTTTAACTTTGTAGAAAAAGCTCTCTCAGAAATGAACTGTGGTAAGGCTGCTGTTTTAATACAGGAAAATGCAGGTAGTACACAAGGAGCAGGATATACAAAAAAGATTCTTGAAAAAAATACACTTCTAGCTTCCATTCATATGAGTACTGATTTGTTTATTGGTAAATCCAGCGTTCAGACAGCAATTTTTGTTTTTGAAGTTGGAAAACCACACGATACTGAGAAACTTGTAAAATTCATAGATTTTTCAAATGATGGATATACTCGTCAAAGTCGTAAGAAGTCAAGTCAAAGTACAAACCTTAAAGATACCGGCAATGCAAAAGCTCGTTATCAGGAATTGGTTAATCTTATAGTACGAGGGAAAGGAAAAGATAATAAGAATCTTAATTACTTTAAGGACTGCTACGAAGAAGATTATATTACACTTGATGGCAATGATTGGACCTATAGTCAACACAAAAAAATTGATATAAATCCTAAAAAAGAGGATTTTGAAAAGGTTGTAAAAGAATACCTCGCATGGCGAATTTCCGACTCGATAAAGAATGGTGAAAGCTTGGGAAAATAGGTCGCCCTCGTTTTGTAAATGAAAAAGCAATAACTGCTGGAAACGAGGGCGGATTTAAAAAATATAAAATTCAGGAAGTCTTAGAATGGCAACCACAGAAAGAAATTGACCCATTAAAAATACCTTCACTCACAAAAAATGGTAAAAAATATCCATTTTATGGTCAATCAACCTTAAATAACGGAATTATTTCTTACGAATCTTTAAGGGAAGATGTCTTAAATAACGCAGAAGGTAAACCAACTATTTTAATACATTCTAATAACCAGAATACAGTGTATCTAGAATCTCCTTTTTATTTAAAAGATGGACATGGTGCAACAAGTGTTCTACAATCAAACTCTCTAAATGAAATAAGCGCTTTATATTTTATTACAACAATAAAAAAAGCTATAAGTAATTTATCATACCAAGAAAAGGCTACAAAAATTGTTTTAAAAAATACATTTATATCTCTTCCTACAAACAAAACTGGTGAACTTGATTTTGAATACATGGAAAACTATATTCAAATAATTCTAAATAATAATTTACAAATAATGGATTCTTTTGTTAAAAAAAACAAACTATCAAGTTTAAGTTTTACAGTAAATGAAAAGAATGCTGTTGATGCTTTTAATAATGGATTAATTGTGAATAAGGATTTTAAAATTTCAAAACTGTTTAATATTTACTCTCCACCAAAACGTTTCAATGCAAATGCAATAGAATTTGGTGGTAAATTTCCGTATGTTGCAAGGGGTTCTGAAAATAACGGGATAAGAGGTTTTACAACTCAAGATATTCAGTATTTGAGTAAAGGAAATACAATTTCTTTTGGTCAAGATACGGCTACAATTTATTATCAGGAAAAACCGTATTTTACAGGTGATAAAATCAAAGTAATGGAACTGACGGATTCAGAATTAAATGAAAATAAAGCCATTTATATCATTTCTGCAATGAGAAAATCATTTTCCACTTTTGCATGGGGAAGTTCATCTTTCAATGAAGATATTTTGAATAATGTTATTATAAAATTACCAGTAACAAAATCCGGTGATATCGACTACGAGTTTATGGAGAACTATATTTCTGCCCAGAAGAAACTAGCAGTATTACCTATATTAGATAATCAAAACTCAGAATATCACTATTCACCAGATTTCGGCGTATTGGAAGTTGCAGAGAAGAAAGAATATAAATGAATTTTAGTTGATTTATAATTCTTCTTTGAGTTATAAAACTAAATAATGTAATTCAATTTTGAACTTCGCGCAGAAAATAATGAACCTCTTTATTTCAGACTTGATGTAAAGGATAACGAAGATTCTTTTGTAGATGACTGGCCGATAGGAATGCCTGCACTCCCCTGGGGTGGTTTCGATACGTCCTTCGGACTACTCAACCACCGCGACGGTGGGAGCCAACCCAGAACTTTTTATTATGAAGGTCACAGTGTAATTGCAGACTTAAAAAATCTTCCTCTTGTTTACCGCTTTGAACTTACTGCTGATTATAAAAGCGATGCCAGGATTACCCTTAAACTTTATTTTCCACTTTCTGCAGAACACTATCTCCTCTCCCAGGAGTTTTAATCAGATTATGACAAAACTCAATATATTGAAAAGACTTCTTACTTCCTATATAATCATAATATTATGAGTAGATGTTTTACAATGTTGAAGCCGGGTGTAATCAACCGTCGGCTTGTAGGCGAAGTTATTGAACGCCTTGAAAAGAAAGGTTTTAAGCTTGTTGGTATGAAGATGATGCATGTTTCTGAGGAGCTTGCAGGAAAGCATTATGCAGAACACGATGGTAAGCCATTTTATAAAGACCTCGTTGACTATGTTACTTCTGGTCCTGTTATTGCCATGGTTTGGCAGGCTGATGACTGTGTAACTCTTATGCGTAAGGTTGTTGGTGCTACAAAACCTACAGAAGCAGTTCCTGGAACAATCCGCGGAGATTATTGTATCCACACAGACAGAAATATTATCCACGCTTCAGACAGTGATGAAAGTGCTGAGCGCGAAATCAACCTCTGGTTTAAGCCTGAAGAGCTTTATGACTGGAAGGATTGTGAGGACGGATGGTTTTAAATTCCATCTGTTGAGGGGATAAATCATGTCAGAAAAAACAGTAGGCGTTATTGGCGGTGGTGCCTGGGGAACTGGTCTTGCTCAGGCTCTTGCTCGCGGTGGTCATAAGGTCCAGATTTGGGCATTTGAAAAGGAAGTTGCTGATTCTATTAACAATGAACATGAAAACAAGCAGTTTCTTCCGGGCTATAAACTTAACGAAACTATTACCTGTTCAAATGATGTAATTGAAGTTGCAAGTGGCAAAGAATTCTTAATAATTGCATCTCCATCTCTTTTCCTTGAGAAGATGACTAAGCAGATTGCAACTGTACCGAATATAGCAGACGGCTCTACTGTTATTACTGCTGTTACAAAGGGGTTTGTTCCTTCAGATAAAGGACCTCGCCTGATTCTTGAAACTATGGAATCTGCACTTCCTGAAGTGTATAAGGATTGTACTGTTTATATGGCTGGTCCAAGTCATGCAGAGGAAGTTGCAATGGGTAAGCTTACAGGTCTTGTTGCAGCTTCCTTAAATCCTAAAAATTCTATCCGTGTGCGTGAGCTTTTTAAGGTACCAGGTCTGATGGTATTCTCCAGCTTTGATGTTGTTGGTGTGCAGATTTGTGCTGCTGCTAAAAATGTCATTGCCTGTGTTTATGGCGCATTGGATGCAATTGCAGAAGATTCAAGTGTTTTTGGTGATAATGCTGAAAGTCTTTTACTGGCAGCCGGCTTAAATGAAATTCAGACAATTGGTTTTGCTATGGGAGCAACTCATGCAGAAACCTTTACATCAATTTCTGGAGTAGGTGACCTTGATGTTACCTGTAAATCAAAATATGGTCGTAACCGCCGCTTTGGTCAGGATTTAATCAAAACAGATATGCTTTCAAAGTTTAAGGATATTGATGATTTGATTGCTAATGTTTCACAAATCGGTTACCTTCCTGAGGGTGCAATTGCCTGCAAATATGTTCACGAAATTGCAGAGAAAAAAGATTTGAAGCTTCCACTTTGCGATGGGCTTTATAAAATTTTAAATAAAGAAACAACAATAGAAAATACTTTGTATCAGTTGATGCATCTTTAGAATATTGTCATGCTGAACTTGTTTCAGCATCTAATGTACAATTGCAAAATAGATTCCGAACCTGGTTCGGAAAGACTCCGGGGTAAGCATGTTAGAAAAAATCACAGGAACTTTTAGTGGAATCGTAAAAAAACTCAGTGGTAAATCAACCATTACAGAAAAAAATATCGAGGATGCTGTTGAAGAAATTAAGATGGCTCTTCTCGAAGCCGACGTAAACCTTCGTGTTGTACGCCGCTTTGTTAATTCTACTATAGAAGAAGCTAAGGGTGAAAAAGTATTAAAGTCTGTAGATCCTGGCCAGCAGTTTACAAAAATCATCTACGACAAGATGGTTTCAATGCTGGGAGATACCAAGGTTGATTTACATCTTAAAGGACCTGATACTCAGTCTGTAATTTTGATGCTTGGTCTTCAGGGTGCCGGTAAAACAACTGCTGCCCACAAGCTCGCTGCCCGTCTTAAAAAAGAGGGTAGAAAACCGCTTCTTGCTGCCTGTGACCTTGTTCGTCCTGCTGCCGTAGAACAGCTTTCTCAGCTTGGTGAGAAAATCGGTGTTCCTGTATATAAAGAAGATTCTAAAAATGCCGTTCGCAATGCTGAAGATTCTATCAGCTTTGCCCGCAAAAACGGCTACGATACAATCATCATAGATACTGCCGGTCGTCTTCAGATTGACGAAGAGATGATGGCAGAGCTTGTAAAAATCAAGAAAGCAACCGGCCCTGTAGAAGTTCTCCTCGTTGCCGATGCCATGACTGGTCAGAATGCAGTTGATATTGCTAAGACCTTCGACGAACAGCTTGGCCTTACCGGTGTTATCCTTACAAAGTTTGACTCAGATGCCCGCGGTGGTGCGGCTCTTTCTCTTAAAACAATTACAGGTAAACCGATTCTCTTTATTGGTACTGGTGAAAAAACAGAAGACTTTGAAGTTTTCCATCCTGAACGAATTGCAAGTCGCATTCTTGGTATGGGTGATGTTGTTTCCCTGGTTGAAAAAGCTCAGGAAACAATGGATGCAGAAGCTGCCCTTAAGATGCAGAAAAAGCTTCAGCGCAACGAGTTTACCCTTCAGGATTATCTTGAGCAGTTCCAGCAGGTTAAGAAGATGGGAAACATGCAGTCTATCATAGACATGATTCCTGGAATGAGCGGAATGGACGCATCACAGATGGATCTTAGCAGTATGAAAAAGAATGAAGCTATCATCCAGAGTATGACATATAAAGAGCGCCTTAATCATCTGATTATTGGCCCTAGCCGCCGCAAGCGAATTGCAAAAGGTAGCGGTACATCAGTTGCTGAAGTAAACAAGCTTATCAAACAGTTTGAAAAAACTAAGCTCATGATGAAAAAGGTTAGCCGTAACCGTGGAATGCAGGGCCGCATGATGAATCAGCTTGGTCTTGATCCTTCTATGATGAATGGAATGGGTGGTCTTGGAGCTGCCGGTGGAGCAGGTGGTCTTCCAGGTGGACTCGACCCAAGTGCCCTCAAAGGCATGGACATGAAAAAACTCATGGAAATGGCTAAAAAGTTCCGCTGATGACAAAGCACTAAAAATTCATTATAATCTTCTTCAATATTTTTTTATCAAAAATGCTTGAAGAGGATGACAGATGAAAGCAATTGAATTGGAAAAGGCTTACGAGCCTAAATCTTTTGAAGACAGAATTTACAATGAATGGGAAAGCAAGGGCTATTTTAAACCAGCCAGCGATGAAGCTTCTCCTGTACATGAACAGTACAAATGCCAGTGTGCAGACTGCAACAAAAAAACAAATACTTATTCTGTCGTCATTCCTCCTCCAAACGTAACCGGTGTTCTCCACATGGGACACGGTCTTAACAATACTCTCCAGGATATCGTAGTTCGCTATCACCGTATGAAGGGCGACAATACTCTCTGGCTTACAGGTACAGACCACGCCGGAATTGCAACTCAGAACGTTGTTGAACGTCAGCTTAAAAAAGAAGGTCTTACCCGTAACGATCTTGGCCGCGAAAAGTTCCTGGAACGCACCTGGAAGGTAAAGGAAGATCATCATGCAACTATCGTAAAACAGCAGAAAAAGCTTGGTAACTCTACAGATTGGGACCGAGAGCGCTTTACCTATGATGAAGGCTTGTCTGCCGCAGTTCGCGACGTTTTCGTAACTTTGTATGAGCGCGGACTTATGTACCGTGGTAAGCGCCTTGTAAACTGGTGTCCTCGCTGTGGTACTGCTCTTGCTGATGATGAAGTAGACCACGAAGATACTCAGGGTGCAATGTATCACCTTTATTATGAATATGCTGATGGAAGCGGAAAGATTGAAGTTGCAACAACTCGTCCGGAAACTTTCTTTGGTGATACTGCCGTTGCCGTAAATCCTAAGGATGAACGTTATAAGTCAATCGTTGGAAAAATGCTGAAGCTTCCTCTCACAGGAAAAGAAATTCCAATTATCGCAGATGATTATGTTGATATGGAATTTGGAACTGGTATGGTAAAGATTACTCCGGCCCACGACCCTAACGACTGGGAAGTAGGTAAGAGACACAATCTTGAAGTAATCAATCTTCTTACTCCAGATGGACGCATGAACGAAAACGTTCCTGAAAAATACCGAGGACTAAAGCCAGAGCAGGCTCGCGCCCTTGTAATAGAAGATTTGACAGCTGCAGGCCTCTTTAAGGGTGAAGAAAAAATGGTTCACTCTGTTGGACACTGCTACCGCTGTAAAACTGTAGTTGAGCCATACCTGAGCGACCAGTGGTTTGTAAAAATGAAGCCAATGGCAGACAAGGCCTTAGCCGCATGGAAAAATGGAGAAATCCAGTTCTTCCCACAGAAATGGGAAAATACATATGAACAGTGGCTGGTAAATATCCGCGACTGGTGTGTAAGCCGCCAGATCTGGTGGGGCCACAGAATTCCGGTTTGGTACTGTCAGAAATGTGGTGAAGTTATCGTAAGCCGCACAGACCCAACCAAGTGCCCGAAATGTGGTTGCGGTGCAGAAGATCTCAAGCAGGATGAAGACGTACTCGATACCTGGTTCAGCTCATGGCTCTGGCCTTTCTCTACTTTGGGATGGCCACAGGAAACAGAAGATCTTAAAAACTTCTATCCGACAACAGCCCTTGTAACTGCTTATGATATTATCTTCTTCTGGGTAAGCCGTATGATTATGGCCGGTCTTGAATTTACAGGCAAGGCTCCTTTCCATGATATTTACATTCACGGTCTCGTTCGCGACAAGCAGGGCCGTAAAATGTCTAAGTCTCTTGGAAACGGAATGGACCCTCTTGAGCTTATCGATATTTACGGTGCCGATGCCCTTAAGTTTACACTCGGATTTATGTGTGCTCAGGGACAGGATGTTTTGATTGATAAGGATTCCTTCAAACTCGGAAGCCGCTTCTGTAACAAAGTATGGAACGCTTCTCGCTACCTTCTTGGTAACCTTGAAGGACGCAACCTTGTTCCTGTTACAGATGCAGACCTTACAGAACTGGACAAGTGGATTTATGGCCGTCTTAATCATGCTGTTAAGACTGCCCGTGAAGCTTTGGATACATACCGCTACAATGATGCAGCCGCTGCACTTATGGAATACTTCTGGAATGAATTCTGCGACTGGTATGTTGAAGCTACAAAGATTAACTTTAAGAATGGTGATGATAAGGAAAAGGACCGCCAGGCTTCAGTTCTCATGAACATCCTCGAAGAAAATCTGAGACTTCTTCATCCATATATTCCTTTCGTTACAGAAGAGATTTATGGAAAGCTGCCGCTTGCTGAACTCGTGGCTGCTAGAAAAGAGACCCTGAAACAAGTTCAGGGTGACAGCACTGCATTACAGGGAGACAGTCATTCTGAACTTGTTTCAGAATCTATTGTTACATTATCTCTTTATAATGGCATGCTCATCAATGCTCCATATCCTGAAGTTACTGAGGCCCGTGACAATTCAGAAATTGCAGCCCGCTTCGAAGTTCTTAAGGACTTAATCGGTAAGGTTCGTGCTACAAAGGTAGACTGTGGAATTGACCCTGCAATCAAGATTAATATTGCAATTAAGATTGAAAAGGGTTCTGCTGCAGAAGTTGCCCGCGAAAAAGTTGAAATGATTCAGTTGCTTGGCGGTGTTGCTAAGGTTGATTTTGTGGACGAAAAACCTGCAAGCTCAATTGGTGCTGTAGGTGCTGGTTTTGAAGTATTTGTTCTTGTTGATGAATCAATTAATAAAGAACAGCTTATGACCCGCTTCCAGAAGGCAATTGAAAAAGAGCAGGGGTATGCAAGAATGAGCGAAAATAAACTCAACGGAAACTTTGCACAGCACGCTCCAGCAAACCTTGTTCAGGAAGAACGAGACCGACTTGCAGAAAGCCAGCGAAAGATAAAAACTCTTGAAGGTTATCTTTCAGAATTAAAATAAAGTTGCCGAATATATATACAGGGGTAAAAATGGGCAAACATCATTACGAAATGAAAACAGACAGACCTCAGAATATGAACGAGCAGCAAATGCTTCAGCTCAGTAATATTCATTTTGCCCCATATATTCAGCTGGCAACTGCCCTTATTGGTAAAGCCCGCCATGCCGGTGGAAATATGTTTCGTCATCAGATGGATACTTTTGCTATTCTTCTTGATTACGGATATATTGATCCGGTTTTGCTTAAGGCTTCAATTATTCACGATACCATAGAAGATATCCCTGGATTTATTCCAGATTTAATTACTAATGCTGATGAAGATGGTACGGAAGTGCTGAGCCTTGTCCGCGAAGTTACCCGCCGGGAAGATGAAAATAAAAAGCAGTTTTTATGCCGTATTCTGGATGAAGGCAGCCAGAAGGCAAAAATCCTAAAGTGTGCCGATCGTATCTCAAATATGATTTCTTTGGGTTATGTTACTGATCCAGAATTTATTGAACGTTATTGCGACGAAACAGAGTACTTTCTTTTACCAATGTCTATTCAGGTTGATTTTAATATGTATCAGGAATTAATTACCCTGATTATGACCCGACGCCGCTATCTTGAAGATGGCGGATACTTCGATAACCGTCATAAAGAAACCACAAGCGCAGACAGTACAAAATAACTTAAGGTTCAATCTTATACTGAAGTAGTAGAATCTTAAGATCTTCTTTATTCTTTACACCAAAAAGTTTACACACCTGGGCCATTTCCATTTTTACAATCGAAAGACTTACATAATTATCATTAGCAATTTTATCATAAGTCAAATTATCATTCATAACCAATAAAAGAAATTTTTTCTGTCGATCTGTCAGACCAAATTTTGAAAGAGAAATAACAGACCCGTAAGGGGGTAGTTCATTTGATTTTGAAGAAACTTCTTTTTCTGGCAGAAGATAAGAGAGTTTTTTATTAAGTTTTTCATAAACAGTTGCAAACATTGCAATGTAAAAAAGAGTTAGGGCTACCACGAAAATTGCAGGCCGAAATCCGAATCCCAGATAAACTCCAATTATTACAAGTCCCCACCAGATGCCAAAACAAGTAAGTTTGATTTTAACTCTGGAAGTAAAGAATCCGTTTACAAAAAGAGAAAGTCCCAGAAAGGTCAGAAGCATAGTTCCTATTCCAGCAAATCCAATAAGAGTTGTTATTGTACTTTGAATAAAAAATACTGAATATTGAAGCCTGTTTAACTCAGGCTTTATTGAAAGAACGAGGCAGAGTATTGCGCAGGAAAAATTAAGAACAGCTTCAACATATTTTGTATAGGGAATCACACTAATAAATTTATAGCGGGTCAACAGATTCATAATTGTTGCAATGAATAAAACTAAGGCTCCGCTCAGATACATTATTCTTGCTGCTGTAAATTTTTTCATAGTTTAAAATATATCATAATTGGGAGTAAGAAAATAGTGCAAAAACAGTATTGTATAGACTATTTCTCAGAAATTCATTATTTTATATGGTATAAAATCTTAATCTAATTTTTAGGAGATATAAAATGGCAGATGTAAGAGTTGCTATTAATGGTTTCGGCCGTATTGGTCGTTTGGCTTTCCGTCAGATGTTTGACGCAAAAGGATATGAAGTAGTTGCAATCAACGACTTGACAAGCCCAAAAATGCTTGCTCACCTTTTGAAGTATGATACAGCACAGGGTGGTTTCTGTGGTAAGATTGGTGAAGGAAAGCACACAGTATCTGCTACTGATGATTCTATCATCGTAGACGGAAAAGAAATCAAGATTTATGCAGAGAAAGACGCTGCTAACTGTCCATGGGCAGCTAACAAGGTAGACGTTGTTCTCGAGTGTACAGGTTTCTACACATCTAAGGATAAGGCTCAGGCTCATATCACTGCTGGTGCCCGCAAGGTAGTAATTTCAGCTCCTGCTGGAAACGACCTCCCAACAATCGTTTACAATGTAAACCACAACACTTTGACAAAGAACGACAACATCATTTCTGCAGCTTCTTGTACAACTAACTGTCTCGCTCCTATGGCTAAGGCTCTTAATGATGCATACCCAATCCAGTCTGGTATCATGTCTACAATCCACGCTTACACTGGAGATCAGATGATTCTTGATGGTCCACAGCGCAAGGGTGACCTCCGCCGTTCACGTGCTGGTGCTCAGAACATCGTTCCAAACTCAACAGGTGCTGCTAAGGCTATTGGTCTTGTAATTCCTGAATTGAACGGAAAATTGATTGGTTCTGCTCAGCGTGTTCCAACACCTACAGGATCTACAACTCTTCTTTTCGCTGTAGTTAAGGGTAAGGATATCACTAAGGAATCTATCAACGCTGCTATGAAGGCTGCTGCTACAGAATCTTTCGGATACAACGAAGACGAAATCGTATCTAGCGATATCATCGGTATGCGCTATGGTTCACTCTTCGATGCTACTCAGACTATGGTATCTAAGATTGATGACGATACATATCAGGTAGAAGTAGTTTCTTGGTACGATAACGAGAACTCTTATACATCACAGATGGTTAGAACTATCAAATATTTCTCTGAGAACTGCTAATTAATTTATAGTATTCTATGAGATACAAAGAGCTCCTGATGATTTCGGGAGCTCTTTTTTTATGAAATATTTGATAGTTCTTTCGATTCGTCCAGTCGGATTGCTGCGCCACTGCTCGCAATCCTTTGGACAGGTAAGAACAATCAAATACTTCTCTGAGAACTGCTAAAATATTTTTGACGGACAGGCATAGCCTGCAGTCAAAAACTTTTATCTGCCGACACGCTTCGCGTGCGGTAGAAACTAATTTAACATGAGTTGTTTTTCATTACACGCAATGACGGTGGGGGCATTACAGGGCGTCGCGGTTTGCCACGTCATTGCGAGGAGCTAAGCGACGTGGCAAGCTACTAGTCGAGGAGGGCGAGAAGCGATTCCTTTGGCTGTACACCAACTGATGACTTATGGAGCTGGCCACCCTTAAAGCTTGCTACAAACGGAATGCTCATAACGCCAAACTGCTGTGCCAGGTCCGGTTCGTCGTCTACGTTTACCTTGCATACCTTGATTTCCGGGTGCTCTTCTGCGAGCTCACTGATAACAGGGCCAAGCATGCGGCATGGACCGCACCAGGTTGCCCAGAAATCTACGATAACCGGCTTGTCCGATTCCAAAACTTCCTTCTGAAAAGTGTCTTTTGTGATATTTAATTCTGCCATAAAAATCTCCTTGTAATTAAATTGTGTACAATTAAAATATAACTTGTTTTTATACTATTGTCAAGATAAATTGTACACAATTTAATAAATGTGGGTTTTGTTATTACATGCCGGTGGCTCCGTCTCACAAGCAATCCATAATCATAAATTGTCACATCGCATTCGCTCCTCTCTCCTCGCAATGACGAAAAAAATATTTTTATCTTTTTATCAAAACTATATTGACATTTATTAAATAACCTAGTAAACATATGGGTAATTAAAGATTAACTACCGCAGATGCGGAGTTATAACAAAAGGAGAATACATCAATGAAAAAAATCATTTCTATTGCGGCAGTTGCTTTGCTCGCTGCTTCTCTCTTCGCAGAGACAATTAAAGTTGGTGCTACACCTGTACCACATGCTGATATCCTTAATCTTGTAAAGGATGATCTTAAGGCAGAAGGAATTGACCTTAAAGTAATTGAATTTACAGACTACGTTACACCAAACGAAGCTGTAGAATCAGGTGAAATTGATGCTAACTATTTTCAGCACATTCCTTATCTTGAGTCATTCAATAAGGAAAGAGGGTATCACCTTTTCAATGCTGGTGGAATCCATGTAGAACCATTTGCTCTCTACTCAAAGTCAAAGAAAATTAAGACTCTTTCTGATATCAAAAAGAAGGCTCGCATTGCTATTCCTAACGATCCTTCAAACGAAGGTCGTGCACTTCTTCTTCTTCAGGAAGCAGGACTTATTAAAATTGATTCAAAAGCTGGAATCGAAGCTACTGTTCAGGATATCACATCAAATCCTTTGAACCTCAAGTTTGTAGAAGTTGAAGCTGCTTCACTTCCACGTGTACTTTCAGATGTTGATGCTGCCGTAATCAACGGTAACTATGCAATTCCTGCAGGCCTTTCTGCAAAGAAGGACGGACTTTTTGTTGAAGGTTCATCTTCTCCATATGTAAACATCATTGCTGTAAAAGCCGGTAACGAAAACAAGTCTGCAATCAAGGCTCTTGTAAAGGCTTTGCAGAGCGACAAGGTTCGCAAGTATATTGATGCAACATATCCTAATGGTGAAGTTGTTGTAGTATTCTAATTATACGGTGGTTGAGCCTGTCGAAACCACAAGCGTAAACAGGGCTTCCGCATTATAAAAGATTTTTCGTAATGTTGGCGCGAAGGAGCGGGGCGTGGTTCAAAAATACTCTTTTTGTGGCTGCTGCGAAGCAGCAGTTCAATAGTTTCTAGACCACAAAAAGGGTGTAGCGCATTATTGCGCGGTTTTGAATCACGCAACCGTGACTGCGAGCCAAAAATTCGGATTTTTGTTTATAATGCGGAGCTCCTGGCAAGAAGTACCATTCGGAAAAATATTTGGGCAGATAATCAGACAATTGAAATAGATAAAAAGGAAGGTGCAGTAAAACTTGTTTTTACAACATCTCAGTGGATTCCTGTTTTGAGGTGGGTGCTTTCTTTTGGAGAAAATGCCCGTCCTTTAGAGCCAGACTGGTTTGTAGAAGAATGGAAAACGAATATAATAAAAATGTTTGATTTTATAAAATAATAAAAAAATATTACCTGGTCATTAAATGACTATTACCCCCTGTTATAATATTATTCAATAGTAAATTCGATTATAAAAATCGGAAAAAAGGAACATTTTTGTGAAAAACTAAAGTTATTTTCAACTATTCTAATCGTTATGTTAATAGGGTTGTATTTTGGTGGAAAATCTAAATTAAGCATTAATAAAAAACAGAAAATCCCATATACAGTAACACCAACTGCTACCGGAGGCTTTGAAGCAACAATAGATTTTTTTGTTTTTTATAAAGTTGTTATTCCAAGTGCAACAGCAACAACTGTTTATATTGTAAAAGAATATGATGGAGAAGAACTTAAAATAGCAATCAATAAGAAATAGTCTTGCATACAAAATCGCAGAGAGTACAGATGTCGCCTGTGGTGCCGGGTAGTTTATTGCCTTGGGACCGCAGGCTTTTTTTTAGTCCGTGGCGGCGGTAGTGGGAGAGACCTTCTTCATAGCAGATTTTTATCATGGGATTTGTGGCTGCCTTTTGCATGATAGTTTTGAAGCTGTCGTGAATGGTGCCTATGAAAAGTGCTGGGTTTTCATTGGCAAAACCGCAGCAAGGCGCAATGTTTCCGTCGGCATGAACGTAGAGAATGTTGCCCGGGCCCTGACAGTAATCTTCCTTAAACCAGTGGCGGGCTTGCCAGGCGCGAGAATCGTCTGAAGTATAGGTGCGGGGCAGGGTATAGACGGGGATGTCGGCTGGGGGCGTTGTGCGCTCGTATTCGCTTGCTATCGAGTTTTCGCTTGAGAAAACACGCGGGGAATTTTCAGGGGTCTTAGGGGCAGAGCCCCTAGGAGAAGGGGTAGTGAGCAACGAAGTGCGAGCGAGGGGAAGACTTTCCCCTCCTTTATTTTCATCTTCTACCGTCTGAATATTTATCGAATCTTCGCCAAAAATCTCCTGAACAGTGCGGATAAAAGTTTCCATACGGTCGGTAGTTTGGCCATGGTAAGAATCCCAGCTGAGACCAATTTTTCCGTCGTAACCGGCGTCGTATAATTTTTGCAGTGTGGCGGCCAGGTCTGCTTCGTTCTGCCACCAGTCTCCGTTTGTCATAATCTGATCAAACATAAGGTCGTGAGAAATTGCGGCCTTAGTCACTTCGATCAAAAAATCCATATACAAAAAAGGCTCGCCGCCGGAAAAACCAATGCGGTCAATTACAGGAAGAAGAGTGCCGTCCGGTTCCGGTTGCCCGCCCGCTTCCACGCAGCTTTCAATCAATCTTACTGCATCTGCAATTTCCAGCTTGTGGGGGGTACGGTTTATAAAACAGTGCTCGCAGTGAAGGTTGCAGGCGGTGGTCGTTGAAAAAATAATTTCGGTGGGGTGAAAGCCATGTTTTTGCATAATTACATTATATAGTTTTTTTTATAATTTTACATTATGTTTAAATGGGCAGTTACAGCAGTTCAACCTAATCCAGATTTTACTCTTCTTATCACTTTTGCAAAAGGAAAGAAACGTTTATTTGATTGTAAAACAATTTTTAATAGTAAATATGCAAAAAGATTAAAAGATATAGATTTTTTTATGAAGGCAAAGGCTGATCATCAAACAGTTATGTGGACTGAAGATTTAGATATAAGTCCAGAGTTTTTGTATGAAAATAGTGTTAAAGTAAAATAATTAGAGGTGAGTCAATGAAACAAATGAGTATAACTGAAGTGAAAGATAACTTTGATGATGTTATTACGTGGATTGAAAGTGGAAAGGAAAATCAAATTATTGTAACAAAATATGAGAAACCGATTGTTAGAATGGTTCCATATACTTGTAATGATAGTTCAGAAAAGAAGTAAAGAAAGATTAACG
>JAEDCY010000065.1 GCA_016293915.1 Treponema sp. | reverse complement strand
TTCACACTTTCTGTAATTTTATCAGAAAGAGTTTTTACATGCGTTTGCCCTGTGTTTTGGGGCCCCCTGTGTTGACGTCATGCGTCAACACATAGGGGGTTATGTAAGAGGCTAAACCGGGTTTAGCTTTTTCTATTTTTTGATTCCAGCTTCTATCTCTTTTCCGCCAGATGGCGGATTTTTCAAATGAACCTTTCATCAAGCTGCCTTCCTCTTCAAAATCCTGTAGCTGTCACCCTTGAACTCAATACTTACGGCAACTTCATCCAGCCTATCCTTCACTGCCCCTCCGAGCATTTTTACCAGAACTTCCTTATCAAGATTTGAGATTACGATTACCGGAAGCTGATTGTCATACATTTTCCTCAAAATGTAACTCAGGATTTCTGTTTCCTTTTCCCGTTTCAGGCTTCTTCCGATTTCATCAATTACAAGAAAATCTACTTCTGTATAAAACTTAAAGATTTCTTCTTCCGTCTGTGGCGACTTGAAGTTAAGGCTTGATTCAACCTTATAAATCAGATCCTCCATGTTCACGTAATGCCCTTTCAGTGCACGAACCGCAGATACTCCAAGATGTGTTTTCCCAGTTCCTCTGGCACCGGTCATCAGAAGAACTCCGTCATTTTCTTCTGTTTCTACAAAATCAATGACAGACTGTTTCCACTTTCCTTCACTTTCATTACGTGCATGATAATTTCCAAAACAGCACCCTGCATATCGCTTTGGGACTCCGCTTTCTGCCTTGTTATTCCAAACTCTGTATCTGTTCAGTTCAGCTTCAATATTTTCAGTCAGTTCCTTTCTGTAGTAATCAAAAACCTGCTGACAGTCTTCAGTAAGTTTTCCTTCAGGTATTCCTGTCAATGTCCTGGCATAAGATTCGTCATTGCGGATTCTTTCCAGTTCTTTTTCAAGTTCTATTTCTCTCATGTTGTACTCCTCTTATAGATGTTCAGTATCATGAAGTGCCAAATGGCACACTTCTAAAACGGTAGATTTTTCAAATCCTCTTCGGATATTTCATCACATCCGCTTTCTTTGACCAGAGAAATCCTTTTTCTATTAGTTTTTTGATTTTTTGAATAAGACCTGGCAGGCTTTTCCTCAGCAGATGTGCAACCTTTCACATCAGAACCGAACAATACATAGATTCTTCGCTGTTCGACATGTTTGTTCTGGTTCCGCTTTACTTCAATCCTGATAAGTCCAAAGTTCTTCAATTCCTTAAGCCAGTTTTCAACAGTCCTGATGCTTACAGAATAGTTTGCGGCAAAGTATGCATTTGATGCAAAACAGAATTGAGTTGCTTCTGCCAATAGAGAGATTTCCCCGAAAAGAAGCTTTGAGCCTGGAGAAAGAGAAGGTTCATAAAGAACCACAGAAGGGACCTGAATAAAATATCCGGGCTTTCGTCGCTGAACAGATATTTCTTCAGCGTTCTTGAGAGAAGAGAGTTCTGCCTTTTCATTTGGAACTGAAAAAGCATCTGTGTGAAAATTATCAATCAATTCATTTCCTCACCTGGGCAGGCAGAAAATTTTTGATTAGAAGTACTATACAAATAATAATACTTTACGTCAAGTTAACTTCATCTTAAATGACGATAAAAATTGAAGTTTTGAAAATCAATATCACCCACCTGACTTGAAAGCTGATGAACTTCATTTTGATATTGTCATGTGTGAATTTAGTTTTTTTGAATTTAATAAATTTATATATTCACTCTTGTATATTATCTGCGCAGTTTTTTTCGGGAGGTAAGCGAAAAAATTTTCAGGATGGTGGTGAAGAATTTTTCTACTCTACAAAATAAAGTATCCTGTCGTCCTTAATAACCGTCTTGAGCCTGCCCTGCCCCGCCATTGATTTTACGGTCTGGCTCAGTTCCTTTAAAAAGTCCCCTACCCTTTTATGCATGAGGATAAAACTTGAAATTCTTGATGTCTCTCATCAATACAATGAATAAGTTTTTACATAGAAATTATCCAAAAAAAGGATTTCACCCTTGCTTCTAGAGAAAGATTGATTCCGTTAATTTTCTTCATTTTCCACAAATCTTATTATTATATAAAGCAATTTTATTTATTTTTGTTTTATTGTATTTCGTTTTCATTTAAATATGTTTTACGTCTGTATATAGTATCACTTTAAATTTGCTTTATTGTCTTTATAAATATTCGGATTCACCATAACTTACATCAAAAAAGAAAAATCAAGAAAGAATTATTGAAACTGGCTATATCTGTAGAAAGTTTACATTACGAAATATTTTTTTATTCTTTATAGTTGAACTACGACTTGTTTATCATAACACGTACTTATTACATACCCCTAATTTTCATTACTAAAGGAGATTTTTCGAAACCACACCAGACGCAAATAACGGGCTTTTGAGAAGAAATTTTTAAAAATAGTATATTTTCATTATCTAGCTCAAAAACGCTCAATAGAGACAATCCTCAGAGGTCTTCGTACTTGTAAAGAATATTTATATCTTTAATATTTACTTTCTTTATTTTTTCTTTACAAATGATTTACTTATGTAAATCATAGATATTTATTTTTGTTTTATTTGCTTTACAAATTTTAAAATCCCATATAAAATATAATCGTTTACAAAATGGGAGGATTAAAACAGAAATGAAAACAATATGCCTGTACAATCACAAAGGCGGAGTTGGAAAAACCACCATGTGCGCTGCCATAGGAGCAGAACTTGTCCTGAACAAAAAGAAAGTTCTTCTGATCGACACTGATTCCCAGGCTCATCTCACGGCCCGTTTTATACCTGAAGACAAAAAGATTACCACAGAATTTGCCGATTATCTTTTTGAAGACAAGGACAAGGAAAATGTTCTCAAACAGGCCATCCAGAAAACAATTTACAAAAATCTATACATCATCCCAACAAAAAAACTTTCCGATGAAGGAAGAATTGATGCTTGGTCAGTAAAAGCAGGATCTGACATAGCAAGCCAGAACGTATTCAAGAAACTCATCAAAACTCTGGAACCACTCGGTCTTGATTACGTGCTTTTTGACATGCCCCCAAGTTACACAGTCCTTAACCAGCTCACAATCGCAGCCTGTGATGAAATCATTCCTGTTCTCAAAATAGACGCCGATTCCATCACGGGTTTCACGGACTTCTACAAACTGTTGAACAAGCTCAAGGATGGTGAAGAAAAACCATTTCTTAAGACAATCATCTTCAATGATCAGAATAAGGCTCGCAAGAATCAGAATGAACTGCTGCCCAGCATCGAGAAGATGCCTTTGGAGAAAATCATTTTCCCTCATGATGAAATGTTCGAAACCTCGCGGCGTCTAAGAAAAGCTGTTCAGACACTTCGCACAAAGAAAGAAACACGTGAGTGCCTCGAGACCATTGCGAAAAAACTGATGGAAGATTAATTAAATATAAAAGATTTACACATATAAATACAAAATAAAGCGTCTATAAAGTTTTATTCTTTACAATCTTTACAAACGCTTTACACAAGGACAGGATATGGCAAAAAACAAACTTGAAGAAACCCTTAACGAGGCAAACGATGAACTTGGACTTGCCCTCAGCACAATCGGAACACATGCAAAGGAAAACAACAAAAAGGCAGAGGAGAAAGAAGTGACCGTAAAGACACAAAAGCTTGTGAATTTCCGCATAAGTGAGGGCCTTTATGACGATTACAAGAAGTTCTTCGGAGCCAGAGGAATTTCACTTAGTAGAGCGATAAGAATGTGGCTCGATTATGGCGTAAACGAAGTCAAAAGTGGTCATCTTGAAATTTCAGAAGCTGGAATCAGAGAAAACGCACTGAATAAACTCTAAAGACAAGACAAAATGGCACGTACCTTAAGACAGATTCTTAAAGACAATAACCGCACAGGAACAGAACTGGGTCTCATCATTATGGAAAAGCTCCGTAATCAAATCCAAGGGGAGCCTCTTATTGTATCGGACAAAGATCTTACAGTCATGGCCAAGAAATTATCCCCTGAGGAATATGGCATTTTTGCACTATACGAAACTATATACTCATCTGTCCTCAATATATATAACTTCTCAAGACAGACCGTTTTTAAATTCTATGCTTCCCACAATGCACTCATTGCGATGGAGGACAAAATAAAAATACTCGAATTTTCTAGAGCCGAAGAAAATGTTCCTGAAAGACTATCATCATTGATTGAAAGAATTTGCCCGACTTTTTCAGAACTGCAAGGGAAAACAAAAGAAACTTATGAAATGATGTTTGATGCCATTTCTTTTATCGAGGCGTCAAACACATTTATTCGATTACTATTGTGTCATTTTTCAATTTCGGGCCTAAATTGTATGCAGTACAATACAGACGATTTTTACTCCCTGCTGAACAAGTTAAATGAAAACACACACAGCCTATACAAGGCAGTAGGTGACAGAGTAGGGGAAGCAAAAGCTGTATTCATGGATCTTGAGGAAACCGAGCGAAAAGATTTCTCTCCAGAAACAAAGAAAATATCGGAATTCAAGGAATTTCTTAGAAATGAACCAAACCGTGTTATAAAGAATTCCTTTTCTTTCATAATGCTCTTGCAGAATAAAAAAGCATTCAAGGAGGCAAAATAATGCCAAATAACATAGTATTACCTTCACAGGATCAAACCAGGCTAGGAGTCCTCAACGCTGAAGAATTCAGCAGATCAGAAGACATAGACATCGTTCCTATCGGAGATTTTTCTAACCTCATCTATCAGGGACTTAATGCAGGAAAAGATCTTGCCAGTCTGCCAGGAAAGATGTCGAGCAATAATGAGCATTCTCTATCTGTAATTGAAAAAGAGAAATCCATGGTTCTTTCAAGTGAAAGTAAATACGGAAAAATGAACATCTCCTTTGACAACTTTGCAGTCTCATTTAAAAAGAGAAACAGTGCAACAAAAAAAGTTTTTGTCCGCGCAATGAAGAAATTGGGAGAAAAAAGGATTTCAAATGATCTTTTCAATGACATCACCGTAGAAATTACTACTGACGAACTTGTTTCCCTTGGCATGTACTCAACGTTAGACAGTGCACGTGTAGCCTTAAAAACAGCAACCAATCTTAACGACATCAAGATCAGTGGAACAGTAGATTATATAGAAGAAGGTAAAAGAAAAAGTGGAAATATCGTAAAGGATAAACTCGATCTTACCGGTATCCAAATCTTTAAGACAGGTATCGTACGTGGTTCCGGAACACTCGTTATCCAGTTTGACAGGAATATCAACTATGAATATCTGCTTCCAAATATCTCAATCCTTCCAAATTACTATTACTCGCTAACAGAGGGAGGGGCAGATCTTCTGATGTATCTTTATGGACTTGCTATAAATAAAGTAAAGGAAATTGCGAAAGACGGCTGCTTCTATGTGAGCTTGAAGGATATCCACAACTATCTCAACCTTCCTGATTATACGAAGGCAAATAATCCAAAACGCGATATAAAAGAGAAGATCACAGACCTTATCATTGGAGACATACATAATAGAGATGGCGGAAAAAACATACATCTTTCCATCGTAGACGTCCATGAAAATGATCCAATTGCGCATTGGGTTATCAACGGGAGACTCAAAGTAGAAATGTTCGGAGAATCGCTCAAATATTTTCAAAAGATGGGCCTGATGCTTCTAGAAGGGAAGAAGAACAAATAGAGTATTATTTTTGCCACCGAATATGTCGGTATTTTTGTTCTCCAAAAATGACTTTCCCAAAAATAATATGGTAGAAACCGACAAAATACGTGGCTCATACGATAAAACCAGTGGATAATACGTTATTTTGAGTCCTTAAACCGACAAAATACGTGGCTTCATAAAATTTTGACCGAACTGCCCCTGTAAAATAACGCTAAAAATCATCGAAAACGATAAATTCCGTGGCTCATAATATGGAATACCCCCTGGTAAGCAGGGAAAACAAAACAAAACCGACAAAATACGTGGCCAGAACGACAAACAAGGTTGCAATTCAGATAAAACAGGTGTTCACCGTGCAAAAATTTATACATCTTGAGAACCTACAGGAGATAAATTCATACCCCGACATACAAGGTGGCATCTCGTAGACAGAAAACCGACAAAATACGTGGCTAGAAAATGAAAAAAATTTCATTTTAAATGACAAATCCGCTGATTTATATGAAAATCATTATAAATAAGACACCCACGTAATTTGTCTGAAAAACTTATACAAAAACCTTTAAATTAGGTGGGACTATCTCAAAATAAACTACAAACACGGTGGCATATCCGACAATTGAGGTTGCTAAACCGACAACAAAGGGGAATTAAACACAAAATAAGTGGAAATACCGACAAAATACGTGGGTGAAATTCCATCTAACTCCTTATAATATTTAGAAATGCACTTTATTCTATATGCTTAAATCATAAAATTTCAGGGGGAATATATAGTTTAAATTCATAACCTCATCACTTACATTATCCTCGGGGATAAAGATAGGAAACTATCAAAAGGGTGAAGTTTTGAACAGACAAAATACGGCAGCTCATATACAACAACATATTCCGTTTTCAATTTTCGAAAGAAACGAACCGGACGTCGCAAAAGAAATCTATAAAAGGCTTCCTCGTACTATGCTAGTTACAAACAACTTGAACCTTGGTCTCCATTTAGAAGCAAAGAATACAGGAGTACGAAACCGCTACATTCAAATCAATCATCAGAATCTTACAAAAATGATGGTATTCGATGTAGATAATCCCATTACTCTCTATGATTGGAAATACCTGGATATCCCAACTCCAAACATTATCATAATCAATCCAAGAAATAAACACTTTCATATGGTTTACCTGCTAAGTGATCAGAATTTCATTTGCAGAAGCGAAAATGCACGATTAAAAGACATTCTTATATATCAGTCAATATACAGAGAACTTTGCAAAAGACTACAAGCAGATTCACGATATGTTCAGAAAATAATGAAAAACCCGTTCCACAACTATTGGAATACGAAGGTTATTCATGAGGACACTTATACCTTCGAAGATTTTGCAAAATACATTGATTTAAAATCAATAGCAAGCTTTGAAGGTTCTCCAATTCGATCGGATGAAAGCCTTACGAGAGAAAGTGAAGGTCGAAATTGCACAGTTTTTGAGCGTACAAGATTTTATGCCTATTCCTGCCTCAAGAACTTCAATTTTGGAGCATCGACAGAAGATTCCATGAATTTCTATGATGCTGTTTTCGACTATGCAAAAAATCTCAACAACGAGTTTGCAATTCCTTTAAACGATAGAGAAATCAAATCAACCGTGAAATCCATCGTCAACTGGACTCTCATTCATTTTGGAAATGCCTCAGAAAAACAAGATTTTGAAAAGAAAGATATTTGGGGAAAAAAATCAAGAGAAAACAGCCTAAGAAAGAGGGCAACAAGAAAACAACAAAACATAAAAGAAGCAGGCAAACTCAAATCTGAAGGTAAAACAATAAAAGAAATCTGCAGCAAACTTAACCGTTCACAAAGAATGATTGAGTACTATCTCAAAGAATATAAAAAAACTCTCAAAAAACATAATCAAACAAAGCAGACTTTAGAACGAATTCAGAATTCCTTGATCAAAAGGATACATCTGCAATTTGTTATATCAGATATGATTGGCTTAGTTGAATCTTTGTTTTTGTTTGTATTTATTTCCTTGTTGTTGGATAGTTCCTAGTTTAGAATTGATCTCTAGCTTTTTATATGACTTTTTATTTATGTATTATAAACTTGTTATTTGCCATAAGTTTATTTATAATGTTTTGCAAAGAGATTTAATAAAGAATGAGAAATATATTAGGTAGGGGATGGGCGTTTCCTGTTGGTA
>JAEDCY010000025.1 GCA_016293915.1 Treponema sp. | reverse complement strand
ACAACAAGGATCTCCCAGGTGGATTCATGTGGCCAGGATACGGTGATAACTCACGCGTTCTTGCATGGATTTTCGACCGCTGCGACGGCGTAGACAATGCTGTTGAAACACCAATCGGACTTATGCCAAAAGATGGTGCTTTGAACACAGACGGTCTTGCTGACTACTACAAGAAGACTCTCCCAGAAATCCTCAAGGTTGATGTTGAAGGATGGAAGAAAGAGGTTAAGGATATTCGCGAAAACCACTATCCAAAATTCGGTAATCACCTTCCAAAGGAACTTACAGCAATTTTGGATGACCTCGAAGCACGCCTTAATAAGGCTTAGTTATGTGCAAGTTTGCCGGCAGGCAAACTTGGTAAGCAGCCGCAAGGCTGCGACATGATCTTGAATCTCGCTTGAACAAAGCCTAAATGTGTCATGCCGGACTTGTTTCGGCATCTCTACATAGACCCTGAAACAAGTTCAGGGTGACATAACCTGTTTCATGGTGACACAACGTGTTTCAGGGTGACAGAATCCCGCTCAGTTTTGGGCGGGATTTTTTTTTGTGATTATGATACGATTAAGGGCAATGTTGCGAAAATTTTTTGCCTGTTTTTTACTTTTTTTTATCTTCCTCTTTGCTGGTTGTGTCAGTCTGGTTCGGCCGGAGCTTTCTGCTGAACAAGAGGCTGTCTTATATCCGCTGGCCTCTTATGTGCCGGAGGCTTTTGAGTGGGAAGAGGTCTGCCCCGGCCTTTCGCGCTTTGATTTTGAAAATGCCGGGTTCCCGTTAATTTATCATGCAGTAAAAATTGACCTGACTCTTACCGGGGCTGCCGGGCCGGACGCTACCCTTGAATTGCTTTGCTGTCGCAGGGAGTCTGCCTCCAGAAGGGAAGCTACCGCCCAATTCGCCGCCCGCACCCAATGCGCCGTGGCGGTGAACGCCACCCCTTTTACAAGAAGCGGCCAGCTAACTGGAATTCATAAGGAGTCGGGAGAGGTGCTGTCGCAGCCAGTGGCACGTTATGGAGCGATTGCTTTTAAGCTGGCAGAGAATGCCGGCGTGAGCCGGGCGGGTTACGGTGAATCTGGAGACCTCGGTGAAGCTAGTGCCAGGGAAGATGGCATCTGTACTGCCCGTATTTTTTCTTCGCAGACGGACGGGGAAATAGAAGACTTCGACTATGCCTTCGGCGGTTTTTTTGTGGTGCTGAAGGACGGCCAGGTTCGCACGGAATTTATCCGCCGCAGCGATTCGCGGACTGGGGCTGGCCTTTCTGCGGATGGCAGAACTTTATATTTACTCGTGGTTGAAGGAGAGCGGCCAGACCAAAGCAGAGGCTTGTCTTATCCCCAGTGTGGAGAGGTTTTCCGTGCAATGGGATGCAGTGATGCTCTTGAATTGGATGGTGGCAGTTCATCTGAGCTTTGCATTAATGGAAAATCAGTTTTGTCTTATAAAGTGCATACCCGTCAGTCAAATTCTTTTGGATTCAGAGTTAAATAAAATTGCCCGGCTTTTAATTACCGGGCGTTACAATAAATGTACATTTTTAACTGAGGTTTGAAGCTAGGCAGTCTGACAATTGTAGAGATAGAACAGTGTGAGCTGGAAAATCTCTTCAGGTGAACCGCAGTTTGAAATAAGTTTTTTGATGTACTTTTTCATGTTCTGTGGATAGTTTGTGTTGTCTACAGCCAGATAATAAGCTTCTTTCTTTTCAGATAGTGTTTGCATTATACTCTCCTATATCCCGGTATAATATCGGAAATTAGGGGAGATTTCAATAGATATAGTAAATTAACTTTAAGTCATGCTGCACTAGTTTCAGCATCTTGTTATAGGGGGCTGTCCAAAAAGTATCGTCATGCTGAACTAGTTTCAGCATCTACACTATATCTAGACCTATAGATTCCGAAACAAGTTCGGAATGACACTAGGAAGTAAACTTATTGGTCATCCCCGACGCTGGGGTAATTCGTGTGAAGCCGGGCTAATGAGAATGAATCCAGGTGAGCTCGTGCTTGTTGTAGTTCAGGTGCACAATACGGCTGTCGGGAATATCAGCAAATTCCTGAATCAGAGGCCAGTTGATTTCTCCCTGCATTTTTATTGTGCAAATCATGTTCAAATCAGGCTGATAGCTTAGCCACTTCTTAATCCACTCTAAAAGGCGTTCAGGGTAACAGATTACATCAGAGAATACCCAGTCTACATGGCCAAGTTCTTCCGGTTTTAAAGTAAAGGCATCGTGGGCCTGAAACTCTACAAGGGGATTGTTCATCAGACTTTCTGCAAGTGGAGCGCGGTCTACAGCGTACACAGAGGCTCCCAGTCCTACCAGAACCCAGGTCCAGCCACCGGGACAGGCTCCGGCTTCAAAGCAGCGCTGGCCTTCATGAGGAAGTTCTGTACCATTGAGGAGATTTGCCATAGTAAGTGATTCCTGAATTTTCAGGTAAGCACGGCTCGGCGGATTTTCGTGGTCTTCTATAAAGTGAAGAGTTCCTGCCGGTAGTGTACTTGTTGTTGCTGCACTGGCAATCATTGTATGTTCATCAATTAATGTATAGAGTCCCATTGGTGAGTTTGGGATTTTTACCGGAAAACTGCGCTCTTTAAGATTTATGTAAGGAAGCTTTTCCTGAATCAATTGGGCACGGCGAAAACAGGTGTATTGATAGGGCGCCCAGTTTCGCTGCAAATTTTTGAGTTCGGCAGCTGCTTCTCCAATGGAATTAAATTTTACAAAAAAAGGTTCAAGCATGACTGTGCGGGCCCAGTATGGAAACTGTCCTTCAGGTAATGCAAGATTTTCAAAATAGAGAAGGTCGCCGTAACGTGCGTCTGGTTTTTGTGTGATTCCAAATCGGCCAGCCAGTTCAGAAATCAAAAGTTCGGCCTGTTCTGGAAATGCTAAGAATGCGAGATTTTTCATACTATACTATATCTGGTAAATCGTCTTTAGAGATTGATTCAAGAAGTTTAATAAAGTTTTCCAGCTTGTGGGCATCTGGAGAATAGTTAATTTGAAAACCAATATAGGTATTGCCGCTCTGCTCTTTTACCCATTGAGGAGTGCAGATTAAATTCAGAGGGGAACCATTTTCACTATGTAGAGGAGAGATTTTAACTTCGTACTCGTTTTCCAAATCAACGATTACCGGAAAAGAATAGTGTGCCTTACAACCGGTCAGACTTATGTCATCAAGTATTCCGGGCAGGGCACAGATTTCCGGTGCGGTAATGCGTCCAATCTCATCATACCGAGTGTGTCTTCGGTTTTCTTGTACCATATACGTTATTATATGAGATTTTATGTATGTCGACAAGCACAGCGCTTATTTTAGTTATTTTACGACCATCACTTTTCGGGTTTCATCAAAGTCGCCTCCGATTACCCTTACAAAGTACATTCCGCGCGCAACAGAGTTTCCGGCTTTGTTTTTTCCATTCCAGGTAAAGAAGTGTTCTCCAGCAAGAGCTTCTCCACGATTCAGATAAGTTACTATGTTTCCGTCCAAAGTCATTACAATAACATTGAGTTTTCCGTTTACAGGCTGATTAACTTTTACAACCGTTTTTTCTCCCTTGTCCGGATTGATTACATTGTTCAGAATTGTAACACCGCCTCGCTGTTCGGTGATGCTTTTAATCTTAAAGGACCACAGGTCGAGTGTAGAAATATCAGAGATATTATGCATTCTTAAACAGTATAGAGGAACTGAATTACTTAATGAAAGATTGAATCTTTTTGTTCCAATATCATAATAAGGAGAGCTGTAGATTCGGAAAGGTTCATTGTTCGAATTCAAAATTCCAAAGAGGAAAGAAATCTGATTTCCTGTTTTCCAGTCTTTTGTATCTTCCAATGGAATATCAAAAGATAAACCTTCTGTATTATTATTTGAATTGAGAAGTTTTGAATCTACAGATTTAAAATTTTCATTATTTGTTGAAGAAAGGGCTGGAATAATTCCATCGGTTACAAGGGGCAGCCATACGCGGAGCTTGATGTTAAGATCTTTATTCAACTGGGTAGAAATAGAATCGGCTTGAGGATTAGGACTAAAATAAATCCTGACATTTTCAGGTAGTGAAAGTTTTTCTTCTGTTCCATCATCTGTGTTTGCAACGATTGTTACAGGATGTCCTGCAGGCAGAGTTCCGTAATTCTGCTGGTCTGCATTCCAGTCGTGAACAGCCCAGGTTCCCTGACCATAAAGTCCGTTCATTACATATTCTTCTTCGAACTTCATATCAGGTGAATATCCGTAAGCCGGGTTTACAACGCCTACTGCAAAATCAGAAAGTGCATGTGCAGTGTACATTCCTATGTAATTTCCAAGCTTGTCCTGAATCAATGTAACACGGGAGTCGGTGTTACTTGTGAATGGATCTGTTGAAAGTTCCGGGTAATCAGGGTGTTGTTTTACCTGTATATAATGATTTTTGATGTTTTCGAAAGTGACCGGATTTGTGAGCGTCATTCGGAATGCTGTAAAATTTGAGCTTGTATGTTCAGAGATTAATTCGGCTGGAATAGAAGAATCAATCTGAATACTCTGGCTTGGGGTAAAAGTTCCGTCTTCATTAATCGAAATAATCTGGAAGCAGCCTGGAAGCAAAGATAAGAAATCTTGTGTAAGTGAAATTTTGTTTCCGTTGTTATCTGTAAATTTGATTTTTGAAGAATCTGTAACAACCTCTTTTACGAATACCAGAATGACTTCTTTTTGATTAATTGGACTCAAAGTGATATCGAATGAAGGAGCTGAGCGGTCTATTGTTTTTGAAGTTTTACTTCTTAATCTGTTTCCAGCCAGGTCGGTTATGTATCCTTCTCCTTCGTTGAAAGAGAAGGCGAAGGTAGTTTCAATTGGAAGAGATAAATCTGAAAGTCGTAAACCAAGGTATAATCCGTCCGGGTCGTTTACCGGACGGCGAGGATCAGAAGAACCTGTAAACAGTGTAGAAATAATTGTTGTAAAAATATTACTGATTCCACTTGAAAAATTTTTGTCTGGTACAGCGTATGGGTTTGAGTTGTATTTGAAAGAAGTGCCTACTTCAAGTTTTGTAGACATTCTTATACCACCAGTTGTTCGCCGGGTGCTGTCGCTGTCAAACTGGCGTATACCTCCGATTATATCAGAACAATAAGTATAAGAGCTGTCTTTAAGATTTTCTTTAGAGGCTTCACTTCCCGGATTACACCATCCGATTTCTGTAAACCATTCAGCTTCATCAGAAGACGTATAAGTTGGAGTATTATCGAAGAAGTGAAAGTCTATGCGGTCAAGAGTAGAACCAGTTCCGTTAGTGTTTCCTACCGCTTCAGAATAGTCCTGTTCTCCCCATGCATATTCTTTTGAGAAACGGAGTGGGGCAAATACTGGAGCAGATAAATCCCAGGCACTATAAAGATCTGGTTCAAGAGGAAGAAGGTCTGATACATTCGAGGCTGATGAATTTGAAATTACAAGAGGTTCAATCTGGAAGCCGTTTGTATATTCAATTTGTGGATTTCCGCTTAAATCTACAACCTGATTATTTGTTGTACTGATGGCAGAGGCTGCAGCTCCGGTAAACTGTGTTGCGCTTTCGATATAACCGGCCCACTTTTTATATTCGTTTCCTGAATAATCTGTTATGGTTCCATCTGTCCATCCTGCAATTGAAAGACGGACAGAATATTCATCCAGTCTGTAAAGGGCATTTACATATTTGTTTTCGTTTCCATTACTTCCTGTACAAAGTTTGAGCCCTTCTCCAGAAGTTACATTGATTTTAGAAAGGCCTGCAAACGAAAGCGTATTGTGAGAACTTGAAATATTTTCCTGAATTGCACCGAGAGTATCTGTTACCTGAATGTTTTCTTCTGGAACTGATGAGGCTGTGTGTGTGCCAATGTCTACTTGTTCTGAGTAGCGGAATTCAAGGAAGTTGTGTGAATCATAGGAGTGCTGGCTGGCTTCTCCTTTTGTTGTGTCGTAAGCGGTATGCAGTTCCTGGCCAGTACGAAGGGTCCAGAGAACTGGGCCTGTTTTGTCTTCAACTTCGAAAGTTGAAGACTGTGAGCCGTAAGCTGGTTCTGCAGCTGTCGCCAGTGTTACCCTCTGGCTATAATTGTTGAGTCGTTTACCCCAGCGGTCTGTGAGAATAAAATTCATGCCGCTTAATGCGCGAGGGAAATCAAGACAAGGAAGGCTTGTGTGATGGATGCCATGTCTGTCTGAACTTTTTTCATCTGCTGCACCAGCTGATTTACCGCTTGCATCTGTGTTCCATGCTCCGATTGTAGCTCCATCTTGAGGCTGAGCTTTTATATAAAAGTATGATAACTGAGTATCGTAATCTAATGGTGTCTGACATTCAGGGTCCGAATATAATCCTGTGAAATTACATGACGGTGAAGAAGTGTTAGTATGGAATTTAAGCAGCTCAATTGTTGCACCGTGATATCTTACCGGACGATTAAACTCAACTCGGATTGCATTGTCGCGTACGGTAAATGCTGAGGTTATCTTAAAATCATCAAAATCAACATTAGTATTTGTAGTTTTTTCTGCGTCAGTATCTGTGTCTTCAAGTGTAATTAAACGGGCCTTTGAGCCGTCATCCGAGCCATCACTACAAATAACCTTACAGTCTGTAACTTTTGTGAAATAGGCTTCTGCATAACCATTTGCCGGATTTGTAAGGTCTGGAAGTTTGAGAATCCACTGACCTGCTGCTACGCCTTTAAGCTCTGTATGATTTGCATAGAAGTTTTTTCCAGCTGAAACAGTAATTCCAGGCTGTGTCTGGAGACTCGCAGAATAATTTGCAACTGCCGGAAGAGGAAATCTGTCTGGAAGTTGAGTTGCATTATAATTTCCTGTGCTCCAGCCTGTAGGGCGTGAAGCTGTATATGAATATTCATCAGTAATTCCTGTTGAAGTATCTGTTTCAGAATATGAAGCCCCCAGAATCAAAATATCATTCAATGCGGTAAGGTTTGCAGAAGCAGTTACGGCTCCCGTATACATTACGATATTTTCATTTACGGTTGTTGGAGCGTTTATGGTTAGTCCTGCAGAAGGCGCGGTGATTATGAGGTTTTCTGTTATTGAAATTGAGTCTCCTGCTGTTCCAAAACTTGAAGCTCCGCTTGCATTTAATTGAACTGAATGAGCAAAGGCTGCACTGCCGTTTCCAGAAGCGCTTCCAAAATCACCTTTAAGAACAGAGTTTCCTGTTCCATTTTGTGTAAAGCTTGTTGTGTAGGAAAGTGTCTTTCCATCAGCAAGGAGGAAGACTCCTGGAGTTGTAATTGTAGCCGGTCCGCCACTTGTGTCACCAAGAGTAATGTCAGCTCCTACAACAGTTCCTGTTATGCTGGTTGGGCCAGCGGTGTGTGTGATATTTGCATAGTCAGGAGCAGAACCAAAAGTTATAGTATCTGATGAATCATTACCAAAAGTAAGAAGCGCTGTTGTGTTGAAGCTTGTTGCATTTGAAATGTTTCCACCGGCATTGAAGGTTACTGTTCCAGTATGAGTAGTTGAATCTGTAAGGCCGGTGAGTTGAACTGGGGCATTAAAGGTTGTAGATAAGGCCTGATTCAAATTAAGAGTATAGGCTCCAGTTACAGTTGAATCAAAAAGAATATTTGCACTACTGGTAAGGCTTGTGTTAGTGCCAAGAGTAACAGCTTCGCTATAAGTTTGATTTCCGCTTGTAGAAACAGATGCACAATTTATATTAGCAGCGACAGTTGAAAGAGTTCCAAGACTGCTGATGTTTGCATTGAAGCTTGCACTTGCGGCTGTTGTCAATGAAGTAAGATTGCTGACTGTTCCATCAAACTGAGAGTTTGCATTCAGAATTGTTACTTGAGGTAAAGGTGAACCGCTGCCTGTTACTGTGTTCTGGAAATTAATTAATTGTCCGGCACTTGCATTGAAGGCAGTGTTTGTTTGAACAGTAACAGCTCCTCCATAGGATTGAGTACCAGTTGTAGAAACTGAAGCGCAGTTTATATTGGCTTTGGCTGTTGAAAGAGTGCCAACGTTGTTGATGTTTGCATTAAAGCTTGTGCTTGCTGCAGTTGTTAATGAGGCAAGATTGGTAACAGCTCCATCGAACTGTGAGTTTGCTGTAGAAATAGTAAGTGGATTGCTTCCTGTTACAGTCTTTTTGAAATAAATGAGGCTTGTGCTTCCTGCTGTAAGAGTTGTGTTTGATGCAACTGTAACTGTTCCATCAAAAGTCTGGGCACCAGTTGTCGTAATCTTATTTATATTAATTGTTTTTCCATCTGCACAGGTTACAGAAAGACTGTCAGCAAGCGAGTTTGCAGCAATTGTTATATCACTTGAAGAATTGAGTATAATTGCTCCGCCATCTAAAGTAATGGCGCCGCCAAAGCTGTTTGCCGGATTGTTGAGACTCACATTTTTTCCAGTTCCAGGCTTAATTGTTGTTGTATTAGAAACAGAAAGCACAACATCATCCAGACTCGCAGGTTTACTAATTATGAGATTTTTGTATGTGGTTCCCCAGACAAGTTTTGTGGAATCAAGTACTGATGTGGTGTCATAATATTCAACTGTTGAAGCTTCAGTTCCATTTGAAATTGTGCATGGAAGAGTAATTTGATTTGCTACGCCTTTCAGTTGAACCGTTCCATTATTTATAATAGTTCCAACGGTAAGAGTTTCAGCTGCCAGATCAAATTTTGCATTTTCTGCAACAATTATTTGGCCGGTATAAGCTTGACTGTTATAGGTTTGATTCAGAGACAAGGCTTCTGTCAGAATCGGGTGATTTGTAGCGGGGTTAATTGTAACTTTAGTGCCAAAACCAGGAATAGATTCAGGAGACCAGTTTGCAGCCGTATTCCAGTCATTACTTGAGTTACCAGTCCATGTATATTCCTGGCCAGGAAAATTCCACTTTGTGTTATGACCGGAGTCCCTGCTGTCAATTGCAACTATACTGTTTGTAGAAGTTGAATTGATTACATTGACATTTGAGATAGACGGATTTGAACAGGTGATAGTCCAGCTGCCGCTTCCTTCATTTTTAAGAGTTAATAAAGATGAAGATGATGTTCCTGAAAGCGAAAGGTTACCGTTTATATTTTGAGTTCTTCCTGCTTCAAATGAAAGTGATTTTCCGCCTAGATTTGTTGCAGTAAAATCATTAAATCTGTTGGTGCCACAAATTATAAGTGAACGGGATGTTTCGAAATTGTTGAAGGTTTGAGGTCCTTTAATTGTTACTTCGCCTGTAGCACTTCCTCCAATTTGAACGGTTCCGTTTGAGTGTGAAAAAGTTGTACCAGACAAATCAAGATCTGACTCGAAAAGACTTGTTCCGCTGGAAAGAGTAAGACTTGCACCGCTTCCCGAATAAGCGCCCTTAAAAGTTGCTGCACCGTTACAGGTAATTGCGCCGTTTGTATTGACAACAGCGTCGTTAAAAGTAACAGCCCCAATACATGTAATTGTACCGGAATTTGAAACAGCAGGCGAAACTATGCTTCCGGCTTTAAGATCAGCTTTTGAACCTGAAGAAAGAGAGATAGTTTTTCCTGCACCACTTATAGTAGTAACATCAAATGTTAGTTTTTTTGTATTGGTTTGAATGGAAGTGTCTGCGGCGAATTCAATTTCACTCAGAGTGATTGTATTATCAGCAGTGGCAGCGCTTTTGAAAACAGGCGCATTTACAGTCAGTTTATTTGAGCTTCCAATGGTTTCAAGAAAATCAATTTCGGATGCTGAAAGAATTGTATTCTGACTTATAGTTATTGCGCCGTTATAAGTCTGGACTCCACTACTTGTTATTGAAGCACAGTTGATTGTTGCAGCGGCTGTTGAGAGAGAAGATAATCCGGAAACATCTCCGTCAAACTGTGTGGCTCCTGTATTTATAGACAGCGAGTTAGAAGCGCCTGTAATTGCATCTGCGAAATGTACAGTTTTACTTGCTGCTGAACTTGTGATAGTTGTATTTCCGGCCAGCGTTACAGCTTTAGTAAAGGAGAGAGAGTCTGAGCTGAAGGTACCGTTCAGAGTTGCAGCACCGTTTGTAACTATAAGGTCTGCAGTAGCAAAAGTTCCTGCCAGGTTTACAGTGCCGCTTGTTTTGATTTCTGTGTCGCTGCTCAAAGTGGCACCATTAGCAAAAGAAAGATTTCCGGCCCCAGCAACATCAGACCAGGTTGTAATTTCCGGCCTTCCAGAAAATATTGTTGCAGTTCCCTTGGTGATAGTAAATGAATCAATGCTGCAGTTGCCGCTTACGGTAAGATTGCCGCCATTTTTATTTTCGATAATATTTGTATAGGTTTGGTTATTGCTGGTAAATATCTGGTCTATGGTTCCAGTAAAACTCAGGGTACCGGTTCCTGTGATATTTGCTGTAGATGTCAGATCTTTTGTGATAGAAATATTTCCTTCATTTATTATTGCTGCGTTATTTGTAAAGTCTCCGGTGCTGATTGTTCCGGTATTTGAGAGTGTGCCCTTATTTATTAATGAGCCTGTCTGGATTTGTCCACCGGCTCCTATGGTAAGCTTAGAGTCTGTTGCATTTAAGTTTACAGATTTTAATGCAACTGCAGATATATCACTTGTAAGGTTTGGATAGGAAGAAGCACCGCCTGGAATTATAGCATTCATGTTTTTTGCAGGAATACCATTAGTCCAGTTCAAAATATTATTCCAGTCGCTGTCACCAGCAGAACCTGTCCAGCTTGTGTTTTCTGATTGCTGGGTGTAAAAGAGCGGAGTTCCAAGAAGATTTGTTGTTGTAGTTCCTTCGTATAAAGCAAGACTGATACCATTACCTGGTTCAATTGAAGGTGGTAACTCTACTGTAATTGTCATGGTGCTGGCAGCCGGGGAATTTGATAAAGTTGTTGCATCGGTGTTTATTGCTGTTCCATTGACTTTATAAGTTTCTTCAGTGCCGGTAAAAGTTGCCTTAAAAGTAATATCTGTAAAAGCTACAGGAACAGGAGGTGTGTCTGAGGTCTGGTTTGAAATAGTGATTGTTATAGTTGCACCAGGGGCAGGAACTCCACTTGAAGTAATAGTGTAGGTACCGCTCTCAACTGTAGGCTGAATAGAACCTGTAAAAGAAAGAGTGTTACCTGTTCCATAATCTGTTTTATAGCTTGCTGGTATTGTGAAGGAACTTGAGTCGGTTCCATCGATAGTTGTAGTTCCGGTACCATTTACAAGCAGTAAAGTTGAAATTGAAAGATTTGTATTATCGAGATAAATAGAGTTATTACCATTATCATTTGTGTCAAATTCAGTGGTAGATAGAGAGCCTCCCTTTAAAACAAGCTGACCTGTTGTATCTTTTCCTAATCTAAGTCTTGTATTGATATTGAGCTCTTTTCCATTGAGGTTAAGTGTAACTGTATTTGTGTTTCCCGTATAAATAAACAGATTACCTATTGTAACATTATTTGAAAGTGTAATATTTACAGCATTGTTTAATGTAACAGTATCAGCAGCTCCCGGAACAGCCGTAGAAGGATTCCAGTTTAAAGCGTTATTCCAGTCATTATCTACGTTTCCAGTCCATGTATAATCTGCTGCCTGCGCGCTCATACAAAGCCCTGCAAAAACAAAAAGAGAAGCTAAAAGTTTGCTGAATCTGGTTTTTGGAATTTTCAGACAATTATCCATATCTTCTATATTATTTTCGGCTAATTATTGTATCATTTATAGAAGATTTTTCTACAATGAATAGGGGACTTTCCTTCTATAAAAATAATTCAGATAGTGGTATTCTAGTATTATGCAAAGTTATTCCGAACTTGTTTCGGAATCTTTTAATGAGATCCTGAAACAAGTTCAGGATGACCTTTCATTGAGGAATTTATGGCAGCACGAATTATAAATCCAATCTTGCCGGGGTTTTATCCGGATCCTTCTATCTGCGAGGCGGGGGGATATTATTATCTTGTCTGTTCTTCTTTTTCATATTTGCCGGGTTTGCCCATTTTTAAGAGCAGGAATCTTGTTACCTGGGAGCAGATTGGTAATGTGATAGACCGGCCTGAGCAGCTGGATTTTACCGGTGCTGGAGTTTCCCGCGGGCTTTTTGCTCCAACAATCCGTTTTCATGGGGGGAAATTCTACTGCATTTGTACTCAGGTAGATAAAATCGGAAACTTTTTTGTTACAGCAGACAGAGCAGAAGGCCCGTGGTCTAACCCTGTTGTGATTGAAGGAGCGGAAGGTATTGATCCATCGCTTTTCTTTGATGATGATGGAACTTCCTGGTATATTGGAACCCGGCCGGCTCCTGAGGGACCAAAGTATGAGGGTAACTGGGAAATCTGGATTCAAAAAATTGATCTTTCTACAGGCAGACTGTATGGCGAATCAAAAGGTATCTGGCGCGGTGCTTTGCGCGACTGTGTCTGGCCGGAAGGACCGCATATCTACAAAATCAACGGTATGTATTATCTGATTCATGCAGAAGGCGGAACGGGTAATAATCATGCGGTATGTGTGGCGCGCTGTGAGACGATAGACGGCGAGTGGATAGGAAAACCTTCTAACCCGATTTTAACCCACCGTCACCTCGGAAATACTGCGCGCATTCGGAATGTAGGACATGCAGATCTTGTTTGTGCGGACAATAAATGGTGGCTCTGCTGTCTGGCTAGCAGACCTTATGGTGAAGCAGGCCATCGTTTCTGTAACATGGGGCGCGAAACTTTTCTGGTTCCGGTTATATGGGAAGATGGCTGGCCAGTTGCAAGCTGGGAAACTGGACTTGTGGAAAATGCCTACAGTTTGAGTGGACACGTTGTAAAGCGTGATTATGATGATGCAGATGCAATTGCTTTCCCCGCAGTCGATGATTTTAATTCTAATGTAATTGCTCCTTACTGGCTTAGCCTTCGCAGACCAGCCAGTGACTTTTGTAACTGTAAGGAAGAATCCGGTGTTCTTAGAATTTATGGTGGTGAACCTGTAACTGGCAGCGGAAATATTTCTATGCTGCTGCGCCGCCAGACTGGCTTTAGTTACGAAGCAAGTGCAAGACTGGAAGCACATTTTGATGAAAATGAAGATACAACGGGCATAATTTTATTTCAGAATGAAAACTATAATTATCGGCTTCAGATTGTTCTTAAAGGAAAAATCATAGTGCTGCAGCTGGTAAGGACACAGGAAGGCGAGGAGACTATTCTTGCAGAAGAGGTAATGACTGGCGGTCGTAAGGTTGTCACTATAACTCTGAGGGTCGTTGCCGAACATCAAAAATTGCGTTTTGAGTATGGACCTGATGAACGTAACATGTTGCTGTTGGCAGAAAATATTGATGCCAGCATTTTGAGTACAGATGTTGCCGGTGGCTTTGTTGGAACTGTAGTAGGTATGTTTGCGGTGAGTGGCGGCGACTATAAAGAAAAGAAATTCTTTTCAGATTTTGACTGGTTCCGCTACGAAAATAGTGGAAGAGAATGGTTTTGTTAGTGTAAAATGATATAGGGTGGTTGAGTAGGCGAAGCCGTATCGAAACCACAGTTAAAAGAAAGGCATATGGTGGTTTCGATACGTCGCCTTGCGACTACTCAACCACCGGTACATAACAGGAGAATAAAATTGAAAGGTACATTTAAAATCAAAGGAATTGTAGGCTCGGGGATGGTTCTGCAGCGAAATAAGATTAACTGCATTTACGGAACGGCAGAGGTATACTCTGACGTTATTATGGAATTCCGTGGCACTACTTCAATAACTCAGTCGGACGAGGATGGAAACTGGAAAATTGAATTTAGTCCGGGGGAGGCTGGTGGACCTTTCGAAATGAATATTCGCTGCGATAAGAATAACGTTGAATTTACAGATATCTATGTTGGTGAAGTCTGGGTGAGCTCGGGCCAGTCTAACGCACAGCTTCCTATGGAGCGCATGAAGTTTTCTTATCCGGAAGATTTTGAACTGCCTCGTAATGAAAGAATCCGCATGATTACGATTCCGATTAACTGGTCACTGGATGGCGAGAAGGATGAGATTGTTGATGTGGGCTGGGAGTCGAATGCTGATGAAGGAACAAAGGCTGAAAATATAAGCGGTGGTGTTCATTGGGTTTGTGCTTCGCCAGAAACTCTCGGAGGAATGTCTGGAACCGGATATTTTTTCGCAAAGAAACTTTCTTCTGAACTTGATGTTCCGGTTGGAATTATCAATGCAAGCCAGGGTGGATCTCCAATTGCTTCCTGGTTGAGTCAGAAAGCTCTGGAAGAGATGGGCGATAAAAAAGAATATCTGAAACAGATTGTAGAGTATCTGGCAGAGGGCAGGGCTGCTGCAAAACAGAAGGAAACCGCAGAAGAACAGAAAGCCTGGTTTGATGAGCTTTATGGTAAGGCAGCTGCTCCTGAAAAGATGTTTGATGAAGCTTGTGAAGAAGTTGATGGCTGGAAGACTGTAACTTTGCCTGAAGATTTTAAGGTAGAAAGTGCAGGCTTCTACTGGTTTAAGAAAATTGTTGAGTTAACCGCAGAGCAGGTTCGGCATTTTGATACATTTAAAACCTGGCTCTGGATGGGCACAATCGTTGATGCTGATACAGTCTGGGTAAATGGCCTTCAGGTTGGAAGTACACCTTATTGTTATCCTCCTCGCCGCTATCCGGTTCCTAAAGGAACTTTGCATGAAGGAAAAAATGTGATTGCTGTTCGAGTTCAGAAAAATAGTGCAAACGGGCCGCTTCGATTCTTTAAGGAAAAGCCTTATTATTTATTTACTGATAATACTTTTGTTGCTCCATGTGCCTGCAGAAATTTTGAAGAACGTACAGAATCCTTGTACCCGCTTGATGGGGAGCGAATTGATTTGAGCGGTGAATGGAAGATGAAGGTGGATGTTCAGCTTCGTGATTGTCCTCCTCAGATGTTCTTTGAGTGGCTTCCTACTGCACTTTACAATTCTATGCTGGCTCCATGTTTTAAACATGCAATTGCCGGTGCTTTGTGGTATCAGGGTGAATCTGATGCCGGCAGACCTGCTGAGTACAAGGATGTGCTGCTTAAGATGATTGATTTGTGGCGTCACAAATTTGTGTATGGTGCAAAAAATCTGCCATTTGTAATTATTCAGCTTCCTAACTGGAGCGATGGATGGAATGAAGATATTGCAAGTAAGGATGGCGGTTGGGCAAATATCCGCCAGGTTGAAGCTGATGTTGCCGACATCGCCGGAGACACCGGCCTTGTTGTAGCAATCGACGCGGGCGAGTGGAACGATCTTCACCCGGAAAAGAAAAAGACTATCGGTTCGCGTGCCGCAAAAGAAGCCTTGAGAATTGCCTATGGCAAAAACTTTATCTCTGCTTCGCCGAAGGCCGAGTTCTGCGAGTTTAAGCATGGCCGGTTCAGAGTAAGATTCGACTGCGGAAACTCAGCATTAGTGGCTCACACAGTGCGTGGCAAACGCGCAGACTTGAACAGCGAAAGCAAGGACAAGGTTGTTTACGGTTTCAGCCTGCTCTACAGCAAGAAGGGTACAGAAGGCGTAATCGAAGCCGATGCTAAACTGATAGATGATTACACAGTTGAGGTTGATGTTCCGCGCGGGCTCGGAGATGTGCTTGAACTCCGCTACCTCTGGGCAGACAGCCCGGCTCCTGTAAATCTTTATTCAAGAAACCAGCTGCCGGCAGCTCCGTTCAGGATTGTGCAGGGTAAATGATTTATTCTTGACATTTTAGAACAATATAGTATATTTAAAAAGGAAGTGCACCACGGCAATGTGGCTGAACCTCCGTTAGTGCTTATAAAAGCCTACGCGAAAGTACAGTTAGCGTAGGCTTTCTTTTTTTCTACTTGCGTTTTTTTCTTTTTTTGTCGAGAGCCTTGCGTATAGCAAAGACAAACGATACAACTGTAATAGCTGTTGTTACAATTGTACAAAGAAGCGTAATGCTTTCGTATCCTGTCATAGCAGGCCTCCTCGTTCTTATGAATTCGGAGGTTCAGCCTACCACTACTGTGGTACACTTTATTAGTATAGTATAATTTACAAAATATTACAATAAGAAATACTGCTAAATAAAAGGTGCAACGTCATTGCGAGGAGCCCGAAGGGCGACGTGGCAATCTATTCTTTACCATTCCAGCAGTAAGTGCAAAGTTTCTCGTGTGGCAGGCCGGTGCTGTCCAGCATGTCGTCGAGTCGGTGGAAGCGCAGACTTGTAAAGTGCAGCTGTTTTCTGATTTCTTCTACCATCTTTGCGTATTCTGGAGTGTCCGGGTCGCAGTATTTTGCAAGTGTTTCTTCGCTTACATTTTCGCCTTCAAAGTCGCGGATGATGCGGCGGGTAATCAAATCCATTTCGCTCTTTGAGCGGCTGAAGTTCAAATATTTACAGCCATAAACAAGTGGTGGACAAGCCGGACGGATATGTACTTCTTTTGCTCCGCTCTTGTAAAGGTATTCAGTTGTTTCTCTAAGCTGAGTTCCGCGGACAATCGAATCGTCAATCAAAAGAATCTTTTTGCCCTTAATCAAATCCTGAATAGGAATAAGTTTCATATGAGCAACCTGATTTCTTATATCCTGATTTGTTGGCATGAAAGAACGTGACCAGGTTGGGGTGTATTTAATAAATGGACGCGTGAATGAAATGCCGGCTTCGTTTGCGTAACCAACGGCATGTGCTGTTCCACTGTCTGGAACTCCGGCAACTGCATCCGGGTGAACTGAATCTTTGTCGCGGCGGGCAAGGTAGCGGCCACAGTTGTAGCGCATTGCTTCGACATTTACGCCTTCATAGCAGGCAGTAGGGTAGCCGTAGTAAATCCAGAGGAAGGTACAAATCTTCATCTCTTTACCAGGCTGCTGCAGTACTTCCATTTTATCAGCATTGAAGAAAACGATTTCTGCAGGACCAAGTTCATGATAATCTGTGTATCCAAGATTAGCGTATGCAAAGTTCTCAAAGCTTGCACAGAAAGCACCTTCTTTATGTCCAATCTGAATTGGAGTACGGCCAAGCTTGTCGCGGGCAGCGTAAATACCTTCGGCAGTCAAAAGCAGCATGGAAATAGAACCTTTGATTTTTTCCTGAACGAATTTAATTCCATCTACGATCGTGTCTTTGTGATTCAAAAGTGCAACAATGAGTTCTGTCTGATTGATTTCACCGCCGCTCATTTCCAGGAAGTGAGTATAACCTGAATCAAGAACTTCTTTTACAAGTTCGTCTTTATTTGTAACGATTCCAACTGTTGTGATTGCAAAGTTTCCAAGGTGAGAGTGCACAAGCAGAGGCTGTGGCTCATAATCCGAAATACATCCAATACCCAATTTTCCGTGCAGATCTTCCATATCGTTTTCAAACTTTGTACGGAATGGAGAGTTCTGAATATTGTGGATGGAACGCGAAAAGTGCCCGTCCGGAGTTACTACCGCAATACCACCGCGGCGAGTTCCCAAATGTGAATGATAATCTACTCCGAAAAATAAATCCAACGCACAGTCGTCTTTAGACGCAACGCCAAAATATCCGCCCATTTTTCGCTTCCTATAAAAAAATATGTGGATAGTATAGTGATTTAACGGATTTTTTTCAAATGAGGGAGGAGCCCCTTCTTGCAAGGCTCAGTGTTATGCGTCTATCTGAAAAAGCACGCCTGCCATTGGCTGAGCTCCGGCAAGCATAAACGACTGCTGTGCTACGGTCTGCTGAATCTGCTTCTGATACTGTTCAATGAGTGCCTGAGCCTGATCGTCGCTGATATCTGAAACTGATTCTTTTGGCTGATTTTTGATTGCGGCCATTCGGTCTATAAGAGAGTTTAAGATTCTGATTTTGCTGATAGAAACACCCTGCTGTCCGTTTCCGGCTGCAACACCTGAAACATGGTCGAAGTGTGAATAAAGAAGGGCAGAACGGCTTACAGGAACATAAAGCTTTCCGGCGGAAGCACCAATAGCTCCGCTATATGAATAAGCATTACTGAAATTTCCAATAGCACTTGTCATTTTTTACTCCTGAGTAAGGCCGCTGGCGGCCGGTGATAAATAGCAAAGCGTTAAGAAAAATGCGAAAGCATTTTTTAGCTTTACCACCAAACCGCCCTATTGAAATTTTCGGCCATTGGAGAAAAAAGATTAGTTATTTTAAATTTTTGATTATGTTATCTACTGCGGTGAAACGGTTTGTGAGCCAGCCTTTAAAATATTCTGCAGATGCGGCCTGAGACTTTGCAGCTGCAGCTTTACTTGCGGAACAAAGTTCTTTTTCAACTCCAGGATGTTTAGTAGATACACCCCAAACCTTTAGATTAGCATTGGAACCAGGCTTCTCTGATAAAAACCACTGAAACAAGTTTGGAATGACACTAGGAGGCAAACTTATTGGTCACCCCCCCGACAGTTCTGTTTTTTTATGCCCAGATAGCCCATAGCAAAGCGGCTGCTGCGGCAGTTGTCAAAATTGTAAACGGTGCGCTGATTTTTAAGAAGCCGGGGAAGGTGATAGGATGACCTTCCTTTTTGAGGATTCCCATTGCAACAACATTTGCAGATGCTCCGAATGGAGTGAGGTTTCCGCCAAGGCAGGAACCAATCAAAAGTGCGAACATCAAAAGTTCTTTCTGGATTCCAAGACCTGTAGCAAGAGAACCCGCAACAGGAAGCATTACAATGATGTAAGGAACATTATCAACAAAACCCGAAATCAAGATAGAGAAGGCAAGAATCAAAATAAAGCCTGCGAACTTGCTGCCGCCTGTTACGTGAGCAAGCCATCCGGCAAAATCATCAAGAAGACCAGTTTCACTGATGGCGCCAACAACCACGAAAATACCAATCAAAAATGCGATTGTTTCCCAGTCCAGCTCCTTCACAAGTTGCCAGACTTCTGCCGGGCTCTTTTTCTGTGAAAGACGGTACCAGAGAAGACCAAGCAGCCCCAGACCAAGAACAAAACATCCAGAACTATATCCAAGCTCCGGTGTAAGGAAAGAAATCACAGCAAGCCCTGCAATCATAATTAAAAGAAGCCAGAGCGGCAGATAAGAAATTACAGGTTCTTTGTCTACGCTGGCCTTTTCCTTTGCCTTGCGGAAGAAGCAGTAAAAGAAGATGCAGCCTACAAGCATTCCTGCCTGAATAAAGAAGAAAATAGAAATCTTTCCCTGGTGTACAAAAAAGTCATTAAAGCTGTAGTGAGCATAGCTTGCAAAAATCATGCTTGGAGGGTCGCCAACGAGGGTTGCAGTTCCTTCAAGGTTTGACATAAGGGCAAGACCAATCATAAATGGAACCGGATTAAGCTTGAGCTTTTTAGAAAGAGCAAGGGCAATCGGAGCCATAACAAGAACAGTTGCTACATTTTCTACGAAAATAGAAATAATGCCGGTCATCGCAAGAATCAGAATAACGGCAATTCCTGTGCTTGGTGAAACTGTAACAAGTGCGTCGGCGATTCGGGCCGGAACTCTGGAATAAATAAAGAGGGCTGCAATAATCATAGAGCCCACGTAAATCATAAGAATATTCCAGTTGATGAGCTCGAGGAAGATGTGGTGGGCGAGTGCTGCTAGGCCACTGAGAGGTTCAAAAACATTTCCCGCGAGCGCTCCCCCTTGAGCTAAAAAGCCCAGCACAATTACTGCAAGGGCGGCAACCGAAGTCATCCACACTTTCTTTTCCTGAAAAATAATTACCAGAAGGTACATCACAATAGCAATGCCCAAAATAATCCATTTGATATCAAAATTCATAAAATCAGTTTATCGCATTTTTATACTTCTGTCATTCATAAATAGGTTTAAATGTGGTATGAAAATTTAATAATGTGTTATAATAAAAACTATGGTAGCAGAAAATACGGAACTTCCGTCTAAGGAACAACTTCAAAGATTAAAGTCATTACAGGGAACCGATAAAGGTCTTTTTAAATTAGCCTGCTTTTCTGTAATAGAAGGCTATATGCGCGAAAAGCTTGGAAAGCAGAATGATTTTTCAATTTCATTTCCAAAGCTTCTGGATATGTTTAAAGCACGATATGCAACAAATAGTCCGCGTGAATACATGCTGATTAAAGACCTTGTTAAAAATCATCAGGGAACAAATCCTGTGCGCCACCGTTTTATGGACTGTTCTGAAGAAGAGGCAATCGGAGCAATTTATCTTTTTAATGAATTTGCAAAAAACTATAAGCTGCCTAATCAGGCCGAAATCGAAAAGATGGCAAAGGCTCTTGATATCTGGCTTTCACGCAAATCACCTGCCGAAACTGCCGCCGAACTTGAAAAGGCAATTAAGCAGATAAAAAGTCTTTCAGAGCAGAATAATGATATGCTCGAAAAAGTAACTAAGCTTGGACAGCTTCAAACTCAGCTGGAAGCTATGTCTTCAAAACTAAAGGCGCTTCAGTTTGATTATGACCAGCAGATTACTTCCAGTAAAAAGGATAAGGAAAGAATTGATCAGCTTCGCAAGGCTAAGAATGAAGAAGAGCAGAAAAATCTTAAAGTACAGAAAGAACTGCAGGCTCAGTTGGAAAAACTTTCTGATGCCGAAGAGTATATTCAGAATCTTAACCGCATGACCTCTTACACAAGAACCCGTTATGATTTTGAGCAGTCACTGGTTCATCTTACAAAAGAGCAGGAGTCGATTGTAAATCAGGTAAAGTTCAATCGTGACTTTTTGATTAAGGGAAGTGCCGGAACCGGAAAATCTCTTGTTCTTTTAAAGACTCTGGAAAAACTTCTGGCAGAACAGTCTGCTTCCCTTTTTGATGACGACAGAAATAAATCTATAAAACTTATAACCTTTACTCACAGTCTGGAAAAGTATAACCGCTATATTGCTTCCCTTATGAAGATTGGAGAAATCCAGCTTGCCGAAAAAGGAAATCTCATTACCACTTCAGAAGCCTATATTTCAAAAATTATAAAGGCTGCCTTCCCGGAAAAAAATCTAACTTACCTTCTGGAAAAAGTTGAAATTGAAGGGCTTGAAGATGTAAGCCTGAATCCTCTTGGAAAAGATATCTGGACTGAGCTGGATAAATTTATTCTTCCAAAATGCATTACAAAAAAAGAATACTGTGAAGAAATGATTGCCCGTACGGGAATGAGAAAGGCACAGACTGAAGCAAGCCGCAAGAAAATCTGGGATTATGTTGAAAAGATTTTTGAGGCCTGGGAAAAGTCAGATGAATGGTATTCTGCCTTTGCAGCTTATAAACTTGCCACTATGGACTTTAAGGTGCCGGATGAGCTTTGTGTAGATTATCTTTTTGTTGATGAAGCTCAGGATTTAACTGCGGCAACTTTGCGGATTTTGAAGAGCTCTGTTCGCGAGGCTGTGATTCTTGCCGGCGATAACGACCAGTCAATTTTCCAGCCGGGCTTTACCTGGAGCAGGGCAGGCCTTGATGTTTCGGGTGCAACAAGAATTTTGAATATAAACTTCCGAAGCACAAATCAGATTAATCAGCTTGCTGAAAAATACCGCACTCTCATAAAAGCTTGTGATACAGAAAACCGTCCGGAAACCTTCAGACTTGGTCCACCTGTTGAACTGCATGAAAGCAAAAATGAGGACGAAGGCTTTATGCAGATGATTGAAACTGTAAAGCTTTGTATTGAAACGCTGAGCTACGAAAGTGAAAATATCTGCCTTATAGCCCCTCAAAGAAAGCAGCTGGATAAACTTAAAGTAATGCTAAAGGAAGAACTTGATCTGGAAAGCAGTCTTGTAAGCGAAGGTACATTTGATTTTGCTCAGCAGGGAATTATTCGTCTTGCGACAACTCAGAGCTGCAAGGGGCTGGACTTTCCGGTTGTGCTATTTTACATTGACCACCGCGCTCATTATCTTGATGTTTTTGACGAAGAGGTTTCTGACAAAATCAACCGCAACATGATTTACACAGCCCTTACCCGTAGTATAGAATTGCTGCATGTATTCATGCCGGAAAAAGTTTCCGAAGGCCCGGTTGGAGATTTGAAGAGGATTATGAAAGACTGATCCGTTTTTTTATTTCTTCATATTTTGCGCCATATGTATCCCAGTAATTCCATAGACAGTAATCAATAAGTTTCATAACTGTCCATTTTGGATGAGTGGAATCTTGGTTTATTTTTTCTATTTTTTTATTAAAAGAGTCTTTATAAGAGAAATAGAAATCATATATGTCAGTAAAACGATCTTTTCTATAATCACTTTTTCCGCGTAAGCCTCCTGCTCCACGAATTTCTGGATTATTATCAAGATTTGAAAACATTGATAAAGCATTACGAACATTTGAATCGTAAGCAACTATACATCCTGTTGTTCCTAAAAGAATCTTTGTAATAAGAGCACTTGAAACTTTTAGAACTGATTTGTCTTTCTTTTCTTGAACACTATCATCTGGTTTATAATCTTCATGATATTTATAAAGAATTTGTGCAATTTCTTCATATAAAGAATTAATAGTATTTATGTGAGAATCTTTTTCAGTTTCACTTATTGTTATTTTCCGTAAGTCATAGTATTCTTTCCTGGAAATTTCTGTAACAACCTCTTTTAGAATACGCCATGTATGCTTCATAATGAAAGATCCTCTTGCAACCATTCCCCAATTTGCAAGATATATAAAAAGTTCTTTTGCTCTGTAATCAATTTCTGCAGGAGTTAGTTTATGATTATTATTAAATGCATTCTGGCAATCATACCATGCCCATGCACGATTTAGTTCATTAAAATTTTTAATTTCTTTTGTACATTCGAGGAATTTTTTGATATTAAATTCTAAGGCTTCTGATCGTATCTTTTCCTTTCTGCTCATAATAATTAATTGTATCACATCTTTTGAATTTATTTAATGATGTAAGCCATTCTCTTAAACTCCTTCTCCAGCATCTGCATTGTGTTATCGTAGTTTTCTATAAGAATGCGTTTTTGAACTGTAAGATCAAAACTTCTGTTGTTCAAATTATTGTCGTTGCTTGTGATAAATAATTTGAATGATTCTTCGTGCTTTGAAATATTCAAATTCAAATTATAGTAAGCGGCAAGTTCTTTTATTTTCTTTGCTGCTTTTTCAATCAACTGTTCATGAGAATTTGTATTTTTGATTTTTTGCAGCATTCTGTTTCTTGCGTTGTAAGTAATGTTATTAAGATTTTCTTTTTCCTTTTCTTTAAGTCTGTCTTTAAGAGTTTTTCCTTTTATAAAGGCTGCGTATTCTTTTGTAAGATTTATGAAATTATTTTTCAGATATTCAAAATATGCTTCTATCAAAGGAGTTTCAGAATCCGGAAAAAAGAGATAGAGGTTGAGATCAGGCGCCAGAAATTCAATTCCATTTTTTACCTGAATAAAGAAAAGTTTTTCCTGCCCCGGATGAAAAAGTTTTGTTGAGTAAAGCAGCACAGAAAAATCACCTGCCGCAGAATAAAGAGCTCTTTTATCTTTTGTGATTTCTTTTAATGATGAAATCAGCTTTTGAGAGTTGTCTATGAAGTCAGATGGAAGATCTTTTTCGGAAGCAAGAATAAGATTGCTGCCAAGATTTTCGCCTGAGTCGCAGTTTTTTTCAAACAGTAATTTAAGCTGCGTTAGAGAAATATCTTCAGACGAAGAGGCTGCCTTTAATAATTGCTCTTTGTTTTTTTCGTAATTTATTTTCCAGAAGACAGGGCCCTTTATCGAGAATAAAGAAAAGGTATTTACCATAGAAGCCCATAACTCCTGATTTTCCTCAGAATTTATTCGATTCAGAATTTTATGATTATCTTCAAAATGAGGATTTATAGAGCCTGATTCTGTCAGCACTTTATATCCATTGATTTTATAAAGTTCTCTGCCATCTGCAATCTTCAGACTTTTTAAGGTGATTTTATTTTTACTGAGATACTTTTCAAAAATCATTAATTCCAGAGGACCTGGTTTTCCCGAAAGTGTAACCTGGCAATCCTGCAATGAGAGACATTTTTTTTGTGACATACAATATTCTATTCCGCCAAAGCGTAAAAGTTCTTCTGAAGGAATTACGATGTTAGTCATTCCTAAGGCTCCTGTAAGGTAAGTTCGAATTTCTGTAAATCTTCATCAAGATTGCAGAGCTTTATTTTGAAGGTACAATGAGAACCGAATAAAGAATTTTTCGCAGAATATCTGACGGTAAAAAGAGAATCTGTCTTTTCTATTTCCGTATCAAAATATTTATATTTAGTGAGGAGTTCTCTGATTCTTTTTTCTGCTTCCTGCTTTAAACAGTCTTCTACCCGGCAGACATTTGCCTTCAGTCCATAAAATTCATAATAGCTTGAAACAGGCTTTTTATATTCTCTGATTCTTTTTGTTTCTTCGGAGTAGTGTTCTACAAACCAGGAAATGAGATTTGAATTCCTGTGTTTAATAAAATATGGAATAAGGTTTAGTTGACTTCTTTTAAACTCAACAATTTCAAAGTTTGATTTAAAGGTTACAGAATCAATGTGTTCATAAAATTTGCCGAACACTGGCTCGAATCTTGAATGATTATCTTTTGCATGAATTCTGTAAATCTCAGGAATAAAATCATAAATTTTATTCATATAACTTTTGATTGTTTTTGCTTCTTTTATCTGCGCTTGATATTTCACTGGCTCTGCAAAAATAAAATCAAATCGTGCTTCGTAATAAGGGAATCTGGAAATCGAGAGATAATTAAAAAAATAATAATCAAAAAGGCATTCTCTGTGAGAAAGAATGGTCTCCAGATCTTTGATTTTATTGCGGAACTTTTCTACTTCTTCAATATTTTCTTCCGGATTAAACAAAACTCTTTTGAGCTGATTTTCGTTATATGGAATTACATTAAAAAAAGCCATCTCTTCTTCGTTAAGCTTTTCCCAGAAGGGCTTATGCTGAGGAAAAAATTCAGAGACAAAATCATAGATAATTGTATTACTCATAATTCCCCTTTTTTTCAGTTATTGCGTGACCCAGCCGGATTTAATTGATTTATAAATCATCTTTTCCATCTTTTCCTGAAGTTCAGTTATATCGCTTGAACACCAGAGAGAGATTTTCATTTTATCTTCTCGGGCCGAAGAGTAGTCTGTAAAGTGCAGAATATACTTTGAGTAGAGTTCTGATTTTTCTTTGTTCGTTTTCAAAAGGACATATTTCTTTACATATTTGCGTCTGCCGCTTTGTTTGTAAAAAACTTTGCGTTCAACAATTGTGCTGTCGGCAAGTTCCTGAGGCTTCAAGTTTTTTTCTGCATTCGGGAAGGGACACAAGTCCTGCAGCTGATGAAGTGATATGTCCGGTTCAACGCATTTTTTGTCTTCGCGTAAACGGACAATTGAAAGATTGTAGGTTGCGACACCGGAAACTTTGCCTTTAAGATTCCAGCCTTTTTCTTCTGAGTATTCAACGATATAATTTTTGAAACAGTCGTTAAGACAGTTTGTATTTGCAAAATCTGTGGCGGTAACTTCAAAGACAAATTCCGGCTTTATCATTTGAAAAGCAACACCCTGAGAATCTGTATAAATCAGATTTGAAGAAACCTTGAGCGCCGAAAGATTTACTTCCAGAATTTTTCTCTGTTTGTCTGAAAGCCCGTTACTTCCGCTTGCAAAAATCCTGTAAATGCCCGAAGGTTCCATTACGGCAAAGAGCAGGTCCCGGACTCCCTTTTCATAAGAGGTGTAACCGATTACGGCGGCATCAATTGAATGAAGAGGTTTGATTTTCCAGATGACGGGCTGTTCTGTGTGAACAACAAGACCTTCGGCTTTTTCTTTGATGACCCATTTTTTGTAAACCCTCGCAATGTCACTTGAAGAAGTTCCCTTTTCCATCTGCACAGGGCCCTCTTTTCCAAAAATCTCCACCATCTTCTCATAAGTCTTTTCATAATGCTCAGCCTGCCATTTTGAATCATCTATAAAAAGAATATCAAAAGGGGAGAGGGCAAGAGAGGCGTGGAGCTCTTTGTTTGCGACTGCGTGAATTACGTCAGAAACCCGGCTGCGGCTTTTATCTGCTTTTAAGAAATTTAACTCCGCGGCAAAACCTGCGCATTTTATTCCTGCGGCCTTCAGCTTTTCCGTAAAAACTTTCAGACAGGGAAAATCTTTTTCTTCTTTTCCTCCGGTCGTAAACATTACAGAAGTGCTTCCGTTAAAATAAACTGTGCGCATTTCGCCGTCGAGTTTGCGGGTAATGCAGATATTGCTTCCTTCGATGTCCGCGATTTTTGACGGGTCTGTAAGAACAAATTTCCCTGAGAGTCTGTGTTTGTATTCAACTGCAGTTTCATCAAAAAGCTTTCTGCTGTTTTCGAGAAAGTTCTTTTCGGCATTAGCTGCAAGAGTGTCCTTTACCCTTTGTAAAAGATCCATTAATAATCCTCCAGGTCAATATCTGTAAGATGAATCAAAAGCTGGTAAGATGTGTTATCGTATGCAATTTCGCCGCTCATAAATCCACGGTATTTTTTGCCGCCTTTCATCAGTACAATCGGATCTGAACCTCCGGCTCCACCGCCAATAAACATCATTTCTTTTTTCTCATGTAACTGCTTCGCGAGCTCAAACAAAAAAGAATAGGTAAGTCCGTTAGTATGAAAGAGCTGATAAGTATGAGTAAAAATGTAACGTCTCATAGCTTCGTAAACAGGAATAGTGACTCCGGTCCATCTGATTGGAAGAGTCTCATTCTGGATATTTGCTTCACTTGTATTAAAGGCTCTCTGCTCCCTCAGATTTCCGTCAGAATAAAAAATCTCTTCCTTAAATCTTACATCTGAAACAAGTTCATTTTTTTCGTTTGTCCAGGTGTAGTGCAGTTTACCGGTAAAGCGGCCTTCCTCTTTCAAATCAATTTCCGGGTCGCCCTTTATAAGATTTTCAAAAAGTTGGTCGACCTCGTGCTGAGATTTTTCTTCCAGAGCAGAAATACTTGTCTTAAGAGTCGTCTTTACAATACGATGTGATATGGCTGTACTTGTTTCTTCCTTTTCAATTTTTCGATAGAAAGGCGCAATCCCTACCATCGCATTTTTGCCCCTGCCGTCACCGATAGAAATCAGTTTCATTCAGCTTCCTCCCCTTATCAGAACATATCAAAATCAATGTCATCCAGATCTGTGATGTCAGATACAATAGGCTGGTCATCCGGCTGATAGTCTTTTCCTCTTTTTGCGAATTCACCAGGCCTTACCTCTTTTTCAGGTTTTATCCAGAAGATAGTTCCCTTTCTTTGAAAAACTAAATCGCTACCTTTATACAAAAATAATTTTTCGCCGATAAGCCTGCTCAGAATAAGAGTGTCACCGCCATTCAGCGTATAAACTGCTTTTGCATTTGAAGGACCGAGCCCCCTTTTGTCTTCCGGGATTTCATGTAAACAATCATTAAATTTCCAATAGTCGCTGTATTCAGAAACAGGCCTTTCTTCCTTGTTTTCTTTTCCTGAATAGATTTTTCCTTCTTCATCCAGTCTGCAGATACCTAAAGATTTTTTCGGGAACAAGGTCATATCTGATTCATCATACATAATGCGGCTGCATTCTTTGTCTTCCTTATCAATGGCAATAACTTTGCGGTCCCCGTAAATTGATTTTCTTTTTAATGGGACAAGTTCTGCAGTATATGCTTCACACGACCATTCAAGCTTTACAGTAACACTATTTTTTTCGTTCATTTTTTTTTCTCCCGGACAACTGCGCGGACCACCACATCAGTTATGCTAAAACCGTAACAAATCCCGTTTTATTTAAGCTTTCCTTATGTAAGTAAAAAGATTGTTTATCATTCAAAACCCATAAAACTTTCGTTGTTAGCCTGTGATGAATTTTTGGTTCTGCGGCACAGCCGTCTGTAAAAATAATCAGCCCGTCATAATCCCGCTGATGTTTTATTGCGTAATCAAAAAGAACTTGAAAAGAAGTTCCTCCACGCCCCAGAACTTTTATCTGCAGACATTTTTTGAAGGGGAGAGGTTTTGGAGTTTTTAGTTCTGTATCAAACTGAAATATCTCAACATTTTTTATCCCTCTGTCAAAAACGTTACTTACTGCGTGATAAAATTTAAGAATCTGTTCATCATCGATTGAACCGCTTACATCAATGCCTGCAAGAATCTTACCCGGCTCTGGCCGGCGTTTTTTACCCATCTGAGAATATCCAAATCTGCGGCTTGGACGCATTCTTGTAAGAGAGTAGCAGGAGTTATTAATCGCCTTAAAATACTCAAGAAGTTTTATGCAGGAAGGAATTCTTGCTCTTTTAGCATTTAACAAAGAAAGCAGGCTTTCAACATTATCCGGGAGGCTTCCCCATAAGGTCTTATTTTCCTTCATGAAATTGTCTATAGCTTTTGAAGCTTCCTTGTCGTCACAGGACCATAATTCTGAGCCTTCTTTTGCATTGTCATTTACGACGTCAGATGGATTTGAGTCTGTCGCCTCTGTTTCGTTTTCCGCTTCTTTAGTGTCACTGGCCGCAGTCAATTTATTTGACACTTCATCACTCCTGGCATCCTGACCACGACCTGTCTTTGAATCTTCTTCACTGAAAAAACTGGAAGCAGTTGTATTGAACATATCAGAAGTAGAAGTGCCACTTTCAAAACAGGTTTCAGTATCTGATTCAGTTATATCTGAAAAGGGGAGGCTTTCAGTATTTTCATCTTCGTCCATGTTCCCATTCTTTTCTTTACACAGCTGCTTGTAGTAATATTCAATATCCATATCTTTTTGAAAGCCATGTACAGCAACCCCCTGCTGTGTAATGGTCATCGTACTTGCTTCGTACCAGAGTTCAATATCAAAATCCTTGTCATTTTCCGGGTGGCGGAATGGATGATGCAGAATGATTCTTGTAAGTTCGAGAATCAAATCCTTACGAATGTTATCTCTGTTTTTTTGAGCTATAATCTTTGGATTGTATTCAATCAGATTTTTGCCGACTCTGAAAGGAATCTGAAGCAGAGGATTTGCATTCAGCTTCTGCATACAAAAGAGTCTGAAGAAAAGCGGATTGCTGTAAAACCAGGGCATTGTGAGTTCTTCGAATATTTTCTGAAAATCAGCTTCTGACATTTTAGCTCCTATGGACTGTGTGGTGGTTTCGACAAGCTCAACCACCGTTGCGCGGCTCAATTACCGTTTTATGCACTAACATCATAATTACTTACAAACTGCGAAATTGTTTCAGATATTTCCGGGCATTTAGTCTGAAGAAAAGCTTTCGCATTCTCATAATTTGAATCTGTATAAAGCGATGTAAAATAAGCAAGCGTTTCATATTTTCTGTTTTCATTGAGCCAGGCCGTAAATGCACAAAGGTTCTTTGAATAGGTTTTTGAGGTCTTTATCGGAATAGAATCTGAGCTGTTCAGAATATCAAAAATAGAATCAATGATTTCTGAATATTCAAAAATCTGATATGGAGATAGCTTAATGAAAACCTCTTCACCCTTTTCAAGAATATCAAGTGCGGAAACTTTGTTTTTCTCGCGGGTGGATTCTGTCGTAATAAAATCTACGGCAGTTAGTTCGCCAATTACGCCGGTGAGAATTTTATTATGAACTGGTTTGAGTTCTGGAATTGATTTAAGAATATCATTAACCTTTTCCCAGGCACGACGGTCCGGAGTCTTTGTCAGATTTGAATCTTCTTCATCAACTCTGTAACAGTCGAGCCGGTTTGGCTTTAATTTGATGTAATGAAGAATTCTTGAATCAAAGCCTTTTTTAGCTGCCCATTTGAGCCATTCGTCTGAAGAGGGCTTAAACGTATAAATGTTAAAGCGCGAAACCAGAGCCGGGTCCAGGTCTGTCAGCTGATATTCGTCCCCGGCATTTACTGCAGAGACAATTCGGCTTCCTTGGGGAAGGGGACGGCCTGCGAGTTTTTTATTCAAAGTCAGATCCATAATTATCTGCAGAATCTCCGGGCGGGCACGGTTTAATTCATCGAGGAAAAGTACAATAGGTTTTCCATCAATAGGAAACCAGTAGGGCGGACTAAAGGTTGTAAGACCTGTTGCTTCATCATAATGGGGAAGACCGATTAAATCACCCGGGTCGCTCATCTGACCCAAAAAGAGGGTAACTACCTTCATCTTCTTTTTTGAAAAATAGTCTGTGATAATCTGCGACTTACCAATACCATGGTTTCCCGCCAGCATGATATTCTGCTCCGGAGGAGTTACCTTGAGTACTTCGAGAAGTTCTTCTGTGTTAATTGTATTCTGCATATTCTGATTACTCCTTTACTAGTCTTCAAAAGATTTAAGCCAGCCTTGAACAAGAGGCATATGCTTTTGAATGTATTCACGAGATTCTTCATCGAGGGAGTTATCACTGGCAAGAGAGATAAATTTTTCCATCCATTTTTTACCTTTTTCAAAATCTTCTTTATTCGGAGATTGGCAGGGATATTCTTCGTCATCACTGTAATCAAAAACAGAGTGCCGGAACCAGGTGTGCAGACTCAGCATAAAGAGTGCAACGGGGTTATTTTCTTTGGCAGCTCTTTCAAGATATAAATCTGAGGTTTCGAAATCCTGTTCAATGAAAATTTCCGAATCATTTACCTTTGAATCCTTGCAGAGACCTTCATTATAGAGAACGCCCAGAACGAGACTTGCGCGGGAAATGCCCTGATCAGATAGTTTTTTAAGGGCTGCAAGATTCGCCTTAACTTCATCTTCGTTTGTAAAAAGCTCTGTCTGGATTCCGATAAAATCAGCCAGACATTCCTGGTTGCCGTCATCAGCTCTTTTCTTAAGCTCTTTAAGAAGCTTTTCGTCTTCATCGTACCAGCTGAAAAGAATGTTGACAGAATTGATTGTCATAAATGCCTCCTGTGTTATAAAAAAATGATTAAAGAAAAAAAGGAATAATTGAAATATAGGTGCCGAGACCATTTTAAATGAAAATAATTTTTAACAATTTTGTATTTTTTTCAATTTTTTTTGAATAAAACAATATAATTGTATAGTGTTAATGTAATTATATTAAAAAATTCTTTTATTTTTTTTAAAATTCATTAAAAACTTTGTACTCCAAAAACATATATTTTAATTTATTGATTTGAGGAGTGAATTATGGATGATGAGATGGACATAGCAGACTCTTTTGAATATGCAAAAGGTGTTGCGCGGAAACGCTTTAATGATATAAACAAAAAGTCTCTGGAAATGATAGAAGACTACATTACAGGGGGCTATAAGAAAAGTCTTGTAAATCTTCTTATTTATCTTGGTCCGGAGCGAACGGAAAAAGTCCTGAAAAAATTGCCTGAAGAGCTTCGTGACGAAATCAGAGTACAGCTTGAATCAGATACAAATACCCGTACTTCGCCGGAGGTTGTTGTTGAGGCTGCTTATGTTTATAAAAGAACAGGCTGGTATGGAAGAACTATGGCAGAAGAGGTTGTAGAAAATCTCTCTCCTCTGGAAATTTCTGCCATGTTCTTTTACAAGGATTCCTTTTTCGAAGCAAACCCGATTCTTCAAATGCATATTGAAAACTTTGCTGTTTCATTTAATGAATTGAGTTGCCTTGATGACAGGTCCATTCAAAGGCTTTTGCGGGAAGTTGATATGGATGTTATTACATTTGCTTTGAAAAAATCAGATGAAAAAATTAAGCAGAAAATCTTTCGGAATATGACGCCAAGAGCTGCTTCTCTGTTAAAAGAAAATATTGAGTTTATGGGGCCTGTAAGCCAGATATATATTGAAGAAGCTCAATGTAAAATCATAAAAGCAGCAATGAAACTTGAAAGAGAAGGAGAAATTGTAATCGTCAAAGATTATTAAGAGAGAGAATAAATGACAGAATATTTTTACAGAAAAATTGGAAGCCCGGATTTTGAATTTTCCGCACAGCCAAAAGTAATTCTTCCGGTATGGCTTCCAAATAAGTTCTATCCTCAGGCACTATATTACAACAATGCTATAGGGAAAGTGGAAGCTTATGATGGAAACTATAATGCATTTGTTGCAGCAAATCAAAACCTTCTTCCAGTGGAAGTTGTTCGAACTTCTTTTCTTCCCAAACTATCGATAGTTAGTTATGATCCACTACGACAATATGAAAACAATTCTGAGATATGTATTGAAGATTTTGATTTTAAGCAGATGTCTGCTTATCTGGAACATAGATATGCCAGACAGCGTTATGAATTTGACAGGGCAAATCTGAAGGATGAAAATAAACTGAGTAAAGCAGTTTTTGGACTTTATCTGGAAACTAATACTGAAAATCTTACTTTTAGAATCCATATACAGACTCTTTTTGGAAAAGACTTACAATATGATTATTATCTTTTGTTTGATTTACAAAAGGGTAAGGTGCTTTCTTACAGTTATGATAATCTGACTCGTGAAAAGTGGAAGTACTCTAAAGAAAGCTATCATTTCTTCAATATGTATCTTAAAGGTTTTCAAGAACGCTATATACCGCAGAATCTTACTGACCATATTTTTTATTCTTTTCTAAAGATAGTTTCTTCTTTTACAAATATCAGTTATGAAAGACTATGCCAGCGTTATCGTAACAGTCCCAATAAACGCTGTCTCTTTGAAATGTACAGACTTACTATGATGCCTTATGAGCCGGGGCTTTGGACTGTTCTTAATAATCCTAATCTTAAAACAAGATTAAAATCATTTGATTATACAAGAAGTGATTTGTCCATTTTCAAAAAAGTCTGCAGCTATTTAGAAATCAGAAATACAAGAACTCTACGACGTACTTTTGCCAGACGTCCGAATATAATTGTAGTATTTGTGAATTTAAAGGACTGTGGTTTTACGGATATCAATCTTTATAACCGCGTTATTGAAGATGAAGAGTTTTGTAAGGTCTTCCAGTCAATTGATGAGTCTATCACGTTTTTTACCCGTTATTGCATTGAAAGGCGGGGAGAGAAAGCAACGTTAAATATACTTTTCAAAGGTGCCAATGATATGAGCTTTACAGATGCCCTGGATATGTTTTACCGCTATTTCTATAAACTTCCGGAAAATCTTATCAAGGATATTCTTTATGATGGCTTTACAAGAGTAAATCATGATGCCCTTGCAGAAATATCTTACCAGTGCCAGCATAAAAATAAAGTATTCAAATATTCTCTGGCACAACAGACTCTCTGCGACAGCATCAGTGGTTATGATTTTATTCTTCCTAAAGATAGTTACCAGCTTTGCGAAATAGGCTGCAGTCTTCATAACTGTGTAGCTTCTTATGATGAAAGTATTCTGAAAAAACAATGCACAATTGTTTGTGCAAAAAAAGAAGGAAAATATAAAATCTGTATAGAGCTATGGGGTAAGAATATAATTCAGGAACTGGGTGATAAAAACAAAATGCCATCCGAAGAGGAAAAGAAAATCCTCGACGAATGGCATTTAAGACACAATCTTATTCCTAATTAGAAAACGAAAGTTTTTCAAGAGTAACTTTTACAGATGCATTTTCCGATATGATGAAAATCTGTTTAAGTCTTTTCTTCTTATCAAAAGGAATTGTTATGCTTTTCTTGCTTGGTGAGATTTTGAAGTTCTGGCTCTTTGAATCATCAGTGTATACAAGCTGAATGATGAATGAAGACGAAGCATCTTTATAATTTAGAACGAGATTTGAATACTCTGACAAATCTTTGTCACCGAACCAGAGGTCTGAGCCTTTCCAGTTTGCGCCAAGTTGTAACAATCCTGTTTTTGCGTTATATGAAGAAACGTCTTTTTGCCAGATTGTGAGCCGGCTTAAATCGATTTCCTCGTCTACCAAATCAGAGTTTATGTTTGCCGGATTTTGATTTGCATCCTGCCAGGCTTTGATAACTGCGGCATTGTATTCTGGTTCTACAATTTTGCATTTTTTACGGTCTACTGTCGCCATTCCGCCGATTCCACCACAGTCCCAGTTTAGCATAGGCATTGCGTATTTTCCTGTCTGGCTTGCCAGAAAAGTAAAACAATTGAGGCGGTCTTCGTAGGTTACTACATAATCTGTAATTTTCTTTTCTTTTCCATTTTCCCAGTATGAGCCGGCTTTTCTTGAAACTCCGCATTCTCCAAGAACTACAGGAATACCTTTTGAAGAGAACTTTTCATTCAAAAGACGGAAGTTTTTAATAATTTCATTTTTTGTCTGAGAATTAAAGTGATGTGACCCTTTCCCTGTTCCACCTGCATCAAGCGGATATAAGTGAACTGTTACAAGCAGTTTGTCTTTAGCAGAATCTTTTGGTAATTCAAAATAATCTGCAAGCGCAGTGGAAATGCTTGTTTCCATTCCTGGTATCATTACAAAGCGGTTTGCATTATTTCCTCCGCTTGCACGAATTGTGTCCAGAATCAGCTGGTTTAATTCATTTAAGAGTTTTACATCAGCTTTACATTCTTTACAGTTTATTGGCTGAGGATTCCAGCAGTGTTCGTGAGCAGAGTTTCTTGGTTCATTCATTGTTTCAAAAATCAGATGCTCATCATAGTTGTCGTTGAAGGTTTCTGAAATCTGCTTCCAGATTGCCTGCAAAAATGCCTTAGTTTCTTTTTCGTCGCCTGAGCGTACAATGTAGCCCTCGCAGTGCTTAAGCGGATTATTCATGTCGTCGTGAACAGAATGATGCTCGTTTAAGATTACGTAATAACCTGCATCGATTGACCAGTCAACAATTTCTTTTACGCGAGCCATCCATTTTGGATCAATTGTATAGTTAGTATCGACTAAGTGATTGCACCAGGTTACAGGAAGACGGATTGTTTTGTAGCCGTTTTTGATTCCAGTTTCGATAATTGCTTTTGTGGTAATCTCTTCACCCCATACGGCTTCAGAACCAACTCCCTGATTAAAAGGAAACTTTTTGGATTGTGCAGACCAGTTGTCTCGGGCATCCAGTGAGTTTCCAAGGTTCCATCCGCATTCCATCTTTTTTGCAAGATCCATTGCAGAAAGGGAAGTGTTGATTTTTTTTGATTGTGCAAAAGTTGTGAAAGTGATTGTGGTTGAAAGAATTGAAAGTGAAAGAGCTTTGGAAAAACTTGATTTGATTTTCATAATAATCTCCGGGGGGGGCGTTGCGCAACATCATCAACTTAAGGAACCTACTATTTAAAAATTCTAAAATATATTAGAAT